>NZ_VLKF01000001.1:2406306-2707094 GCF_007994135.1 Modestobacter roseus
TGGATCGCGATGGTGAAGAACACCTCGATCGCCGCCGGGTTCGCCGTCACCGAGCTCACCGCCTCGCTGCAGCGCCTCGCCAACGCCAACGCCGGTGAGCTGCTGCTGGTGCTGGTCGCCGTGGTCGCCGGGTACATGCTCATCACGGTGCCGTCCGCGATCGCGATCAACCACGTCGAGCGACGGGTGGCGATCCTGCGATGAGCACTCCCGTTCTCTTCGACGTCCCCGGCCCGAAGGCCAAGGCGCGGATCCGGATCGGCACCGTCGTCGGCGCGCTGCTCGTGCTCGCCGTCATCGCATTCGTGCTGGTCCGGCTGGCCGGCAACCAGCAGCTCGACCCGCAGCGCTGGTCGGTGCTCTTCGACCCCGCGAGCGGCGTGCCGCAGGCGCTGGGTGAGGCCCTGGTCAGCACGCTGCAGGTCGCCGCCGTCGGCATGGTGTTCGCCACCCTGCTCGGCCTGCTGCTCGCCGTCGGCCGGCTCTCCGACCACCGCTGGGTGCGACTGCCGATCACCCTGCTGATCGAGTTCTTCCGCGCTGTGCCGCTGCTGGTGGTCATCTTCGCGCTGTACCTCGTGCTGCCCGGGTTCGGGATCCGGCTCAGCGCCTACGCCGCGCTGACCGGCGGCCTGGTGCTCTACAACATGGCGGTGCTGGCGGAGATCTTCCGGGCCGGCATCCTCTCGATCGACAAGGGGCAACGGGAGGCCGCCTTCGGTCTCGGCCTGCGGAAGTCGCAGGTGATGACCCTCGTGCTGCTGCCCCAGGCGATCCGCCGGATGCTGCCGGTGCTCGTCGCCCAGCTGGTCGTGCTGCTCAAGGACAGCTCGCTGGGCTTCATCATCGGCTACTTCGAACTCCTCCGGCAGGCGCGCAGCCTGGTCGAGTTCTTCACCCCGCAGTTCGGCAACCAGTACACCTTCCAGCTCTACGTGGCCGCCGGGCTGATCTACATCCTGGTGAACGTGCTGCTCTCCCAGCTGGCCAAGTACCTGGAGGGACGGACGAACCGCAGCAACCAGGCCGGCGGCGCTGCCGTGAAGGCGGAGCCGGCCGACCAGATGGGGGCCGGCGCCGGGGCCCCCTGACCCCAGCCCCTGCACCACCTTCCGGGGAGGCGGTGCAGGGGTGCAGGACCCGCGTGCCGCCCGTACTGTCGACCAGCGTCGTCCCGGGCCGGACCGGCTCTGGCCGTCGCAGCGGACGGGTGGGCCGGTGCAACGCCGCGCTCCCCGCGGACTCGACGAGGAGTCGCATGGCAATGGCGCCATCACGGCCTGAGTTCCCGGTCGACGGTCCGGTCTCGGGCCTGCTCGACCACCTGATCACGGTCAGCGGCCGGGCGCTGGGGGCGGGAGCAGGCAGCATCTCGCTCGTCGACGGCTCCCGGGACCGTTACGCCAAGCTCGCCGAGCGCGGCACGTCCTGCCAGCTGGGCGGCAGCTTCCCGCTCGACGAGGGGGTCACCGGCCGGGTGGTGGCCCGGCGACGCCCCGTCGTGCTCGCGGCCTACGGCGAGATCGGCGCCGGGCACCTGGCCGCCGACGGGGCGGCCCGCGCCGGTTCCGTCGTCGCCGTGCCGCTCTGGTGGCGCGGTGAGGTGGTGGGCGCGAACGTCGTCTTCGCCTGCCGGCCCCGCCGCTTCACCACGGCCGAGGTCGACGAGCTCGAGCTGCTCACCCAGGCCGCGGTGCCCCGCCTGGTCCGCGCCGGGGTCGATGACGCCTCCCTCTGCCACCTGATCCGCCGGCAGGACGCGGGCGACCGTCCGGAGTGCGACGAGGCCGCCGCATCACCGCTGACCCGGCGGGAGCGGGAGACCGTCGCCCTGCTCGCCCGCGGCTTCAGCAACCGGCAGGTGGCCACTGCCCTGGTGCTCTCCCCCAAGACGGTCGAGAAGCACGTGGCCGCGGTGCTGCGCAAGACCGGGACCGGCAGCCGCACCGCGGCGGTGATGGCTGCGCTGGCCCAGGGCTGGGTGCTGCCCGCGCCGGCCCGCCGACCAGGGCCGGGACGCACAACTGGGGGAAACACCCCATAGAACTGTTGCGCACGTCACGGTCTACTCCGGGGACACAGCTGGCAGCCCGGCCCGACCGACAGCGCAGGAGCGTCCGTGCCCGTCGTCCCCCTGAAGGAACTGCTCGACCGAGCCCTGGCCGACCGGTACGGCGTGCCGGCGTTCAACATCGTCAACGACCTGAGCATCGAGGCGGTGGTGGCGGCCGCCGTCGCGGAGAACTCGCCGGTGATCCTGCAGACCTCGGTCAAGACGGTGCGGATGTACGGCCGAGCGCAGCTGTTCGACATCGTGCACACCCTGATCCGCGACTCGACGGTGCCGGTGACGCTGCACCTGGACCACTGCCCCGACCGCGCGGTGATCAGCGACTGCCTGGCCGGCGGCTGGAACTCGGTGCTGTTCGACGCCCACGAGCTGGACGTCGCGGAGAACCTGCGCCAGACCACCGAGGTGGTGGCCGAGGCCCGGGCCCGTGGCGCGCACGTCGAGGGTGAGATCGAGGGCATCCAGGGCGTCGAGGACGACCTGGGCTCCGACGAGGCCGCCGTCCTGCAGACCCTCGAGGTGGCGGTGGACTTCATCCAGCGCACCGGCGTCGACTGCTTCGCGCCGGCCATCGGCAACGCGCACGGTCAGTACGCGAGCGCGCCGGTGCTCGACGCCCAGCGGGTCAGCGACCTGGTCGCGGCGACCGGCGTGCCGATGGCCCTGCACGGCGGCACCGGGTTGTCCGCCGAGCAGTTCCAGGACCTCATCAGCCGCGGCTGCGCCAAGGTCAACATCTCCACGGCGCTCAAGCAGGTCTACATGCAGTCCAGTCTGGAGTTCCTCCGCGGCGCGGAGGAGAAGGGGAAGTGGGACCCGCCGTCGCTGTTCACCCACCAGCGCGCCGCGGTCATGGCCATGGCGCAGGAGCACATGCGGGTCTTCGGCAGCTCGGGGCGTGCCTGGTGAGCGCGCTGGTCTTCGACTGCGACGGCGTGCTGGCCGACACCGAGCGGTACGGGCACCTGCCGGCGTTCAACGCGACGTTCGCCGAGCACGGTCTCCCGGTGCGGTGGAGCGAGGAGGAGTACGGCGAGAAGCTGGCCATCGGCGGCGGCAAGGAGCGGATGGCCAGCCTGTTCGCCGACCCGGCGTTCGTCCGGGAGGCCGGCGTCCCGGACGACGACGCCGCGCGCGCGGAGCTGCTCGCCCAGTGGCACCGCACCAAGACGACGCGGTTCCGGGCCCTGGTGGCCGCCGGGGAGATCCCCGCCCGCCCCGGGGTCGCCCGGCTGATCGGCGAGGCGCTGGACGCCGGGTGGACGGTCGCGGTGGCCTCCACCTCGGCCGAGGAGTCCGTCCGCGCCGTCCTCGAGCACGCCGTCGGCGCGGACACCGCAGCCGGCATCCCGGTGTTCGCCGGTGACGTCGTCCCGGCCAAGAAGCCCGACCCGGCCATCTACGACCTCGTGGTGGCGGACCTGGGCCTGGACCGCGGCGACACCCTCGTCGTCGAGGACTCGCGCAACGGGCTGCTCGCCGCCACCGGCGCCGGGCTGCCCTGCCTGGTGACGGTCAACGGCTACACCCGGGCCGAGCCGTTCGACGAGGCGGTCCTGGTGGTGTCCGAGCTCGGTGACCCCGACCGCCCACCGGTCGAGGTCCTCGCCAACCGCGGCCCGGCCCGGCCCGGGCACCACGTCACCCTGGCCGACGCCCGCGCCTGCCTGGGGGCCGTCCCGTCCACCGACCGTCCCGAGGGAGCCACGCCGTGAGCGGGTCGCAGCAGCAGGTCGACCTCGTCGTCCGCACGATCGCCCAGGCGGCGGTGGACAACGAGAAGTACTTCGGGGACCTGGACGCCGTCGTCGGCGACGGCGACTTCGGCTACTCGCTGGCCCGCGGGTTCGAGACGGTGCTCGCCGGCTGGGACGACGTCGACCGCAGCGACATCGGCACGTTCCTGAAGAAGACCGGGATGATGATCACCGCCAGGATCGGCGGGACGTCCGGGCCGATCTGGGGCACGGCGTTCATGCGCGCGGGGATGACCGCCGGCGCGACGGACACCCTGACCGGGAACCAGGTCGTGGCGATGCTCCGGGCGGCCATCGAGGGCATCAAGGCCCGCGGCCAGTCCGACGTCGGCGACAAGACGCTGCTCGACGTCCTGGTGCCGGTCACCGACCGGCTCGAGGCCGAGGTGGCGGCCGGCGCCGACGCCGGGCAGGCGCTGTCCGCGATGGCCGACACCGCCCGCGAGGCGGCCGAGGCGACCGCCGACATGGTCGCGAGGCGGGGACGCGCCTCCTACACCGGGGAGCGCAGCAAGGGCTCGGTCGACGCCGGCGCCATGGGCGTGGCCGTGATCATCGGCCGGATCAACGAGGCCTGGCAGACAGAGGGCTGGCAGACAGAGGGAGCGTCATGAAGAAGTTCGTCAACGACCCGAAGCAGTTCGTCCCCGAGATGCTCGAGGGCCTCGCGCTGGCCAACCCGGACACCCTCCGGTACGTCCCCGAGCACAACCTGATCATGCGGGCGGACTCGCCCCGCGACGACAAGGTGTCCGTCGTGCAGGGGTCGGGCTCCGGTCACGAGCCCGCCCACGTCATGGTCGTCGGCACGGGGATGCTGGACGCCGCCTGCCCCGGCGACGTCTTCGCCGCACCGCCGATGAACTACGTCTACGAGACGGCCAAGCTGCTGGCCACCCCCAAGGGCGTGCTGCTGCTGGTGAACAACTACACCGGCGACCGGATGGCCTTCGACATGGGCCGGGAGATGGCCGAGGCCGAGGGCATCAAGGTCGAGATCCTGACCATCAACGACGACGTCGCCGTCAAGGACTCCACGTACACCGTCGGCCGCCGCGGGGTGGCCGGCAACTTCTTCGTCATCAAGGCCGTGGGCGCGGCCGCCGAGCAGGGCGCCGACCTCGACGAGGTGGTGCGAGTCGGGAAGAAGGTCAACGACGTCACCCGCACCATGGGCGTGGCCCTCACCGCCTGCACCCCGCCGGCCAAGGGCTCCCCGCTGTTCGAGCTCGGCGCGGACGAGATCGAGATGGGCGTGGGCATCCACGGCGAGCCGGGCCGGGAGCGGAAGAAGCTGACCAACGCCGACGCCATCGTCGACGAGCTGCTCGACTCGGTGGTCGGTGACCTGCCCTACCAGTCCGGCGACAACGTGGCGCTCATGATCAACGGGCTGGGCGGCACCCCGATCAGCGAGCTGTACATCCTCTACCGCCGCGCCCACCAGCAGCTGGCCGAGCGCGGGATCACGGTGACCCGCAGCTACGTCAACGAGTACTGCACCTCGCTGGACATGGCAGGGGCCTCGCTGACCCTGGTCCGGCTCGACGACGAGATCGACGCCCTGCTCGGCGCACCGGCGGAGGTCCCGGTCCGGGTGTTCTGAGGGGTCCCCTACCGGTCCGGGGCCCCCGACCCACATCTCCCGACGGAGGCGCCATGGGCAGGCAGATCACCCTCGAGCAGGCCGAGTCGATCATCGACGCGTGCACGGCGGAGGCGGTGTCCGTCGGGTAGCCGATGAACATCGCCGTGGTGGACGACGGAGGCAACCTGGTGACCTTCGTGGCGATGGACGGCACCAGGCTCATCGGCGTCGACATCTCGCAGAAGAAGGCGCTCACGGCGGTCTGGTTCCAGACCGACACCCGCGAGCTCGCCGCGCTCGTGCAGCCGGGTCAGCCCCTCTACGGCATCGAGTCGACCTCCGGCGGCCGGCTGGTCGTCTTCGGCGGCGGGGTGCTGCTGACCGGTGCCGACGGCGCCGTCGTCGGCGGGGTGGGGGTCAGCGCCGGAACCGTCGACCAGGACCACCAGGTGGCCGACGCCGGCCGGCGCGCCTGGTCCGGCTGACGCTCCACTCCCCCAGCCCGGTCCGCCGGGCAGCCCCGACCGCTCCGGCGGTCGACTGCCCGGCCGCGCTGCCCCGACGGCCCTGCCCCGCCGCCGGGGTGGCTGCACGTCTGCCCGAGTTCGCCGGCGAGCTTGTCACTTTCAGCCGGTCAGCGGCGGGCACCGACTGCCGAGAACGGGGGTGTGACCGCCTCTCCCCTCGCCGCGAGGTTCGACATGGACTACGACCTGGACCACACCTCGCAGCTCTTCGTGAACCGGCTGCGGTCGTCCGCCGCGGGTTTCGCCGCCGCAGCCGGCGCCGAGGAGGCGATCGTCCGCGAAGCGGTACCCCCGGCCCGCCACCGCCGCTCGCGCTGCCGGGTGGTGCTGCGCTACCCCGGTGGGCAGGAGAGCGACGTGACGTTCCTGGGTCCTGTCGTCTCCCCCGACCTGGGCAAGTACCTGTCGATGTCGGAGTTCGACTCCTCGATCGAGCAGTGGCTGGTCGCCGGTCAGCAGCGCAGCCGCCGCTGGCTGGTGCCGGACGACGAGGCCGCCGACGGCGTCGCGATCGACGTCAGCGCCTGGCTGGACCGCGCCCCCGGCGCGTTCGTCCCACGCCCGCGCTGAACCACCCGCGCTGAGCCCATCGGTCCCGGGTCCGCGAGGCGGCGGGCCCGGGACCACGACTCCCCCAGCACGCGCTCCGGACGTGCGGGGACGACGGAGGCCGGCACGACGCACCGAGCGTCGCACCGGCCTCGTCGGCGTTGCGGGCGTGCGTGCCTCAGAAGCCGCTCCCGCCGAGCATCCAGCTGTTCTTGTTCACGGCGCCGCGGGCGTCGGGCGACTGGTTCTCGGAGCGAGTACCGCGGCCGGGTGGGTCGTTGCTGGGGAACTGCGGAGTCATCGCCTGTTCCCAGCGGCGACGGCGGCTGCCCAGGTAGCCGACGGCGCCGACCACCACCAGGACCGGGACGAGCACGAGCAGCCACTCCACCAGCAACCCTCCCCTCGTCTGCCCGGGCAGGGCGGCAGCGCCTGCTGGGCGCACTCCGGCGCGCCGCCGTGAGCCGCCCCGCGCTCAGGGAAGGTAGTCCTCCCAGACGTCGCCCGACTGTGCGGCACGGCGACCGAGCCGGCGTGCCTGCCCCTCCCCCACCTCGGCGGCACCGGACCCGGGACCATCGTCGCGGGGACCATCGTCGCGGGGGCCATCGTCGCGGGGGCCGTCGTCAGCGGAGCCGCCGTCGAGAGAACCTGCCTCCTCGTCACTCCGTTCGTCCTCGGCCAGCAGCTCGGCGGTGAGCGCGTCCAGCGCCTCGCGGACCACGTAGCCGGCCAGCCCACCGCCGTAGCCCTTGCGGGCGAGCATGCCGACCAGCCGGCGTTCCGCGGTCACCCGGTCCAGCCTGCGCATCCCGGGCAGCTTGCGTTCGACCAGCCGGCGGGCGGTGTCCCACTCGTCCTGGGGGTCGACCTCGGCGACCGCCGCGGCAGCCACCTCGCCGTCCACGCCCTTGGCCCGCAGCTCCGAGGCGAGCGCCCGGCGGGCCAGCCCCCGGCTCGACTGCCGCGAGCTCACCCAGGCGGCCGCGAAGGCGGCGTCGTCGATCAGCCCGACCTCGGTGAACCGGTCGAGCACCGTCGCCGCCACCTCGTCGGGGATCTCCCGCGTGGCGAGCAGGTCGGCCAGCTGCTTGCGCGTCTTGGATGCGCCCGTCAGCGCGCGCAGGCAGATCGCCCGCGCCTCCTGCGCCGGGTCACGGGGCTCGTCCTCGGGACGGTCGGAGGCCTGGTCCCGGCCCGGGCGGCGCTCAGCGCGGGAGGACCGGGCCCCCCGGTCGCCACCTCCCGATCGACCGGCGCTGGACCACCCGGAACGACGACGGCCGGCGCGGTGGGTCTCCCCACCGGCCGGCCGTGCGTGGTCCTCGGCCGGCCCGTCGCTGGTGGACAGCGAGTCGGACACGGCCGGGCTCAGAAGTCGGCCGGCTCGGCGGCCGGGGTCTCGGCCACGACACCGATGCCCAGCTTCTCCTTGATCTTCTTCTCGATCTCGTCGGCCAGGTCCGGGTTGTCGCGCAGGAAGGACCGGGCGTTCTCCTTGCCCTGGCCGAGCTGGTCGCCCTCGTAGGTGTACCAAGCGCCGGACTTGCGGACGAAGCCCTGCTCGACACCCATGTCGATGAGACCGCCCTCGCGGCTGAAGCCGTGGCCCCAGAGCAGGTCGAGCTCGGCCTGCTTGAACGGCGCGGCGACCTTGTTCTTCACGACCTTCACCCGCACCCGGCTGCCGACCGCCTCGGTGCCCTGCTTGAGGGTCTCGATGCGGCGGATGTCGAGGCGGACCGAGGCGTAGAACTTCAGCGCCCGGCCACCGGTGGTGACCTCCGGCGAGCCGTAGACCACGCCGACCTTCTCGCGCAGCTGGTTGATGAAGATGCAGGTGGTGCCGGAGTTGCTGAGCGCGCCGGTGATCTTGCGCAGCGCCTGGCTCATCAGCCGGGCCTGCAGACCGACGTGGCTGTCACCCATCTCGCCCTCGATCTCGGCGCGGGGCACCAGAGCCGCCACGGAGTCGATGACGATGAGGTCGAGCGCGCCGGAGCGGATCAGCATGTCGGCGATCTCGAGCGCCTGCTCACCGGTGTCGGGCTGGCTGACCAGGAGGGCGTCGGTGTCGACGCCGATGGCCCGGGCGTACTCGGGGTCGAGGGCGTGCTCGGCGTCGACGAAGGCCACGATGCCGCCGGCGGCCTGGGCGTTGGCCACCGCGTGCAGGGCGATCGTCGTCTTGCCGGAGGCCTCGGGGCCGTACACCTCGACGACGCGGCCGCGGGGCAGGCCACCGACACCGAGGGCGATGTCGAGGGCCACCGAGCCGGTCGGGATGACCTTCATGGCGATCTCGGGCGAGTCGCCCAGCCGCATGACCGAGCCCTTGCCGAACTGCTTGTCGATCTGGGCGAGGGCCATGTCGAGGGCCTTGTCGCGGTCCAGGGTTGCTGCCATGGTGGCCACCTTCGGGTGTCGCTGTGCGCTGTCTGCGGGTCGTCGCCGACGCTAGGTCGGGGGTCTGACAGTTTCGCCGGGCCGACGTCATCTGTGGACGAGCACCGGACCTGTGGACACCGTAGGCCGAACACGTGTTCGAAGCCAGCGACACGCCGTCCGCGCGCCACTCCCGTCCCACCGCGGGCGCGGCCGGCCTCAGTGAGCCGCGCGCGCTTCGTCCGCCGCGGCCCGGGCGGCGTGCACCGCCGGCATCCGCCCCTCGACGAAGTCGATGAGCGCCAGCAGGTGCGGCACCAGCTGCGCCCCGGCCTCGGTGAGCCGGTACTCCACGTGCGGCGGGATCGACGACCGCACCTCGCGGTGCACCCAGCCGTCGCGCTCCAGGGTCTGCAGGCTCTGCGCCAGCATCTTCTCGCTGACGCCCTCGATCCGGCGGCGCAGCTCACCGAACCGGTGCGGGCACTCGGCCAGCGCCGACAGGGCGAGCAGCGACCACTTCCCGGTGACGTGCTCGAGGGCCTCGCGGGAGGTACAGGCGCGCCGGAACACGTCGGCGACCAGTTGCTCCACCGTCTGCTCCACGGAACCCCTCCTGTTCGATGCGGCGACCCAGTGTACGGTGCGAACCTCCTGCACTAACGAATAGTTAGTGCCCCTGCTCCCGCAAGCTCTCGGAGGGTCCCTTGATCACCGTCACCGGAGCCAGTGGCCACCTCGGCCGGCTCGTCGTCCTCGGCCTCCTCGACGCCGGCGTGCCCGCCGCCGAGGTCGTCGCCGTCGTGCGCACCCCCGCCAAGGCCGCCGACCTCGCCGACCGGGGGGTGCAGGTGCGCCAGGCCGACTACGCCGACCCCGCCGCCCTGGCGTCGGCCCTGCAGGGCACCGACCGGCTGCTGCTGGTCTCCGGCAGCGAGGTCGGCCAGCGCGTCGAGCAGCACGGCAACGTGCTGCAGGCGGCCGAGGCGGCCGGCGCCCAGCTGGTCGTCTACACCAGCGCGCCACGGGCCGACGACACCTCGCTCCCGCTGGCACCCGAGCACATCGCGACCGAGCGGCTCATCGCGGAGGCGGGCATCCCCGCCGTGGTCCTGCGGAACAACTGGTACCTGGAGAACTACGACACCCAGCTCCAGCAGGCGGCGAGCACCGGTGAGCTGACCGGCAGCTCCGGCAGCGGCCGCATCGCCGCGGCGACCCGGGCGGACTACGCGGCCGGGGCGGTCGCCGTCCTCACCGCCGACCAGCCGGAGACCGGCGTCCTGGAGCTCGGCGGCGACGAGGCGTTCAGCCTCGCCGACCTCGCCGCGGTCGTCGCGGCGCAGACCGGCCGCGACGTCGTCTACCGGGACCTCTCCCCCGAGGAGCACCAGCGCACCCTGGTCGAGGCCGGCGTGCCCGAGGCCACCGCCGGGTTCGTCGTGGCGCTGGACCAGTCGATCGCGCAGGGTGCGCTGGACACCGGCAGCACCGACCTGCACCGGCTCATCGGCCGCGCCCCGACCACCCTGGAGCAGTACGCCCGCACGGTCCTGGGCAGCTGACCCGGCGGCGTCCCGCCGGACGGGCCTCAGCGGTCCTTCGGCGGGACGTCGTACTCCTTGCAGATCTCCAGCCAGACGGTGCGCACCGGCACGCCCGCCTCGATCGCCTCGGACGCCGTCCGACCGCCCAGCGCACCGAACGAGTGGTCGCGCACGACGCTCTGCGACCGCATCGAGCCGAACTGCTGCTCCATCCGGGACCAGAACTCCTGCAGACGCACGGCGAGCACGGTACCCGCCGGCAGCGCCCGGCCTACCCTGGGCGCATGGTCCCGAGCACCGGCTCCCCCACCTGGGACACCGTCCTGGAGATCGGGATCGTGTGCGCGCTGGTGGTCTGGCTGGTGCTCCTGTGGCGGAGCTACCGCAACCGGCGCTGAGCCGCCCACACCACCGCCAGCGGGACGACGAGCGCGGCGCTGACCGCCGCGACCAGCCCGAAGCCCCCACCGGCCAGCAGTGGCCCGCCGACCGCGCCGGCCAGCGCCGCCCCGAGCCCCATCAGCAGGTCGGTGGCGCCCTGCGCAGTCGGGCGCAGCTCGTCGGTCACCGACTCGGTGACCAGGGTCGAACCGGCCACGAGGCCGCACGACCAGCCGACCCCGAGCAGGAACAGGCCGACGCCGAGCTGCCAGGCGGCGCCCGGCGGGGCGGTGCCGGCGACGAGCGCGGCCACCAGCAGCAGCGCACCGCCGAGCCCCACCGTGGCCGTGCGGCCGAACCGGTCGGCCAGCCAGCCGACCACCGGGGAGAAGAGGTACATCCCGGCGACGTGCACGCTGATCACCAGGCCGATCACCCGGAGCGTGGGGCCGTGGTCGTGCGCGCCGCCCGCGCCCATGTGCACGGGGGTCATGACCATCAGCCCGACCATCACCGAGTGCGCCACGACGACGGCGGTGAGCCCGAGCCGCCCGTCCGGCGTCGCCCACACCGCGCGCACGGCGGCGGCCGCGCCGGTGCGGGGGCGGGCCCGGCGGCGGGTGCGGCGGGGGCGAGCCGACGGGCGAGCAGCAGCGGGTCGGGCCGCAGCAGCGCGAGCACCCCCAGGACGACGGCGAGGAAGGCCACGACCGGCAGCACGAAGGCCCCGCCCAGCGCCGGCAGCCCCAGGGCCCGGCCGAGGTCGTCGCCGGGGCCGGCCAGGTTCGGCCCGAGCACCGAGCCGATCGTGGTCGCCCACACCACCAGGGACAGCGCCCGGCCGCGGTGCGCCGGTTCGGCGAGGTCCGCGGCGGCGTACCGGGCCTGCAGCCCGCTGGTCGTGGCCGCCCCGAAGAGGAACAGCCCGGCCAACAGCAGGGCCAGCGACGAGAGTGCGGCGGCCGCGACGACGACCAGCGCGCCGAGCACCGCGACCGCGTAGCCCAGGGCGAGTCCGGCTCGCCGGCCGGCGCGGTCGCTGACCCGCGCCAGGGGCACGGCGATCAACGCCGCGCCCAGCACGCTCGCGGTCTGGCCCAGCCCGGCGGCGGCGTCGCTGCCGGCGACCTCGCGGGCGAGCAGGCCGCCGACGGTGATGCCGACGGTCACCCCCAGCCCGCCCAGGGCCACCCCCGCGGAGAGGACCCCGACGGTGCGGCGCTGCACGGCCGCACGGTCCGGGATCGTCGTCGGCAGGGTCACGGCGGGGAGTCTGCCGCAGTCACCACCCGAGACGGCGCGGGGAACACGCCGTTCAGGCCACCCGGTGGACCACGCGGCAGCGGTGGTGCGGCTTGACCACGCCGTTGAGGTACCGGCCGATGGAGTCGGACTCCAGCAGCGCCAGCGCCTCCTCCGGCGGGACGTCGAGGTAGTCGTAGACCCCGCCGCCGACGTACTCGATCTCCAGCACGCGGTGGTCGAGGTCGTACCCCACCGACCGGACGCTGGACGACTGCACGTGAGCCCGTCTCATCGGCCCTCCAGGGTCACACCGGTGTGGTTCCACCAGTGTGATCCCGAGGCGTCACGGGGACAAACCCGCTTGTCGACTCGTGGACCATCCGGGCAACCTCGGGCGATGCGCTCGTTCGAGGACCTGGTCGCCGAGGCCGAGGCGGCGCCGGTCGACGGCTGGGACTTCTCCTGGTTCGCCGGGCGGGCGACCGAGGAGCGCCCGGCCTGGGGCTACGCCCGACTGCTGATCGCGCGCCTGGCCGGTGCCGACACGGCACTGGACGTGCAGACCGGGGGCGGCGAGGTCTTCACCGAGTGCCTGGGGCGGGCCGCGCGACGCCCCGCCGTCGTCCTCGCCACCGAGGGCTGGGCACCGAACGCGGCGCTCGCCCGGGTGGCCCTGGCCCCGTTCGGCGGCCGGGTCCACGAGGTGGGCGAGCGCGACCCGCTCCCGCTCGCCGACTCCACGGTCGACCTCGTCAGCAGCCGCCACCCGGTCGCCCGCGGCTGGGACGAGCTCGCCCGGGTGCTGCGACCCGGCGGCACCTACCTGTCCCAGGGCGTGGGACGCGGGTCGAACCGGGAGCTGGCGGAGTTCCTGCTGGGCCCCCAGCCGGACGTCGGCCAGCCCACCCTGGCCGAGGAGGTGGCCGCCGCAACGGCCGCCGGGCTGCAGGTGGTCGACGCCCGGGAGCAGTCGACCCGGGTGGAGTTCACCGACGTCGGCGCCGTCGTCCACTTCCTGCGCAAGGTCGTCTGGACCGTGCCGGGCTTCTCCGTCGAGGAGCACCGGGCACGCCTGGCGTCGCTGCACGACCGGATCCGCCGGGACGGGAGCTTCGTCTGCCACTCGCACCGGCAGCTGATCGAGGCGAGGCGCCCCCGCTGAGGTCACCCGTTCGCGCGGGAGGACGGCGAACTGTCGTACCCGCGAGGAGACTGGAGACGTGTCGGCCCTCGAGCGCTTCTCCGCGCCCACCCAGGCGTGGTTCACCGGTGCCTTCGAGCAGCCGACCGCCGCGCAGGAGGGCGCCTGGACGGCGATCAGCAGCGGCGAGCACGCGCTGGTCGTCGCCCCCACCGGATCGGGCAAGACGCTCGCGGCGTTCCTGTGGTCGCTCGACCGACTGGCCGCCGCGCCCCCGCCCGAGGAGCCGCTGGCCCGCTGCCGGGTGCTCTACGTCTCCCCGCTCAAGGCGCTGGCCGTCGACGTCGAGCGCAACCTGCGCGCACCCCTGACCGGCATCGGCCAGGCCGCCGCCCGGCTGGGCCTGCCGCGCCCGGAGATCACCGTGGGTATCCGGTCCGGCGACACCCCGGCCGACGAGCGACGGCTGTTCGCCAAGCGACCGCCGGACATCCTGATCACCACGCCCGAGTCGCTGTTCCTGCTGCTCACCAGCCAGGCGCGGGAGGCGTTGCGCGGCGTGGAGACGGTGATCCTCGACGAGGTGCACGCGGTCTGCGGCAGCAAACGCGGCGCCCACCTGGCGGTCTCCCTCGACCGGCTCGACGAGCTGCTGGAGCGGCCGGCGCAGCGGATCGGGCTGTCGGCGACGGTGCGGCCGATCGAGGAGGTGTCGACCTTCCTCGCCGGCGGGCGCCCGGTGCAGGTGGTCGCGCCGCCGTCGCAGAAGCAGTGGGACCTGTCCGTCGTCGTCCCGGTCGAGGACATGAGCCAACTGGGTCAGCCGACCGGGGAGCTGGAGGGCTCGGCGGCGGGCAACCAGCCGCGGACGTCGATCTGGCCGGCGGTCGAGGAGCGGGTGCTCGACCTGATCGAGTCGCACCGCAGCACCATCGTCTTCGCCAACTCACGGCGGCTGGCCGAACGGCTGACCAGCCGGCTGAACGAGCTGGCCTACGAACGCGCCACCGGGGAGCCGCTGCCGCACGGCGCGAACCCGGCCGAGCTGATGGCGCAGGCCGGCTCTGGCGGTGGGCTGCCACCGGAGGTGAAGCCGGTCGCTTCGGCCCACCACGGCTCGGTCTCCCGCGAGCAGCGCGCGGTGGTCGAGGAGGCACTCAAGTCCGGGCAGCTGCCCGCGGTGGTCGCCACCTCCTCGCTGGAGCTGGGCATCGACATGGGCGCGGTCGACCTCGTCGTCCAGGTCGAGTCACCGCCGAACGTGGCGGCCGGGCTGCAGCGGGTGGGCCGGGCCGGCCACCAGGTGGGCGCGGTCAGCGAGGGCGTGATCTTCCCGAAGTTCCGCGGTGACCTCGTGCAGAGCGCCGTCGTCGCCGAGCGGATGCGCGCCGGCGCCATCGAGTCGACCCGCTACCTGCGCAACCCGCTCGACGTGCTGGCCCAGCAGATCGTGGCGATGGTCTCCGAGCGGCCGCGCACCGTCGACGAGGTCGCCGCGGTGCTGCGCCGCTCGGCCGCCTTCGCCTCGCTCCCGGAGTCCGCCCTGCACGCGGTGCTCGACATGCTGGCCGGCCGCTACCCCTCCGACGCCTTCGCCGAGCTGCGCCCCCGGCTCACCTGGGACCGGGTCACCGACACCCTCACCGCGCGCACCGGCGCCCAACGGCTGGCGGTCACCAGTGGCGGCACCATCCCCGACCGTGGGCTCTTCGGCGTCTTCCTGGTGTCCGGCGCCGGGGAGAAGGGCGGCCGCCGGGTCGGCGAGCTCGACGAGGAGATGGTCTACGAGTCGCGGGTGGGCGACGTCTTCCTGCTCGGCTCGTCGTCCTGGCGGATCGAGGAGATCACCCACGACCGGGTGCTGGTGAGCCCCGCGCCCGGGCTGCCCGGCAAGATGCCGTTCTGGCACGGCGACACCCTGGGGCGGCCGCTGGAGCTGGGCCGGGCCCTGGGCGCGTTCCTGCGCGAGGTGGGTTCGGCGACGCCCGAGGCCGGCGCGGAGCGGGCCCGGGCCGCAGGGCTGGACGAGTGGGGCGCGGCCAACCTGCTCGCCTACCTGGCCGAGCAGAAGCAGGCCACCGGGCACCTGCCCGACGACCGCACGATGCTGGTCGAGCGGTTCCGCGACGAGCTGGGTGACTGGCGGCTGGTCGTCCACTCCCCGTTCGGCGCGCAGGTCAACGCACCGTGGGCGCTGGTGCTCGCGGCCCGGCTGCGCGAGCGGTACGGCGTCGACGTCGCCTCGATGCACTCCGACGACGGCATCGTGCTGCGGCTGCCCGACACCACCGGTGAGGCGCCCGAGGCCGATCTCGCGATCCTCGACCCGGACGACGTCGAGCGGGAGGTCACCGCCGAGGTCGGCAACTCCGCGCTGTTCGCCAGCCGGTTCCGCGAGTGCGCGGCCCGTGCTCTGCTGCTGCCCAAGCGCGACCCGCGCAAGCGGACCCCGCTGTGGCAGCAGCGTCAGCGGGCGGCCCAGCTGCTCTCGGTGGCCAGCGAGTTCTCCTCGTTCCCGATCACGCTCGAGGCGGTGCGGGAGGTGCTGCAGGACGTCTACGACGTGCCCGGCCTGGTCGAGCTGATGAGCGACGTCCGGGCCCGCCGGGTGCGGGTCGTCGACGTGCAGACCCAGACGGCGTCCCCGTTCGCGCAGTCGCTGCTGTTCGGCTACGTGGGCCAGTTCATCTACGAGGGCGACGCCCCGCTGGCCGAACGCCGGGCACAGGCGCTGGCCCTGGACACCGGCCTGCTGGCCGAGCTGCTGGGCCGCTCCGAGCTGCGCGAGCTGCTCGACGGCGACGCGATGGGCGAGATCGAGTCCGAGCTTCAGCGGCTGCCGGCCGAGCGGCACCCCCGCGACGTCGACGGCGCCGCCGACCTGCTCCGGGTGGTCGGCGACCTCACCGTCGCCGAGGCCGCCGCCCGGGGGGTGCCGGCCGACTGGCTGACCGAGCTGGTCACCACCCGCCGGGCGCTCGTCGTGCGGATCGCCGGCGAGGAGCGCCACGTCGCCATCGAGGACGCCGGCCGGCTCCGCGACGCGCTCGGCACCGCCCTGCCGGTCGGCGTGCCCGAGGCGTTCACCGAACCGGTCGCCGACCCGCTCGGTGACCTCGTGGGCCGCTTCGCCCGCACGCACGGCCCGTTCGTGCCGGCCGACGTCGCCACCCGCCTGGGCCTGGGTGTCGCCGTCGTGACCGCGACGCTGCAGCGCCTGGTGGGCACCGGGCGGCTGGTGACCGGCGAGTTCCGGCCCGGCGGGACCGGTCAGGAGTGGTGCGACGCCGACGTGCTGCGCTCCGTCCGCCGGCGGTCGCTGGCCAAGCTGCGCCAGGAGGTCGAGCCGGTCCCGATCGACACCCTGGCCCGCTTCACCCCGTCCTGGCAGTCGGTCGGCGGGCGGCTGCGCGGTGTCGACGGCGTGCTGGCCGTGGTCGAGCAGCTGGCCGGTGCCCTGGTGCCGGCGTCGGCGCTGGAGTCGCTGGTGCTGCCGTCCCGGGTGCGCGACTACTCCCCCGCCCTGCTCGACGAGCTGACCAGCGCCGGTGAGGTGCTGTGGGCCGGCGCCGGTGGGCTGTCCGGTGGCGACGGCTGGGTCACCCTGGTGCCCGCCGACCTCGCACCGCTGCTGCTCCCCGAACCGCCCGGCGCTGCCTCGGTGGAGGGCGGCTACGGCGCGGCCCTGCTCGACGAGCTCGCCGGCGGGCAGGCGCTGTTCTTCCGCTCGCTGTCCGACCGGGTCGGAGCGACCGACGATCCGGCGCTGGCCGAGGAGATCTGGGACCTGGTCTGGGCCGGCGCCCTCACCAACGACACCCTGGCGCCGCTGCGCACCCGGCTGTCCGGCGGCGGTACCCACAAGCGGCAGCCGGCGGCACCCCGGGCCCGGTTGGACCGCACCCGGCACGGGCGCACCCGGCTGGGCCGCCCGGCGATGCCCAGCCGCACCGGGCCGCCGTCGATGGCCGGCCGCTGGTCGCGGCTGCCCGAGCTGGAGGACAACGCCACGAAGCGCACCACCGCGCGGGCCGAGGCGCTGCTGGAACGGCACGGCGTGCTGACCCGCGGTGCGGTGCAGGCCGAGCAGGTGGCCGGCGGGTTCTCCGCCGTCTACCCCGTGCTGCGGGCCTTCGAGGAGAACGGCCGGGCCCGCCGCGGCTACTTCGTGGAGACGCTGGGCGCCGCCCAGTTCGGCACCCCCGGGTCGATCGACCGGGTGCGCAGCTTCGCCAGCCCCGACCGGGTGCCGGCCGGCCCGGTCGTCCTGGCCGCCACCGACCCGGCCAACGTCTACGGCGCTGCGCTGCCGTGGCCCGAGCGGGCGGTCGCCGCCGGGGACGGCGACGCGGTCGACCTGGGCGAGGGCACGGCCACGAAGAAGAGCGGCCACCGGGCCGGGCGCAAGGCAGGCGCCCTGGTCGTGCTGGTCGACGGCGAACTTGTGCTCTACGTCGAACGCGGCGGCAAGACGCTGCTGTCCTGGACCGATGAGGAGACCGTGCTCAAGGAGGCGGCCACCGCGTTGTCCGGTGCGGTCGCCTCGGGCGCGCTGGGCCGGATGGTCGTGCAGAAGGCCGACGGCGCCTCGGTGCACGAGTCCGGCCCGCTCACCGCCGCCCTCCAGGCAGCCGGTTTCGCCGCGACCCCGCGCGGCCTCCGCCTCCGCGCCTGACCAGCCGGGCACCTGTGCGGCTGAACGCCGGGTCAGGTGGGCGCCGGGTCAGGTGGGCGCCGGGTCAGGTGGGCGCCGGGTCAGGTGGGCGCCGGGTCAGGTGGGCGCCGGGTCAGGTGGGCGCCGGGTCAGGTGGGCGCCGGGTCAGCGGCGGCGCGAGCCCTGCAGCCACGGGGCCAACCAGCGGCTCAACCGTGGCATCAGCAACCGCAGCGCCGTCACGACGTAGACCGCGGACAGCAGCAGGCGCAGCGGCCACGGCCAGTCGCCGACGACCGGCACGGCCAGCAGCTGGAAGCTGGTGGTGAACAGCAGCACGACGGCGACTGTGAGCAGCCAGCTGCGCCACACCGGGCCCGGCCGCGGCGGTACGGCGAAGAACGTCTCCAGCCCGACCGCGCGGGCCACCCGCTCGTCCTCGACCAGCCGGCGCACGCGGTCCAGCGCCTCCCGCCGCTGCGGCGAACGCTCCCACGCGGCCAGCGACGCGTCGTCGGCGAAGCGGTAGACCAGGTGGTACTCGTCGCTGGCCGGCCCCGGCCGCAGCAGCGACGACCCGAGGTGCCCGGGGAACGTGGCGACCAGCTCCTGCACGTCGTCCGCCCACCGCTCGAACGCGCCGTGCTGCTCGGGCCGCACGACCCGGGCGACGGTCACGGTCACCGGCTCGTGCGCCGGTGCCCGGGTGGTGCCGGTGCTGGTCAGGTGCCGCAGTCGCGAGGTCACGTCCACGAGGTGCACCAGCACCGACGATCCCCCGCCTGTTCCGCGCTGTCGGCCCACTCACAGCGCTCCACCCCGGACGGGGGACCCCGACCGCCCGCCCCGGGGGACCATGGACGGCGTGCCCGAGGGAGACACCGTCTGGCTGGCCGCCCAGCGGATGAACACGGCGCTGGCCGGCGCGACCCTCCGCCGCGGCGAGCTCCGGGTACCGCAGCTGGCCGCCGTCGACCTGACCGGGGCGACCGTCACCGAGGTCGTGCCCCGCGGGAAGCACATGCTCATCCGCCTGGCCGACCGCCGTACGCTGCGCACCCACTACCGGATGGACGGCAGCTGGCACATCTACCGCCGGGGCAGTCGCTGGCGCGGCGGCCCCGGGCACGACGTCCGCGCCGTGCTGGCCACCGACGTCCACGAGTGCGTGGGTTACCGGCTGCACGACATGCGCATCGTGCCCACCGCCGACGAGGCCCAGCTCGTCGGCCACCTCGGCCCCGACGTGCTGGGCCCGGACTGGGACGTCGATGAGGCGCTGCGGCGGCTGCGCTCGCACCCCGACGAGCAGATCGGCGTCGCCCTCCTGGACCAGCGCAACCTGGCCGGCCCGGGCAACCTGTACAAGGTCGAGTCGCTGTTCCTGACCGGGGTGAACCCGTGGGCCCGGGTCGCGGACGTGCCCGACCTGCGCGCACTGGTCGAGCGGGCCCGCACGCTCATGCTGGCCAACCGCGACCGCCCCGAGCAGAGCACCACCGGGATCCTCCGGCGCGGGCAGGACCACTGGGTCGCCGGCCGGAAGGGCCGGCCGTGCCGCCGCTGCGGCACGCGGATCGAACTCGGCGACCAGGGCCCGGACCTGCAGGAGCGGGTGACCTGGTGGTGCCCGACCTGCCAGGCCACCCCGGTGCCGGTGGACCCGCGAGCGCGCACCGGCCTGCCCGGCACCGAGCCCCGTCGCGCCGCCTACTGAGGCGCACGCCCCGCGCGGCGGGGATCATGACGGCATGCCCGAGGGAGACACCGTCTGGTTGGCGGCCAACCGGATGAACACCGCGCTGGCCGGCGCCACCCTCACCACGGGCGAGCTGCGCGTGCCCCAGCTGGCCACGGTCGACCTCGCCGGCGCCACCGTCACCGAGGTGGTGCCGCGCGGCAAGCACATGCTCACCCGCTTCGCCGACGGCCGCACGCTGCGCAGCCACTACCGGATGGACGGCAGCTGGCACATCTACCGGAACGGCACCCCGTGGAAGGGCGGGCCCGCGCACAGCATCCGGGCCGTGCTGTCCACCGACGCGTGGGACTGCGTCGGCTACCGGCTGCACGACCTCCGGATCGTGCCGACGAGCGCCGAGCACGAGCTGGTGGGCCATCTGGGTCCCGACGTGCTGGGCCCGGACTGGGACCTGGACGAGGCGCTGCGCCGGCTGCGGTCGCACCCCGACGAGGAGATCGGCGTGGCGGTGCTCGACCAGCGCAACCTGGCCGGCATCGGCAACCTGTACAAGGTCGAGACGCTGTTCATGACCCGCACCCACCCGTGGACCCGAGTGGCCGACGTCCCCGACCTGCCCGGCCTGGTCACCCGCGCCCGCACGCTGATGCAGGCCAACCGCGACCGCCCCGAGCAGAGCACCACCGGCTCGACCCGGCGCGGGGAGGACCACTGGGTCTTCGGCCGCCGCGGCCGCCCGTGCCGCCGCTGCCGGACGCCGATCCTGCTCGGTGACCAGGGCCCGGACACCCAGGAGCGGGTGACCTACTGGTGCCCGCAGTGCCAGGCCGCCCGCAGCCCCATCGACCCGACCGCCCGGACCGGCGAGCGCGACCACCCGCCGTCGCTGGCCGGCCGCTGATCCCCGCGCACCGTCACCCGCCGGAGCGGTCCCGCGAACGCCCCGCACGACGGGCATCGCGCCGGCGCCCGAGCCAGCGGATCAGCCGGGCGACCGCCAGGTCCGGGCCCGCCGCGTTGCCCACGCTCGCCTGCTCGCCCAGGAACCCGCCGTTCGGGTCGTGCCGCCCGTCCCGGCCCCAGGGGCCGCGGTCCAGTGTGCCCATCGTCGCCTCCGTGGTCCGGGTGCTCTCACCCGGCTGCCTCGCCCGGCTGCCTGCGTCGGGCCGAGTGTGCCGTACCGGGACGCACCGCGGGCCGATCCGGGACCGGACACGGCACCGCCCGGTGCCGGACGACGTCCGGGACCGGGCGGTGCGTGTCCTGCGTGTGCGGGCTCAGGCCTGCTCGGGCCGCTCGGCCGGCTGGGCGGCCGGCTGCTGCTCGGTGCCGGGGACGGCGTCGGTGCCCTGCTCGATGGCCGCGGCCTGCTGCCCGCCGGTGACCGCCTGCTGCCCGGTGCCGCCGGCACCCTGCTGTCCGGCCATCGCGGCGCGGATCTCGGCGAGCCGGGAGGAGCCGGCCACGTCGAGGGTCGCCTTCTGCACGTCGAGCATCCGGCCCTCGACCGAGTTCTGCGCCAGCTCCGCCTGGCCCAGGGCGTTGGCGTACCGGGACTCGATCTTGTCGCGCACCTCGCCGAGGCTCGGCGTGTTGCCCGGCGCGGACAGCTCGTTGACCTGACGCAGCGAGTCCGAGACCCGCTCCTGCATCTTGGCCTGCTCCAGCTGGGACAGCAGCTTCGTGCGCTCGGCGAGGGTGGTCTGCAGCCGCATCCGGCTGGTCTCCACCGCGCCCTTGGCCTGCTCGGCGGCCTGCAGCGCCTCGTCGTGGCTGCGCTTGAGGTCCTCCATCGCCTGCTCGGCGCTGACCAGCTGGGTGGCGAACGCCTGGGCCGCCTGCTCGTACTCGGCGGCCTTCGCCGCGTCACCGGCAGCCCGGGTCTGGTCGGCCAGCACGAGCGCCTGCCGGGCGGACGCCTGCATCTGCTCGACCTCGCTCAGCTGCCGGTTGAGCCGCATCTCCAGCTGACGCTGGTTGCCCAGCACCGCGGCGGCCTGGTTGGCCAGCGCCTGGTGCCGCTGCTGCTCTGCCTCGATGGCCTGCGAGATCTGGACCTTGGGGTCCGCACGCTGGTCGATCTGCTGGTTGGCCGACGCCGTCAGGTACTTCCACAGCTTCACGAACGGGTTGGGCATGGCTCCTCCTGTCCGGCGCGCCGGCCCGCCGGGAGGCGGTGGGGCGCGGCACGGGCGACGTCGTCATCGATCATCGTCCCAGTCGGTCGCGGAGGTCAGCCACCGCAGCCCTCCGGGCGTCGTGCTGGTGTTCCCGGGGCGTGCGCGGGGGCACGCCCGGGAACAGCCGGGGCCTGCGTCAGACGGGGCGGTTGCGCAGCCGGCGGTAGTGCTCGACCAGGGCGACCGTCGAGTCGTCCTGGTCGATCTCCGGCGCGTCCTCGCTGGTCAGCGCGGGGGCGAGCTGGCGGGCCATGACCTTGCCCAGCTCCACGCCCCACTGGTCGAAGGAGTCGATCTGCCAGATGACGCCCTCGGTGAAGACGGTGTGCTCGTAGAAGGCCACCAGCTGCCCCAGCGTCGACGGGGTGAGCTTCGGCGCGAGGATCGTCGTCGACGGCCGGTTGCCCGGCATGACCTTGTGCGGGACGACGTCGGCGGCGGTGCCGTCGGCGGCGACCTCCTCCGCGGTCTTGCCGAAGGCCAGGGCCGCGCTCTGCGCGAACATGTTGGCCATCAGCAGGTCGTGCATGTCGCCGATGTCGTGGTTGGGCTCGCCGAACCCGATGAAGTCCGACGGGATCAGCGACGTGCCCTGGTGCAGCAGCTGGTGGAACGCGTGCTGGCCGTTGGTGCCCGGCTCCCCCCAGTAGACCTCGCCGGTGGTGGTGCTGACGGGCTCGCCGTCCCAGGTGACCGACTTGCCGTTGCTCTCCATGGTCAGCTGCTGCAGGTAGGCCGGCAGCCGGGACAGGTACTGGCTGTAGGGCAGCACGGCGTGGGTCTGCGCGCCGAAGAAGCTCGTGTACCAGACGTTGAGCAGGCCCTGGAGCACCGGGAGGTTCTCCGCCAGCGGGGTGCGGCGGAAGTGCTCGTCGACGGCGTGGAAGCCGGCGAGCATCTCGTCGTAGCCGGCCGGCCCGATGGCGACCATCAGCGCGAGCCCGACGGCCGAGGTGAAGGAGTACCGGCCACCCACCCAGTCCCAGAACCCGAACATGTTCTCGGTGTCGATGCCGAACTCGGCGACGGCGTCGGCGTTGGTGGAGACGGCGACGAAGTGCTTCGCCACTGCGGACTCGTCGGCGCCGGAGGCCAGCAGCCAGTCGCGGGCGGCCGTCGCGTTGGTCAGCGTCTCCAGGGTGGTGAAGGTCTTGGAGCAGACGACGAACAGCGTGGTCGCCGGGTCCAGGTCCCGGGTCTTCTCCGCGAAGTCGGTCGGGTCGATGTTGGACACGAACCGGGCGGTGAGGCCGCGGTCGCTGTAGTCGGCCAGCGCCGTGTAGGCCATCGCCGGGCCGAGGTCGGAGCCACCGATGCCGATGTTGACCACCGCGCGGATCCGCTCGCCGGTGTGCCCGGTCCACTCCCCCGACCGCACCCGGTCGGCGAAGCCGCGCATCTTCGCCAGCACCTCGTGCACGTCCGCGGCCACGTCCTGGCCGTCGACGACCAGTTCCTGGCCGGCGGGGGCGCGCAGCGCGACGTGCAGGACCGCGCGGTCCTCGGTGGTGTTGATGTGCTCGCCGCGGAACATCGCCTCGATGCGCTCGGGCAGCCCGGCGCGCTCGGCGAGGGCGGCCAGCAGCCGCACCGTCTCGTCGGTGACCCGGTGCTTGGACCAGTCGACGTGCAGGTCGCCGGCGGTCCCGGTGAGCCGGTGGCCCCGGCCCGGGTCGTCGCTGAACAGCTGCCGCAGGGTCGCGCCCTCGATGGTGGCGTGGTGGGCGGCGAGCGCACCCCACTCGTCGGTCGCGGTGATGTCCAAAGCTGCCTCCTGGGTCGACCGAGGTCCGTCCCGACACAGGTGTGCACCACCGGGTCCGGACAAACGCTGCGGGGGCAGCATGCCGCACCGGGGCCACCGGTCCCCACCCGGGGAACCGGTGACCCCGCAGCCGGGTCAGGCGGCGCTGTTGCTGCGCTCGCTGATCGAGCCCTGGGCGTCGGCGACCTGCTCCTCGCGGTCCTGGGCGGCCATCCGGGTCAGCTCGGCACCGGCCTCGGCATCACGGGTGAGGTTCTCCCCCGACGCCGGGTCGAAGACGTGCACCTTGCGGCTGTCCAGCCAGAACTCCGCGTCGCGCCCCTCCCGGATCCGGCTGGTCGCATCGATGGACACGATCGCCTGGGTACGGAGCTCCTCGGCGTCCAGTTCGCGGGACAGGTCGCGCAGCTGCGCGCGGATCTCCTCGGGGGCCTCGTAGGGGATGTAGGCGAACTGCGAGTCGCCCAGCCACTCGGTGACGTCGACCCGGGCGGTGAACACCGAGCCCAGCGGCCGCTTCGCCTCGTCGACCAGCGAGGCGTCCTCGAAGTACTCCGGCCGGATGCCCACCAGCAGCACGTCGCGCCCGGCCACGGCGGCGGCCCGGCGCTCGTCGAGCTCGATCTGCCCGAACGGCGTCGTCAGCGTGCGGTCGTCCAGCGTGGCGGGCAGGAAGTTCATCGGCGGGGAGCCGATGAAGCCGGCGACGAACAGGTTGACCGGCTGCTCGTAGAGCTCCCGCGGCGAGGCGACCTGCTGGATCTTGCCCTTGCGCAGCACGCAGACCCGGTCGCCGAGCGTCATCGCCTCGGTCTGGTCGTGGGTGACGTACACCGTGGTGATGCCCAGCCGGCGCTGCAGCCGGCTGATCTCGGTGCGCATCTGGCCGCGCAGCTTGGCGTCGAGGTTGGACAACGGCTCGTCGAAGAGGAACGCCTCCGCCTGGCGCACGATGGCCCGGCCCATCGCCACCCGCTGGCGCTGACCGCCGGACAGGTTGGCCGGCTTGCGCTCCAGGTGCTCGTGCAGCTCCAGGACGTCGGCGGCCTCGTTGACCCGCTTCTGCACCTCGGCGTCGTCGACCTTGGACAGCCGCAGCGGGAAGGCGATGTTCTCGAACACCGTCAGGTGCGGGTAGAGCGCGTAGTTCTGGAAGACCATCGACAGGTTGCGCTCCCGCGGGGCCAGGTCGTTGACCCGCTTGCCGCCGATGACCATGTCGCCGCTGGTGATGTCCTCCAGCCCGACGATCATCCGCAGCAGGGTCGACTTCCCGCAGCCGGAGGGGCCGACCAGGATCATGAACTCGCCGTCGGCGATGTCCAGGCTGACGTCGTTCACCGCGGGGAACCCGTCGCCGTACTTCTTGACGATGCTCTTCATCTCGATGGAGGCCATCGGTGTCCGTTCCCTTCGTGGGGTGGGGATGCAGTTCGCTGGATGGCGCGCTGACCGGGCGGCTCAGCCCTTGACGGCGCCGTTGGTGAGGCCGGCGACGATGCGCCGCTGGAAGAGCAGCACCAGGACGACGACCGGGATGGTGACGATCACCGCGGCGGCGGCGATGGCGCCGGTCGGGTCCTCGAACTGCGAGGCGCCGGAGAACAGACCCAGTGCGGCCGGCACCGGCCGGGACGCCTCGGTGGAGGTGAGCGAGATGCCGTAGACGAAGTCGTTCCAGGCGATGAAGAACGCGATGATCGCCGTGGTGAAGACCCCGGGTGCGGCCAGCGGGACGATCACCTTGCGGAACGCCTGCCAGGTGGTCGCGCCGTCGACCTGGGCGGCCTGCTCCATCTCCCAGGGGATCTCCCGGAAGAACGCCGACATGGTCCAGATCGAGATCGGCAGGGTCAGCGACAGGTACGGGATGATCAGCCCCGGCCAGGTGTCGTACAGGCCGATGTTCCGCCACAGGTTGAACAGCGGCGTGACGATGGAGATGACCGGGAAGATCGCCACCGCCAGCGCGGTGCCGAGGATGAACTTCTTGCCGGGGAAGTCCAGCCGGGCGATGGCGTAGGCGGCGAACATCGACAGGATGCAGGAGATGAACGTCGCGATCAGGCAGATGCCGAACGAGTTGCGCAGCGCCGGCAGGAACAGGTCACTGGCCCCGCCGGTGAGGATCAGCGAGTAGTTCTCCGTCGTCGGGCTGCTCGGGAAGAACGACTCGTTGGCCAGGTCGCTGGGCGCCTTGAACGACAGCGACACGATCCAGGCGATCGGGGCCAGGCAGTACAGCACGATGGCGAAGCCCGCGACGATCCACCAGGTGCGTTCCTTCGTGGACATCAGCTGTCCCCCCTCGTCTGCGACAGGTCGACCTTGAAGCCCTTGATGAAGCTGAACGCGATGAGCACCACCGCGAGGAACAGCAGCACCGAGACCGCCGACCCGAGGCCGATCTCCAGCCGCGAGATGGTCTGCCGGTAGGCGAGGAACGAGACCGACTCGGTCGCGTTCGCGCCGCCGGTCATGATGAAGATGCTGTCGAAGACCCGGAAGGCGTCCAGGGTGCGGAACAGCAGCGCGACCATGATCGCGGCCTTCATGTTGGGCAGGGTGACCTTGCGCATCCGCTGCCACCAGGTCGCACCGTCGACCTTCGCCGCCTCCTGCAGCACCTCCGGCACCTGGGCCAGGCCGGCCAGCAGGAGCAGCGAGATGAACGGCGTGGTCTTCCAGATCTCGGCCAGGCAGATGACGAACAGCGAGCTCCAGGTGCCACCGAACCAGTCGGTGTCGGCACCGATCCCGGGGATCCAGCCGAACCAGCTGTTGATGAACCCGGTCTGGATGTCGAAGGCGAACTGCCAGGCGAACGCCGAGACGACGGTGATGACCGCGTACGGGATCAGGATCGCCGCGCGGAGCACCGGACGGATCGAGCTCAGCGCCTTCGCCATCACCAGCGCCAGGGCGAACCCGAGCACCAGCTCCACGGCGACGGTGACCGCGGTGATGAACAGCGTGACCAGGATGGCCCGCCACCACAGCCAGTCGGTGAGGATCACGAAGTAGTTCGAGAACCCGGTGAACGACCGGTTGTCCGGGTCGGTGAGCCGGAAGTCGAACAGCGAGTCGTAGAACGCCTGGGCGATCGGGTAGGCGGTCACCAGCAGCATGACCACGAGGGCGGGGCCGGCCAGCAACCAGCCCAGCCGCCGCTCGCTGCGGGTCCGGTCGCTCGCCTTCCCGTCGGGGGCGGAGACCGGGGTGGTCTTCTCCGCCGGGGGCAGCGTCGTGGTGCTCACAGCAGCTCCTCCTTCCGCAGGACTGCGTTGATCAGTTCGGTGGCCTCTTCCGGCGTCCGCTCCGGGTTCACCGACGACGGCGGGTGGTAGACGCGCTGGATGCCCCCGGACACCTCGCTGTAGTACGGCGTCTGCGGCCGGGGGGCAGCCAGTTCCAGGGAGTCCCGGATGGTGGGCGCCATCGGGAACTGCTCCAGCACCTCCGGGTCGTCGTAGACCGCGGTGTCCGACGCCGGGTTGCCGTTGCTGACGAAGTAGTACGCCTGGTTCTCCGTCGAGGTGATGCACTCGGTCGCCTCGTAGGCGAGGTCGACGTTGTCGCTGAAGGCGCCGACGCCGAGGTTGATCCCGCCGTAGGGCGGCGCGGCCGGGGTGTCCTCGTCGACCCGCGGGTAGATCGCCCAGCCGTAGTCCTCGGGCACCGAGGCGTCCATGGTCCCGTCCTCCACGGCGGCCAGGGCGCGGGGGTAGATGAACGGGTAGTTCACGTTGAACCCGCCGTCGGGGCCCTCGAACGCGGTTGCGGTGGAGTCCTCGTTCGCCGTGGACAGCGCCGGGCCGGCCGTGCCGCTGGTGGCGATCATCTGCATCACCTCGGTGGCGCGGACCCCTGCCTCGGACGTCAGACCCAGCTCGATCGCCGACGGGTCGGTGGAGTTCTCCTGGATGATCGAGCCGCCGGCGGATTCGATGAGCGCGTTGAACCAGACGGTCAGCGCCTCGGCGCGGATGCCCTGCACGCCGACCTGCACGCCCTGCTCCTGGGCCGCCGCCACGACCTCGTCCCAGGTGACCGGCTCGCTCATGTCCAGCCCGGCCGCCTCGGCGACCGACTCGCGGTACCAGAGCAGCTGGGTGTTCGCCCAGAACGGGACGGCGACCAGCTCGTCGTCCCACGTCGAGCCCTCGATGGCGCTGTCGACCACGTCCTCGGTCACCCGTTCGGCGACGTCCTCGGGCACCGGCGCGAGGAACCCGGCCTCGGCGAACTCGGGGATGAACGGCGGGTCGAGGCTCATGATGTCGATCGAGGAGTCGTTGGCCGCCAGCCGCCGGATCAGCTGCTCCCGTTGCTGGGACGCCTCGCGGGGCAGGACCGCCGTCTCGATCGTGTACCGACCCCCGGCCGCCTCGGTGCAGCGCGCCGCGATCTCCGCTTGCCCCCCGGAGTCGGGGTTGGTGTACCAGGTCAGCGTGGGCGTGCCGCCCCCGTCACTGCCACAGGCGGCGAGCGCCGAGGTGAGCACCACGGCCGCGGCGGCACCGCCCAGACCGCGCCTCAACCGCCCCCGGTGTGCCGCCCGCCCCGGGCCCGCCCGCTCTCCGTCGACACCGACCTTGCGAACGTCGCGCACCGTCCACCGCCTCCGTTGGCGCCGGGGCGATCCGATGATCGCCGTGGATCTCGGAGAGTGGCCCAGGCCACAGGGGCTGTCAAACGGACGGAGACCCCCCGGTGACCATCGCCGTGCCGACCGCCGAACGGTGGGCCATGACCGACGGCGTGGTCAGCACCTCGGGCAGCCGGGGCAGCTCGTGCTGGACGTAGGAGCGGGCGGCCGTCCAGGTGCCGACGTCGAAGCCGGCCTGCTCGGAGAGGAACCAGCGGTGCTCCAGCACCTCGTGGAAGACCTCCGCCGGGGCGAGCCGGCCGGCCAGCTCCTCGGGGACCGCCCCGATCACCGGCTGGTAGACCTCGGCCAGCCAGCGGTGGCCGGCGACCGTCTCGGGCACCGGCTCCCCGGCCCGCTGCTCGAGGTAGGCCCGGTAGGAGCGGACGTCGTTGAGCAGCCGCCTGGCCTGGTTCTCCTGCACCTCCAGCCCGGTCAGCCGGAACAGCTCGCGGCGGTTCTCCCCCGGCTCGGCGACCCGGGTCTCCACCCGCAGCCGGGCACCCTCCGCGGAGGTGATCAGCTCGATCTCGCCGACGTCGAAGCCCAGCTCGTTGATCCGGGCCAGTCGCTCGGCAACCCGGATGGCGGACTCGTCGAGCCGGAAGACCTCCTCCCGGGTCACCTCGTCCCACAGCGCCTCGTAGCGCTCGGGGAGGCAGTTGGCGACCTCCAGCGGGTCGATCTCCTCCGGCAGCAGCTCACCCGCCTGCAGGTCCATCAGCTCGGCACCCACCCGTTCCCGGGCCAGCTCGACGTCGTAGGTCCGCAGGCCCCGGGACAGCTGCGGGTGCCGCTCGGCGGTCTCGGCGTCGACCAGGTAGGCGGTGTAGGCCCCGGCGTCCAGCCGGAACAGGGTGTTCGACAGCGAGCAGTCGCCCCAGTAGACGCCGGCCAGGTGCAGTCGCACGAGCAGCTGCACCAGGGTGTCCAGCAACCGCTCGGCCGAGTCTCCGGCCCGCGCGCCGGAGAACAGGTAGCGGTAGGACATCGAGTACTCGAGGTACCGGGTGACCAGCACCGCCTCCAGCCCGTCCGGCCGGTCGACGCAGATGCCGAGCACCGAGACCGAGGGCAGGCCCTCCCCCTCGAACTCGGTCAGCAGCGCGTACTCGTGCCGGGCCAGCGGCTCGGCGATCTCCTTGAGCGCGTACACCCGGCCCTCGGCGACGGTGAAGCGCACGACGTGCCGGGAGATGCCGCGCTGCGGGACGTCGAGCAGCAGGCTCTCGTCCCACTCCTCCAGCGGCTGGTCCCAGGGCAGGGCCAGCAGCTCGGCGGCCTCGGTGGCCGGTGGGCGGAAGAGGAACCGCATCAGGTGCTCCAGAGGGTGTGCGGACGGCGGATCGGCCGGTGCTGGGCGGGACGCCGTCGTCCTGGCCTCACGATGCCACGGCGCCGCCCGCCCACGAGGCACAGGAAGCTCTGCACCCGGTTCCAGCCGCGAGACCGGGTGCAAAGCCCCCTGTGCCAGATGGGACGGGGGCGGGAGCGGGAGCGGCTCAGCCCAGGATCTGGCCGGTGATCACCGCGGCCTGCGCGGCCCGCTCCGGCGCCGTGCCCGGCTGCAGCACCAGGCCGAGCAGCCACCGGCACACCAGCTCCGCCTCCGGGCGGGAGATCCGCAGCGCCTGGGCGAGGGTGAGGACCACGTCGGTCCAGCGCCCGGCGTCCAGCGCCATCATCTGCACGAGGGTCTCGGGCTCGGTCTCGGCCAGCCGGCGCAGCACCGGGTGCCCGCCGACCTCCTCGGCCAGCGCGGGGACGGCGACGGTGAGCGGCAGCTCGGCGGCCAGCGCGGCCAGCCGGTCCAGCTCGAAGGCGATCAGCGCCTGGGCGACGTCGTCCTTGGTGCGGAAGTGGTTGTACAGCGTCGCCTTGGCCACGCCTGCCGCCGCCGCGACGTGCTGCATGGTGGCCTTGCGCACCCCCCGCTCGGCGAAGGCGGTCCGGGCGCCGTTGAGCAGGCCGCGCCGCGTGCGGCTCATCGCGGAGCCGGTGCGGATCGGCGCGCGGCGGGGGTCGCGGGCCGCAGCCGGCGCCGTCGGACGGGGCGCCGGGACGGCGACGGCGAGCGCGGGCACCGGCGCGGTCAGGTGGTGGCCGGGGACCGGGGGCTGGATGCGGCCCGCGCCGACCGGGACCGGCGTGGTCAGGTGCTGCCCACCGGAGACCGCCGCCTCGGCGGCCGCGGCCTCGGCGGCGTCGGCCTCCAGCACGGTGGCCGCGCCGCGACCGGCGAGGGTCGCCTGCGGTGCGGCGGACGGCGACTGCGGGGAACGGGAACCCGGGGAAGACATGGACACTTTGTGCCTTCCCGGTCGCACTGGGTCAAGGATGTGGACGCCGAGCGCTGTTCGTGTCGCACCGTTCGTCCGCCGCTGGCAACTGGTGGACGGTCGAGGGCGTCGGGGTCCACCACGGAACGAGCCCCGCCGGAGTACTCCGGCGGGGCTCGGTCGAGCGGCTGGTTCAGGCGGCGAGGGAGACCGCGCCGGAGGCCCGGGAACCGCGGGCGGGCTGTCCCCCTCCGACGAGCGCCAGGGCGGGCTCGGCGACCGGCGCCTCGACGGCGACCTGCTCCGCCGGCTCGGCGGCGTCGGCCGCACCGGCCTCGTCAGCAGCCGCCCCGGGGACCGGGAGCGCCACCGGGCGGACCGTGCGACCACCGGGCTCGGCCAGCCGCATCTCCAGGCTCACCTCGGCGAGCAGGTCGGCGAGCTCCACGTCGAGGGCGTCGCAGATGGAGGCCAGCAGCTCCGAGGAGGCCTCCTTCTGGCCGCGCTCGACCTCGGAGAGGTACCCCAGGCTGACCCGCGCAGCGCCGGACACGTCCCGCAGCGTGCGCCGCTGCCGCAGCCGGTGTCCCCGCAGGGTGGTGCCGAGCTGGGTGCGCAGCAGCGTCATGGCCGTCTCCTGTCCACTCATCTCGAGCAGTCGCAACGAGCAGCTGCGGCGTCGACCGGCCGGGCCGGGGGACGCCGTGCGCCCACGGTACGCGGACGTGCCCGCCCTCACGCGCCGGGTCGGGCCGCGTCCGCTCCTGGCGTAACACCTGCGCCACCGTCGGGCTTCCCGGTGTCCAGCCGCGCCAGCAGCCGCTGCACGGCCGCGGCCACCGCCCCGGACCGCACGGCCGCCCGGTCCCCCGGCAGGTCGAGTTGGTGCACCTCGGTCCGCACGCCGTCGCTGATGCCCAGGTAGACCCGCCCGGGACCGTGGCCGTCGACCGGGTCGGGGCCGGCCACGCCGGTGAGCCCCACCCCCCAGGTGGCCGTGCAGCGCTCCCGGATGCCCTCGGCGAGCGCGGCCGCGGTGGGCTCGCTGACCGGGCCGACGGCGGCCAGCAGCTCGGCCGGCACCCCGGCCAGCGTCGTCTTCAGGTCGGTGGCGTAGACGACGGCGCCGCCGCGCAGCGTGGCGCTGGCGCCGGGGACGGCGGCCAGCGTGGCGCAGAACAGCCCGGCGGTCAGCGACTCGGCGGCCGCGATCGTCTCACCCCGGGCCAGCAGGGCGGCGTGCAGCCGGGTGGCGTCGTCGGCCGCCGGCGCGCTCACGCCGCGGTGTCCCGGCGACCGGGTTCGCCGGGCGGTCCACCCCCGGCGCGCCGGTCGGCTGCCTCGCGCATCGCCCGGGCACTGGTGCGGCGCAGGGTGAGCGCCCGGTAGACGTAGTCGATCCCGGTGATCACGGTGAGCACCAGCGCCGCCGCCATCACCCACCAGCGGGCCGACGCCAGCACCCCGCTCAGCGGCAGGATGTAGAGCCCGATCGCCAGGGCCTGCAGCACGGTCTTGGCCTTGCCGCCGCGGCTGGCCGCGATCACGCCGTGCCGGATCACCCAGAAGCGCAGCACGGTGACCCCGAGCTCGCGGAACAGGATCACCACCGTCACCCACCAGGGCAGCAGCGCGAGGATGGACAGCCCCAGCAGGGCGGTGCCGGTCAGCGCCTTGTCCGCGATGGGGTCGGCGAGCTTGCCGAACTCGGTGACCTGGTTGGTGCGGCGGGCGATCATCCCGTCGTAGCGGTCGGTGATGATCGCGAGGGCGAAGAAGACCGTCGCCCACACCCGGCGGTCGTCGTCCATGCCGCCGTCGGTGAGCAGCAGCAGGGCGAAGACCGGCACCATGGCCAGCCGCAGCGTCGTCAGTGCGTTGGGGAGGTTGACCAGCCGCGTGGAGTGCGGCGGCGTGGCGGCCGGGTCGGCCGCCCCCTCGGGCACCGCCGCGCTCACGTGGTCAGACCCCGGCCGCGGCGGACGCCGAGGCTCCGGCGAGCGCCGGCGTCACCGCGACGGCGACCAGGTCGATCCCGTCGGTGTCGACCACCTCGGCGCGCACCAGCTGGCCGGCGACGGCGCCGGCCGGCACCCCGCTGACCGTGGTGGTGCCGTCGGCGTCGGGGTCCTGGTGGGCGGCGTGACCGCCCCAGGTGCCCGCCTCGGTCACCTCGGACAGGTCGTCGGTGAGCAGCACGTCGACCGTGCTGCCGATGCGCTCCTCCGCCCGCTGGGCGGTGAGCTCCTCCACCAGGTCGGTGATCCGCCGCACGCGGGCGTCGATCTCGGCCTGGTCGAGCTTGCCGTCCAGTCCTTCGCCCTCGGTGCCCTCCTCGTCGGAGTAACCGAAGACGCCGACCGCGTCGAGCCGGCCCTCGACCAGGAAGCGCTCCAGCTCGGCGACGTCGGCCTCGGTCTCCCCGGGGAAGCCGAGGATGACGTTGGTGCGGAAGCCCGCCTCCGGGGCGAGGGACCGGGCTCGCGCCATCACCGCGAGGAAGTCGTCGGTGCCGCCGAAGCGGCGCATCCGGCGCAGCAGGGTCGGCGAGGAGTGCTGGAAGGACAGGTCGTAGTAGGGCGCGACCCCGGGGGTGCCGGCGATGACCTCCAGCAGGCCCGGCCGCAGCTCGGCCGGCTGCAGGTAGGCGACCCGGACCCGGACGATCCCCGGGACCGCCGCCAGCTGCGGCAACAGCTTCTCCAGCGAGCGCAGGTCGCCGGTGTCCTTGCCGTAGGAGGTGGAGTTCTCGCTGACCAGGACGATCTCGGTGACGCCCTCGGACGCCAGCCACTGGGCCTCGCCCAGCACCTCGGCCATGGGGCGGGAGACGAACGCGCCGCGGAAGGTCGGGATGGCGCAGAAGGCGCAGCGCCGGTCGCAGCCGGAGGCGATCTTCAGCGCCGCGGAGGGGCCGCTGGCCAGTCGACGCCGGCGCAGCCAGTCGTGCCCGGGGATGGCCGGGGCGTCGGAGCCGGTGGTCGCGGCGGTGCGCGCGACCGGGCTGATCGGCAGCAGGGTGCGCCGGTCGCGGGGCGAGTGCGGCACCAGCGGACGGCCGGACAGCACGTCGTCGAGCCGGTCGCCGATCGCGGCGTAGTCGTCGAAGCCGAGCACCGTCGCCTCGGGCAGCGCCCCGGCCAGCTCGTTGCCGTACCGCTCGGCCATGCAGCCGACGGCGATCACCTCGGCGCCGGAGTCGGTGGCCTCCAGGATCGCGTCGAGGGAGTCCTTCTTGGCGCTCTCGATGAACCCGCAGGTGTTGACCAGCACGGCGTCGGCGTCGTCGGCGTCCTCGACCAGCTGGTAGCCCTCGCCGGCCAGCCGGCCGGCCAGCTCCTCGGAGTCGACCTCGTTCCGCGCGCAGCCCAGGGTGACCACGGCGACCCGGCGCGGCGAGGCGGCCCCGGCCGGCGGTTCGTCCGGCTGTCCACCGGCCCGACGGTCGGTCGGGGCGGCGGCGGGCACGGAGCGGGGCAGAGCTGACACCGGTCCATCGTAGGCGCCGCCGCTCCCCCACCCCCGCGCCCCGGCCGCGTGGCTCGTCCCCGCCTGCCGGCCCCGCTGCAGGGTCCCGCGCCGAGCCTGCGAGGCGTGGGGGGACAGCGGGGTCCTTCTGCTCGCCCCCCTCCGCGGCCGCCGACGCGCTCAGCCTCCGCCGCCGCGCAGGACGAGCCGGGCGACGACCTCGCCCCCCTCCGCGGCCGCCGACGCGCTCAGCCTCCGCCGCCGCGCAGGACGAACAGCGTGGACTCCAGCTCGTCGGGCTTGATCAGCACGTCGCGGGCCTTGGAGCCCTCCGAGGGCCCGACGATGCCGCGGCTCTCCATGAGGTCCATCAGCCGCCCGGCCTTGGCGAAGCCGACCCGCAGCTTGCGCTGCAGCATCGAGGTGGAGCCGAACTGGCTGGTGACGACGAGCTCGATCGCCTGGACCAGCAGCTCCATGTCGCCGCCGACGTCCTCGTCGATCTCCTTCTTCTCGCCCGCCGCCGCGGTGAAGACCTCTTCCCGGTACTCGGGCTCGGCCTGCCGCTTGGTGAACTCGACGACCGCCTCGATCTCGGCGTCGGAGACGTAGGCGCCCTGGACGCGCATCGGCTTGCCCGCGCCGATGGGCAGGAAGAGCGCGTCACCCATGCCGATCAGCTTCTCCGCGCCGGGCTGGTCGAGGATGACCCGGCTGTCGGTGAGGCTGGAGGTGGAGAACGCGAGCCGGGAGGGCACGTTGGCCTTGATCAGGCCGGTGACGACGTCGACCGAGGGCCGCTGGGTCGCGAGCACCAGGTGGATGCCGGCGGCACGGGCCTTCTGGGTGATCCGGACGATCGACTCCTCGACGTCCCGCGGGGCGACCATCATCAGGTCGGCGAGCTCGTCGACGATGGTGAGGATGTACGGGTAGGGCTGGTAGACCCGCTCGCTGCCGGGCGGGGCGGTGATCTCGCCGCGCTCGACCTTCTTGTTGAAGTCGTCGATGTGCCGCACCCCGGTGGCCCGCATGTCCTGGTAGCGCTGCTCCATCTCCTCGACCAGCCAGGCCAGCGCGGTGGCGGCCTTCTTGGGGTCGGTGATGATCGGCGTGATCAGGTGCGGGATGCCGTCGTAGGGCGTCAGCTCGACCATCTTCGGGTCGACCAGGATCATCCGCAGCTGGTCCGGGGTGGCCCGCAGCAGCAGCGAGGTCAGCAGCGAGTTGATGCAGCTGGACTTTCCGGCACCGGTGGCGCCGGCGACCAGCAGGTGCGGCATCTTCGCCAGGTTCGCGCAGACGAACCCGCCCTCGATGTCCTTGCCCAGGCCGACCAGCATCGGGTGCGGGTCCTGCTTGGCCACCTGGGAGCGCATGACGTCGCCCAGGCTGACCGTCTCGCGGTCGGTGTTGGGCACCTCGACGCCCACCGCGGACTTGCCGGGGATCGGCGCCAGGATGCGGATGTTGTCGTTGGCGACGGCGTAGGCGAGGTTCTTGGTCAGCGCGGTGATCTTCTCGACCTTGACCGCGTTGCCCAGCTCGATCTCGTACCGGGTGACCGTCGGGCCGCGGGTGTAGCTGGTGACCGCCGCGTCGATGTTGAACTGCTCGAGCACCCCGGTGATCGCCTCGATGGCGACGTCGTTGGCCTTGGACTTCGCCCGCGGCGGGGTGCCCGGGCGCAGCACGCTGACCGAGGGCAGGGTGTAGGTGCCCTCGACCGGCTGGATCCGGAGCTGCTCGGGCTCCTCGATCGGCGGCAGGTCCTCCGGCGGCGCGGTGCGGTCGACGACGGCCGGCCGGCGCACCGGCTCCGCCGGCGGGGGCGGCTCGTGCACGACCGCCAGCGGCGCCTCGTCGAGGGCGCCGACGTCGATCCGGCCGGTGTCCAGGGTGTCCTGCACCGCCGCCGCGGCGGTCTTGCGCCCGCGGCGGGCCCGCGGGGCGGGTTCCTCCTCCGGCTCGTCGTCGTAGAGCTCGTCGTAGTCGTCGTACTCGTCGGTGTCCCGGCCGAGCTTCTCGTCGACCCACCCGCGCAGCCGCTCGGGCACCTGGTGCACCGGGGTGGCGGTGACGACGAGCAGGCCGAAGAAGGCCAGCAGCACGAGCAGCAGCACGGTGACGACGTCGCCGACACCGGCCACCAGCGGCGTGCCGACCGCCCAGCCGAGCAGGCCGCCGGCGCCGCTGCGGTCGGTGTCGCTGAGGTCGGGCCCGGTCACGTGGGTGATGCCGACGACGGCGGCGAGGACGCAGATCCACCCGATGGTCAGCCTGCCCCGGGCCTCCGGCTGCGGGGGGTGGCGCAGCAGGCGCAGCGCGACCAGCAGCAGCACGACCGGCAGCACCGCGGTGAGCACGCCGATGGTCCAGCGGACCCCGTCGGCCATGCCCGCGCCCACCGGGCCGATGCCGCCGGTCCAGGTCGCCGCGCCCAGCACGATGGCCAGGCCCAGCACGAACAGGCCGACGCCGTCCCGGCGGTGCTCCGGGGCCAGCGGCTCGGCCTCCGGCGGCCGGGCGACGGAGCGGGCGAGCCCGCCGGCGCCGCGGGCCAGCAGCGACCAGGCGCCGACGGCGCCGCGCATCAGCGATCCGCTGAGGGTGTTCTTCTTCTTGGCCGCCGGGCGGCGGGCGGCCGTGGAGCCGCCCCGCTTGGCCGGGGGGCGCTTCTTGGCCGTGGACCCGCCGGAGCGCGGGCGGGAGGAGGCCCCACCACGCGCCGGCGCCCGGTTCGACGTCGCGCGAGCAGGCATGCGTCGACGGTAATGGCCTGGGGGGTGCAGGTGGATGATCCTGGCCCCGCGTGTCCACCTCCGGCTCCCGACCAGACGTGCCGGCTGGCTACCGTCTCGGAGGTGACCGAGACCCGCCCGTACGGCAGCTGGCCCACCCCGATCACCTCCGAGCTGGTGGTCCGCGCCTCCGCGCGGCTGGGCGAGGTGGCCGTCGACGGGGACGACGTCTGGTGGGCCGAGGGGCGGCCGGGCGAGGGCGGCCGCAGCGTGCTGGTCCGCCGCGCCGCCGACGGCACGACCACCGACCTGCTCCCCCCACCCTGGAACGCCCGGACCCGGGTGCACGAGTACGGCGGCGGGGCGTGGACCGTGGCCGACGGCACCGTCTGGCTCACCTCCTACGCCGACCAGCGGCTGTACCGGGTGCCCGCGGGCGGCGAGCCGGTGGCGGTCACCGGCGAGCCGGACCTCCCGGCCGGGGTCCGCTTCGCCGACCTCTCCGCCGACGGCGACGGGGTGCTGGCCGTCCGGGAGACCCACTCCCCCGGCGGCGCCTCGGCCGACGTCGTGCACGAAGTGGTCCGGGTGCGCGCCGACGGCGCGGTCGAGGTGCTGGTGTCGGGCAGCGACTTCGTCTCCGACCCACGACGCTCCCCCGACGGCCGGTCGCTGGCCTGGTTGCAGTGGCAGCACCCGGACATGCCGTGGGACGCCGCCGAGCTGGTGGTCCGCGGCCCGGACGGCAGCGAGACGGTGGTGGCCGGTGGCCGGTCGGGTGCCCGGCCGGAGTCGGTGGTGCAGCCGGTCTGGGCCGCCGACGGCGCGCTGTGGTTTCTCGCCGACCGCACCGACGTGTGGTCGCTGTACCGCTGGGCACCGGGCGGCGGGCCGGAGCTGGTCGTCGGCGTCGGGAGCGACATCGCCGGCCCGCAGTGGGTGTTCGGGCAGAGCCGGTTCGCCCTGCTGCCCGACGGCCGGGTCGTGCTGGCGTACGGCCGGGACGGCGCCGACCGGCTCGCGGTGCGGGACCCCGACGGGACGCTGCGCGAACTCGACCTCCCGTACGGGTCCTTCGGTCAGCTCCGGGCGGCCGGCGACGGCGTGGTGTGCGTGGCCGGCGGGCCGACGTCGGAGCCGGTGGTGCTTCGGGTGTCGGCCGACGGGCGGGCCGAGGTGCTGCGCCCGGCCCGCGACCTCGGGCTGGACCCGGGCTGGTTCTCCCGCCCGGAGCACGTCACCTTCCCCACCGAGGACGGCGGCAGCGGGGTGGCCTCCGCCCACGCACTGGTCTACCCGCCGACCAACCCCCGGGTGACCGGCCCCGACGACGAGCGCCCGCCTCTGCTGGTGCTCGTGCACGGCGGACCGACCTCGGCCGCGTCGTCGGTGCTGTCGCTGGGCGTGCAGTACTGGACCTCCCGGGGCTTCACCGTGGCCGACGTCGACTACCGCGGCTCCACCGGCTACGGCCGGCGGTACCGGGAGGCGCTGCAGGGGCGCTGGGGCGTGGCCGACCTGGACGACGTCGTCGCCTGCGCCCGCTGGCTGGCCGGCCAGGACCGGGTCGACCCCGCGCGGATGGCGATCCGCGGCGGCTCGGCCGGCGGGTACACGACGCTGGCCGTGCTGACCTTCCGGCCGGGCGTCTTCGCGGCCGGCGCGAGCCACTACGGCGTCGCCGACCTGGCCGCGCTGGCCGCCGACACGCACTCGTTCGAGTCCCGGTACCTCGACGGGCTGGTCGCGCCGTGGCCCGAGGGGGCCGACGTCTACGCCGAGCGCTCCCCCGTCCACGCCACGGACGCCCTGGACACCCCGCTGGCGGTGTTCCAGGGCGACGAGGACCGGGTGGTGCCGCCGGAGCAGGCTGAGATGATGGTCGCCGCGCTGCGGGAGAAGGGCGTACCGCACGCCTACCTGCTCTTCGCCGGGGAGCAGCACGGGTTCCGGCAGGCGGAGAACATCCGGGCCGCGCTCGACGGCGAGCTGTCGTTCTACGCCCAGGTGCTCGGCTTCGACCTGCCCGCCGAGGAGGGCATCACCCCGATCGACGTCGTCCGCGGCTGACGGATCCCCGCGCCGGGTGAACCGATCCGGCTCGGGCGACGTACACCCCGGGGAGACGACGTCCGGACCGGGAGGTGCCCATGGCGCGGCGACAGCTGCGAGCGGTCGAGCCGTGCCGTCTCGACGTCCCGGCCGCCTACGCGGCCCACGGCCCGGAGCTGTACCGCTTCGCCCTGCGGCACCTCGGCGACCAGGGCGCCGCCCAGGACGTCGTGCAGGAGGTGTTCCTGCGGGCCTGGCGGTCGGCGGACTCCTTCGACGCCGGCCTGGCCAGCCTGCGCACGTGGCTGTTCGCCATCGCGCGGAACCTGGTGGTCGACGAATCGCGGCGCGGCGCGGCCCGGCCGTGGCAGCGCGAGCTCACCGACGGCTCGGGGCACGCCGACGTCGGGCCGCCCGGGCCCGGCCTGGACGAGCGGCTGGTCGACGCGTGGGTGGTCGAGGAGGCGCTGCGGCGGATCGGGACCGAGCACCGCGCCGCCATCGTGGAGACCCACCTGCGCGGCCGGCCGCACGCCGAGGTGGCCGCGGAGCTCGGCGTCCCGGTGGGCACACTGCGCAGCCGGGTGTTCTACGGCCTGAAGGCGCTGCGGCTGGCGATGGAGGAGATGGGGGTGGAACCGTGACCGAGGAGCAGGCGCACCGCGCCCTGCGGGAGCAGCTGGGCGTGTACGCCCTGGGGGCGGGGACCGCGGACGAGCGCGCCGTCGTCCGGGCGCACCTCGAGGGCTGCGCCGCCTGCCGCGCCGAGCTGGCCGAGCTGACCCCGGTGGCCGCCCGGCTCGCCGACGTCGACCCGGACCGTCTCGACGAGCCCCCGCACCGCCGCCCGGGCTGGCCGACGCCGTCCTCGCCCGCATCGCCGCGGAGGGCACCCCGTCCCGGCGCGGGACGGCGCCCCGTCCACCCCGGTCCCGGCTCGCTGCCGGTGCCGTCGTGCTGGCCACCGCCGCGGCGGCGTTCGCGGTCGGCTGGCTGGTCCGCCCGACGCCTCCCCCGCCACCGTTGGAGAGCGTGGCCGTGCAGGTGAGCGACCCGGACATCAGCGCCACCGCCGACGTCGTGCCGCACACCTGGGGGGTGGAGGTGAAGCTCTCCGGTTCGGGGTTCACCGCCGGGGAGGTCTACCGGGTCGCCGTCCTCGAGGAGGACGGCGACGCCGCACCCGCCGGCGCCTTCCTCGGCACCGGCCCGGCGGAGCTGGACTGCAACCTCAACTCCCCGGTGCTGCGCACGGACGCCGAGGGCTTCGTGGTCGTCGACGCCAGCGGCGCGGTGGTGCTCAGTTCGGAGTTCTGAGCCGGCGGTGAACGGGACGGCGGTGGGCTGCGTAGACCCGGTTGTCCGATCACCGAGACCGCAGGAGCCAGCCATGACCCGCATGCGCCCGACCCGCACGCGCACCACCCGCACCGCCGTCGTCGCCGGGGCGGTGGGGGCCCTCGTCCTCACCGGTGCCGGCACCGCCTCCGCCGAGACCGAGGTGGCCGAGCCCTCGACCTTCACCAGCGCGTTCACCGCGATGGCCACGCCGGACATGGTGGTCGACACCGACGGGGTGCCCACGCCCGGCGAGCCCGGCGCCTCGGGCAGCTTCATGTACCGGATCAACTCCGACCTCGAGATCATCTGCTACGACATCACGCTCGACGGCGTGACCCCGCCGTACCAGAGCCCGGCGAAGACCTCCACGCACATCCACGAGGCGGCGCGCGGCCAGTCGGGCCCGCCGCGGATCGCGCTGCCCGACCCGCAGGACGACGGCACGGGGAAGCTGGTCAGCAGCGGCTGCCTGCAGGGCCCCTTCACCACCGGCCTCGCCCCCGAGGGCACCGACACCGGTGAGGGCTTCTCGCTGGCCGAGATCGAGGCCGACCCGGCGGCGTTCTTCACCGACAACCACACCGCGGCCTTCCCCTCGGGCGCGGTGCGCGGGCAGCTGACCCAGGTGCCGGTGGAGGGCATCGACACCGGCGCCGGTGGCACGGCCGGCGACGGGCCGTCCGGGGCGCCGCTGGCCGCGCTCGGCGGCTCGCTCGCCCTCGCCGGAGCCGCGGCTCTCGGACTGCGCCGCCGCGCACTCCGGAGCTGAGCCGTGCGCCCCGGACGCGGGACCCTGCTGGTCGGCGGCGTGCTGCTCGCCCTCAGCGGGTGCGGCGCGCCGGCCGGACCTCCCGCGGCCGGGGCGCCCAGCGGGCAGTCGACGCCGGCCGGCTCCCCGTCGACGGCCCCGGAGGCGCCGGTGGCGGCTGCCGCCCCGGTGCTCGACCCGGCCACCGTGCCGGAGCCGGAGTCCGTCCGGATCCCCGCGATCGGGGTCCGGCGGGACCTGGTGGACCTCGGCCTGGCCGGGGACGGCACGGCCGAGGTGCCCCGGGACTTCGACGACGCAGGGTGGTTCACCGGCGGCGGCCGGCCGGGGTCACGGGGCCCGACCGTCCTGCTGGGCCACGTCGACTCCACCGCCGGGCCGGCGGTCTTCGCCGACCTGCGGGACCTGGTGCCCGGGGACGTGGTCGAGGTGACCGTCGCCGGCGGTGCCGTCGCGCGGTACGCGGTGACGGGCAGCGAGCAGGTGCCCAAGGACGAGTTCCCGACCGCGGCGGTCTTCGCCGCCACGACCGAGGACGTGCTCCGGCTGATCACCTGCACCGGTGACTTCGACCGCGGCGCCCGCAGCTACGAGGACAACCTCGTCGTCACCGCCGAGCGCATCGGCTGACCCGGGTGCCGGCCACGTCCCGCCGTTCAGCGGAGCGTGGCCGACACCCGGGCGGCCAGCTCGTCGAGGTGCTCGGCGGCAAGCAGGTCCCAGTGGTCGCCGGGCACCTCGGTGATCACCAGGTGCGGGGCCACCCGGAGCCAGGCGGCCAGCGTGTTGCCGACCACGGGCAGCCGTTCGCGGGCCTGGTAGTAGGTGACCATGCCGTCGTAGCGGGACAGCTCGTGGTCCTCCACGGCAGCGAACAGGCCCCGCACCATCGCCTGCACCGGGTCGGCGAACCGTTGCCGGAGGCCGCCGGGCAGGTGCCGGGCCAGCGCCTTGCGCACCTTCGTGCCGGAGCGGGCGGTCTGCACCCGACCGGCCCAGGAGTGGGCCCGGCGCTCGGCCGGCGTCAGGTTCACCGCCGGCGGCAGCACGTCGAGCAGCCCGACGGAGGAGACCTCCGCACCGGCTGCCCGGAACCGGACCGCTGCCTCGTAGGCCACCAACCCGCCGAACGAGTAGCCGAGCAGGCTGTACGGGCCCTGCGGTTGCACCTCGCCGATCGCGGCCAGGGCGTCGTCGACCACCGCGGCCACGGGCCGGCGCACCCCCGCGTCGTCGGTCACCGCCAGGCGCAGCCCGTACACCGGCCGCGTCGTCTCCAGCCGGCCGACGAGCCCCGCGTAGGAGTTCAGCTGCCCCCAGGCGTCGGCGACCACGAACACCGGCCGGCCGGTGCCCGGGCGCATCAGCTCCACGACGTCCGGGACGGCGACGCGGGCCGCGGTGGCGAGCCGGACCAGCCCGCCGAGCGTGGGCTGGCGGGCGAACTCCGCGATGCCCACCTCGGCACCGAGCTCGGTGCGCAGCCGGCGCAGCAGGTCCACGGCCTGCCGGGAGGTGCCGCCCAGGTCGGTGAAGTCGTCGTGCGGCTCGGCGGTGCGCAGGCCCAGCACCGCACACCACTCCCGGGCGACCCCGGCGCGCAGCTCGTCGTCCCCCGCCGCGGTTGCCGCCGGGCGGCCGCCGGCCGGTCCGCCGCCGGGACCGCGGCGCGGATGGCCGCCACGCACGCGGGGTCGCGCAGGGCGTCGAGGTTCGGCACCGGGTCGCCGTTGACCGCGTCGCGCGCCGCCCGGTACGACTGCTTGCCGTTGTGGGTCACCGGCAGGCTCGGCACCGCGATCACGAGCGAGGGCACGTGCGCCGCGGACGCCTCCCGGCGCAGCGTCCGCCGGACCGCCCGGTCCAGCGCGGCATCCAGTTCGGCGCCGGGGGCCAGGACGACGAGCAGCACCATCCTGGTCCGCCCCGGGTGGCCGGGGTCGCGCTGCTCGACCGGCATGGCGTCGGCCACCTCGGGCACAGCGCGCAGCACGGACACCACCTCGGCCGGGCCGATCCGCACGCCGTCGACGTTCAGCACCCCGTCGGCGCGGCCGTGCACGCGGGCCGACCCGTCGGCCGCGACGTCGACCAGGTCACCGTGGGTCCAGACGCCGGGGTGGTCGGCGAAGTAGGCGGCGTGGAACCGGCTGCCGCAAGGGTCGGCGAGGAAGCCGACCGGACGGGACGGGAACGGGTTCCGGCACACCAGCTCACCGGTCCGGCCGACGACGACGTCCCCCCGCTCGTCGACGGCGGCCACGTCCAGCCCGAGGCTCAGCGACTGGGAACGCCCCCGCCGCACCGGCGCCTCGGGGTGGCCGAGCACGAAGCAGCCGATCACGTCGGTCCCGCCCGAGATGGACTGCAGCGGCTGCGGGCCCACCGCCTCGGCCACCCAGTCGAACTGCCACTCGTGCAGCACCGAGCCGGTCGACAGGACGGCGCGCAACGCGGAGAGGTCCACCCGGTCGCGCGGGCACCACCCGGCGTCCTCGCACAGCTGCAGGTAGGCCGGACTGGTGCCGAAGACCGTCACCCCGTGCTCGGCCACCAGCTGCCAGAGGGCTTCCGGGCCCTGCACCGGGCCGTCGTACAGCACCACCGATGCGCCGACGGCGAGCGCGGACAGCTGCCAGTTCCACATCATCCAGGCGGTCGTGGTGTGGAAGTACATCCGGTCCAGCGAGCTCAGGTCGCCGTGCAGCCGGTGCTCCTTCACGTGCTCCAGGAGCGTGCCGCCGGCGCCGTGGACGATCGCCTTCGGCGGCCCGGTGGTGCCCGAGGAGAACATCACGAACAGCGGGTGGTCGAACGGCAGCCGCGGCCAGTCGCGGTGTCGCCCATCCGCGGCCCGCGCGACCAGGTCGGCGAGGCGGTCGACGGGCACGCCCGGGTGCCCGGGCAGCGGGCCGTCGTCGAGGACCACCACTCGGCGCACCGTCGGCAGCCCGTCGAGCAGTACCGCCAGCTCCGCCGCGCCGACCGCCGGCCCGGCTGAGCGGTCCAGCACCAGGGTGGTCGGCTCGACCTGCGTGAAGCGCCCCAGCAGGGTGGCGGTGCCCATGTCCGGGGTCGACGTCGACACCGTGGCCCCCACGGCGGCGAGCCCCAGCACCGCCACGGTCACCGCACCGTCGTTCGGGCCGATGACCGCAGCCCGGTCGCCGGGGCCGATGCCGAGGCCGGCCAGCGCGTCGGCAGCACCGGTGACCGCCCCGCGCAGCTGCCGGCGGGACCACCGCTGGTCCGGGGCGGAGGCGTGCACGGAGATGAGGGCGGGAGCGTCGTCGTCGACCCAGGAGAGCGGGGCCAGCAACGCCTCGGCGTAGTTGAGCGTGACGTCGGGGAAGAACCGGGCCGTCTCGACGTCGTCCCCGGTGCGGACCGTGTCCGCCGAGCCCGACCAGGGCAGCCCGGACCACTCCAGCAGGAGGCGCCAGAACGCCTCCGGCTCCGCCACCGAGAAGTCGTGCAGCTCCGTCGGGCTGGCCAGCGGGCGCCCGACCAGCTGCTCGCAGGCGGCCCGGAAGGCGGCCAGCTGGGTGCCGGTGGACCGCCGGTCGGCGATGGACGTCATGGGGTGCTCCCTCCAGCGGGGTCGAGGTCGAGCGGTCGTGGGACGAGCGGGCGAGGGCGCAGTGGTCGTGGGCTCAGGGCTCGGGGGCCCAGGGCTCGGGGGCCCAGGGCTCGGGGGCGCGAGCAGGCGATCCGGCCGACCGTCCCCGGCGGGGTCGCGAGGCCGGCCACCGTCCAGCCGGCCACCTGCACCGGCGTGGTGGCGAAGCCCGGTTCGACGAGCGTCGGAGCGACCGTGAGGCCGCACCCGACGGCCTTGAGGACGGCCTCCTTGCCGGCCCAGACGCGGGCGGCCGCGATCCCCCGCGCGCGGGCGGGCAGCGCGAGCAGCGCCGCGACCTCGGCGTCGGACAGCCACCCCTCGGCCAGGACCTCGGGAGCCCACGGGGTCACGCGCTCGAGGTCGATCCCGACCCGGACGCCGCGGCCCACCGCGACCAGCCCCACGGCGCCCGAGGAGGAGCAGGTGACGTCGAGCTCCGCCGGGCCGGCGACCTCGGGTCGGCCGGACTCCCCGGTGCGCAGCGGCACCTCCGCCGGCGAGCAGCCGAGCTCACGGGCGGCCGCCGTGCGCAGGGCGGCACGCAGCGCGATCCGCCGCCGCCGGACCGACTCGGTACCGCGGTCCGCCCGGGCCCGCTCGGTGGCCGAGAGCACCGCGGACGCCGCCACCAGGGCGTCGTCCGGCAGGTCGAGCGCCACCTGCCACACGGCGACGGAGGCACCTCGACGAGGGCGTCGACCGGTGACGTCCGTCCGGGGTCCCCGTTCCGGACCGGGGACCCCGCGCTGCCACCGCCTCATCCTGATCATGCTGGCACTGCGGCCAGCCCGCCGCAGCCCCTGTTCGCGCGCCGTCCACGGAGCCCGCTGATCGGGCCCGGCGGACCGGCCGGAGTCACACCTCCAGGACGGTGGGGATGATCATCGGGCGGCGGCGGTGCCGGTCGCTCACCCACTTGCCGACCGTGCGGCGGATGACCTGGGAGAGCCGGTGCGGGTCGACCTCGCCGTCGGCCAGGGTGCGGCGCAGGTTGTCCTCGACCAGGGCGAGCACCTCGTCGAAGGCGGACGGGTCGTCGGAGAAGCCGCGGGTGGACAGGTGCACCGGCCGGACGATCGTGCGGGTCGAGGGCTCGATGACCACGGTGAGCGCGACGAAGCCCTCGTCGCCGAGGATCCGCCGGGCCTGCAGCGACTCCTCGCCGACGTCACCGACGTTGACCCCGTCGACGTAGACGTTGCCGATCGGCACGCTGCCCACGATGGCGGCCTTGCCGTCGACCAGGTCGACGACCACGCCGTCCTCGGCGAGCAGGATCCGGTCGCGGCTCATGCCGGTCTGCTCGGCCAGCGCGGCGTGCGCCCGCAGGTGCCGCCACTCGCCGTGCACCGGCATCAGGTAGCGGGGCTTGGCCACGTTGAGCAGGGTGCGGAGCTCACCGGCCGGGGCGTGCCCGGAGACGTGCACCCGCGCGGTCTCCTTGTGCACCACGGTGGCGCCGAGGCGGGCCAGCTGGTTGATCACCTTGTAGACGGAGGTCTCGTTCCCCGGCACCAGCGAGGAGGCGAGGATGATCGTGTCGCCGGCCTCGATGGTGATCTGGTGGTGCTCCCCGCGGGCCATCCGGCCCAGCGCCGACAGCGGCTCGCCCTGCGAGCCGGTGCTGATCAGCACCACCTGCTCCGGCGGCATGGCCGCGGCCTCGTCCAGCTTCACCATCAGCCCGGGGGCCACGCGGAGCAGGCCGAGGTCCTGGGCGACGCCCATGTTCCGCACCATCGACCGGCCGACGAACGCGGCCTTGCGGCCGTGCTTGACCGCCGCGTCGAGCACCTGCTGGATGCGGTGCACGTGGCTGGCGAAGCTGGAGACGATCAGCCGCTGGGTGGCGCGCTCGAACACCGAGTCCAGCACCGGGCCGATCTCGCGCTCCGAGGTGACGAACCCGGGCACCTCGGCGTTGGTGGAGTCGCTCAGCAGCAGGTCGATGCCCTCGACGCCGAGCCGGGCGAAGGCGCCCAGGTCGGTGAGCCTGCCGTCCAGCGGCAGCTGGTCCATCTTGAAGTCACCGGTGTGCACCAGCGTGCCCGCGGAGGTGTGCACCGCGACGGCCAGCGCGTCGGGGATCGAGTGGTTCACGCTGATGAACTCGGTGTGGAACGGGCCGGCCAGGTGGTCGTCCCCGGCCGCCACCTCCACCAGGACCGGGTCGATGCGGTGCTCGCGGAGCTTCGCCTTGACCAGGGCCAGGGTGAACCGGGAGCCGATGAGCGGGATGTCGGCGCGCAGCCGCAGCAGGTAGGGGATCGCCCCGATGTGGTCCTCGTGCCCGTGGGTCAGCACGACGCCGGTGACGTCGTCCAGCCGGTGCTCGATGACGCCGAAGTCGGGGAGGATCAGGTCGACGCCGGGCTGCTCGGCCTCCGGGAAGAGCACCCCGCAGTCGATGACCAGCAGCTGCCCGTCGAACTCGAGCACGGCCATGTTCCGGCCGATCTCGCCCAGCCCGCCCAGCGCCATCACGCGCAGCCCGCCGGCGGGCAGCGGCGGGGGCGCCTTGAGGTCCAGGTGCGGCTGCAGGGCCTGCTGACCGGGCGGGGGCATCGAGGTCACAGCTGAACTCCTCCGGCGGCGAGGTCCTCGCGCAGCTGCGCGAGCTCCTCGGCCGTCGCATCGACCAACGGGGGGCGCACCGGGCCGGCCGGCAGGCCGAGCGCGCGCAGCGCCGCCTTCACCGTGATGACGCCCTGGGTGCGGAAGACGCCGGTGTAGACCGGCAGCAAGCTCTCGTTGACGGCGCGCGCGGTGACCAGGTCACCGGACTCGACCGCGGCGATCATCTCCGCGAGGCGCGTGCCGACCAGGTGGCTGACCACGCTGACCACGCCGACGGCCCCGACGGCCAGCAGCGGCAGGTTCAGCATGTCGTCGCCGGAGTAGTAGGCGAGGTCGGTGCGGGCGCGCGTCCACTGCACCGCGCCGAAGTCGCCCTTGGCGTCCTTGACGGCCACGATGTTCGGGTGCTCGGCGGCGCGCACCAGCGTGTCCACGTGGACCGGGACACCGGAACGGTGCGGGATGTCGTAGAGCATCACCGGCAGCTCGGTGGCGTCGGCGACCGCGGTGAAGTGCCGCAGCAGCCCCGCCTGCGGTGGCTTGTTGTAGTACGGGGTGACGACGAGCAGCCCGTCGACACCGAGCCGGGCAGCGGACTGCGCCTTCTCGATCGAGTGCGCCGTGTCGTTCGTGCCCACGCCGGCGATCACCGTGGCCCGGTCGCCCACGGCGTCGAGCACCGCCTCGAGCACCGCGTGCTGCTCGCCGTCGCTGATGGTGGGCGACTCCCCCGTGGTCCCGAAGACGACCAGCCCGTCGTTGGACTCGCGCTCGACGAGGTGCGCGGCCAGTTCCTGGGCGCCGGCGAGGTCGATCGTGCCGTCCTCGGCGAGCGGGGTGACCATCGCCGTGATCACGCGCCCGAAGGGCCGGGCGGGGTCGGTGGTCATGGCGGCGAATCTACCGGCCCGTACCGACGTCGCCGTCGGACCGTCCGGCGGCGGCCCACCGCCGAGCGTGCTCGGCCAGCACACCGGGCACCGGACCGGCCGGCGCGGCTCCCCGTCGCCACGACGACACGCGGAAGCGCAGACCGCCGGACGACGTGGCCCACCCGCCCGCCGGCTGCTGCACGGCGGGCTCCCACTCCGGCCCCAGCGGCGGGGCCCAGGTGTCGCCGGGCAGCTGCGCGTCGACCTCGGTGACGACGACCTCCGTGGCGTGCGGGGCGAACGCGGCGTAGACGGCGCCACCGCCGATCACCCACCGGTCGTCGTCGCGGGCGAGGACGTCGGCCACCGACCGGACCACGGGCACGCCGACCTCGGCCGGGTCGAGCGCCGTGCTGAGCACGACGTTGCGGCGCCCCGGCAGCGGCCGGTACCGCGGCGGCAGCGACTCCCACGTTCGCCGCCCCATCACCACCGTGCTGCCGAGGGTCAGCGCCTTGAACAGCCGGAGGTCCTCCGGCAGGTGCCAGGGCAGCGCGCCGTCGGCGCCGATGACGCCCTCGGTGGTCTGCGCCCAGACCATCCGCAGGGTGCCCGTGGTGGTCGCTGCGGCCACGGTCAGACGGCCACCGCGCCGCGGATCGCCGGGTGGTGGCGGTAGTCCAGCAGGTGCAGGTCCTCGTAGCGGTGGTCGAACAGCGTGGTGGCCGGGTCGATGGTCAGCCGCGGGAAGGGCAGCACCTCGCGGGACAGCTGCTCGCGCACCTGGTCGACGTGGTTGGTGTAGACGTGGCAGTCGCCGCCGACCCAGATGAAGTCCCCGGGCTCCAGGCCGACCTGCTGGGCGACCAGCTGGGTGAGCAGGGCGTAGCTGGCGATGTTGAACGGCACGCCGAGGAACATGTCGGCGCTGCGCTGGTAGAGCTGGCACGACAGCCGGCCGTCGGCGACGGCGAACTGGAACAGCGTGTGGCACGGCGCCAGGGCCATCTCCGGCAGCGCGGCGACGTTCCAGGCCGAGACGATCATGCGGCGGGAGTCCGGGTCGCTGCGCAGGGTCTCCAGGACGCCGGCGAGCTGGTCGACCGTCCCGCCGTCGGGGGTGGGCCAGGAGCGCCACTGGACGCCGTAGACCGGGCCGAGGCTGCCGTCCTCGGCCGCCCACTCGTCCCAGATGGAGACGCCGTGCTCCTGCAGCCAGCGGACGTTGCCCTCACCGCGCAGGAACCACAGCAGCTCGTAGGCCACGGACTTGAAGTGCACCTTCTTGGTGGTCACCAGCGGGAAGCCGGCGGAGAGGTCGTAGCGCAGCCGCTCGCCGAAGAGGCTCAGCGTGCCCGTGCCGGTGCGGTCGGACTTCGCCGTGCCGGTCTCCAGCACCCGGCGCAGCAGGTCCTCGTACTGGGTGTCGCTGGTCGCGTCGGCCACGGGAGTCGACTCTAGGCTGGGGTCAGCCCTCGGTGACGTAGGGGCTGGCCGCCACCTCGGTGCCGTCGGTCAGCGCGCTGACCCGGAAGTCGCCGAACACGTTGGGGGCGATGCGCTGCAGCTCGCGCAGGCAGGCGACGGCGAGCTCACGGATCTCGACGTCGGCGTGCTCGCTGGCGCGCATCGCGATGAAGTGCCGCCAGGCACGGTAGTTGCCGGTGACGACGATGCGCGTCTCGGTGGCGTTGGGGAGGACGGATCGGGCCGCCTGCCGGGCCTGCTTGTGGCGCAGCGTGGCGTTCGGGACGCCGGCGAACCGCTGCTCCAGCCCCTCCAGCAGGTCGGCATAGGCGGCCCGGGCCGCGTCGGTCGCGGCCAGGAAGCGCGCGTGCAGTTCGGGGTCCTCGGCGATGACGGCCGGTTCGACCACGGCGGCGTCCCGCTCGGGCACGTAGCGCTGGGACAGCTGGCTGTAGGAGAAGTGCCGGTGCCGGATCAGCTCGTGGGTCAGCGACCGGGACACCCCGGTCAGGTACATCGTCACGCTGCCGTGCTCGAGCACCGACAGGTGACCGACCTCGAGGATGTGCCGGAGGTAGGAGGCGTTGGTCGCCGTCGCGGGATTGGGCTTGTCCCAGGACTGGTAGCAGGCGCGGCCGGCGAACTCGGCGAGCGCCTGCCCGCCGTCGGCGTCGGTCTCCCAGGTCACGTCGGCGGGCGGGGTGAACTGCGTCTGGGCGATGACCTGCACCTGGAGCGGAGCGATCGCGGGCACCCGTCGAGGGTACGGGGGGCGCAGCGCCCGGCTCCCCGGGCTCACCAGGAGGGCGCCGGGGCTCCGAGCGCGCCGGCCAGCGCGGGGGCGAGGTCGCCCGGGCCGGCCACGGCCACGTCTTCCAACGCCAGCCAGCCGGCCACCAGCCGGAGCTCGGCGGCGAGCTCGGCCGCCACCGCGCCGTGGTCGACGCCCGGCTCGGCGTGCGCGGCCTGCACCCGGAGCACACCGGCCTGGCGGTCGGCCTTGAGGTCGACCCGGGCGACCAGCCGGTCGCCGAGCAGGAAGGGCAGCACGTAGTAGCCGTGCACCCGCTTGTGCGCCGGGGTGTAGATCTCCAGCCGGTACCGGAAGCCGAAGAGCCGCTCCACCCGCGGACGTTCCCAGACCAGCGAGTCGAAGGGGCTGAGCAGGGCCCGCGCCCGGACCCACCTCGGCCGCCGGGCGAGCGGGTCGGCCCAGGCCGGCCGTTCCCAGCCGGCCACCTCCACCGGCTGTAGCTCACCGGCGTCGGCGAGCTCGGCGATCGCCGTCCGGGCGTCGGTGGGCGTCAGCCGGAAGTAGTCGCGCAGGTCGGTCTCCGTGGCGACGCCCAGCGCCCGCGCCGCGGTGCGCACCAGCTCACGGATCGCCTCGGCCCGGTCCGGTGTCGGCGCCTCGACGACGGCGGCCGGCAGCACCCGCTCGGTGAGGTCGTACACCCGCTCGAAGCCGGCCGTGCGGGCCCGGGCGGTGAGGGCGCCGGTGAAGAACAGGTACTCCAGGGCCGCCTTGCCCGCATGCCAGTTCCACATGCTCCCGGGACGGTTCGGGCGGGCCTCCTGCAGCTGGCTCGCCCGGATCGGTCCCTCCTCCCGGACCCGGGCGAGCAGCGCGGCCACGAACTCCGGTCGCTCGCGCTGGACCCTGGTCATCGAGCCCCACGCCTCGCGGTCGGCGGCGTCCATCCGCCATCGGAGGGAGGGCTGCAGGCGTGCCGGCAGGAACGAGGCCTCGTGCGCCCAGTACTCGAACAGGTCGTGCCGGCGGTTGGCGAGGGCGTCGAGCACCGTGCGGTCGTAGGGACCGAGCCGGCTGAAGAACGGCAGGTAGTGCGAGCGGGAGAGGACGTTCACCGAGTCGATCTGCACCACGGCCAGCCGCTCGGCGGTCCGCCGCAACTGGCGGGTGCCCACGACCCCGCCGGGCCGTGGCTCGGCGAAGCCCTGGGCGGCCAGCGCCATCCGCCGGGCGAGGGCGGCAGGGAGCCGTTCGACAGCCGTGGTCACCCCGCCGATCCTGCCCCGGGGGTACGACGGTCGCGGTTCGGGCCGGCCCGGCGACGACCTAGGCTGCCCCGGTGGACCTGCCCCCGTTCCCCGGCCCGCGTGGTCGCGCGGACGTGTCCGTCCGTCCGGCCGTGGCCGACGACGCGGAGGCGATCGCCCGGGTACAGGTGGTCACCTGGCGCACCGCCTACCGCGAGGTGCTGCCCGCGGCGGTCCTCGACGGGTGGGACGACACGGCCGCGGCGGACACGTGGCGCCGCTCGATCGCCTCACCCCCCTCCCCGGCGCACCGGGTCCTCGTCGCCCAGGAGCGGGACGTCACCGTCGGGCTGGCCGCCTGCGCGCCGGCGGAAGACGCGACCGGTCCCGGTCTGCTGGAGATCGTGGCACTGGCGGTGGAACCGCGCTGGGGACGGCGGGGACACGGCAGCCGCCTGCTGGCCGCCGTCGCCGACACTGCCCGCGACCTGTCGGCGCCCGGGCTGACCATGTGGCTGGCGACCGCGGACGCGGTGACCGCGCGCTTCCTGACCGGTGCGGGGTGGGCCCACGACGGGGCGACCCGCACCCTGGACGCGGGTGACGCACTGGTGCCGCAGGAACGCTGGCACAGCTGGTTCGACGAGTGAGGAGCACGGTGGGGTTCAGCGGTTTCCCGGACGAGGGCCTGGTCTTCTACGAGGGCCTGGAGGCGGACAACAGCCGGGCCTACTGGACGGCGCACCGCGCCGACTGGGAGACCCACGTCCGCGCCCCGATGCAGGCGCTGGTCGACGAGCTGACCGGTGAGTTCGGCACCCCCAAGCTGTTCCGCCCCTACCGAGACGTGCGCTTCAGCCACGACAAGACCCCGTACAAGACGCACCAGGGGGCCGTGCTGCACCCGGCAGGCTCCGGTCTGGGCTCGGTGTACGTCGAGATCTCGGCGGACGGCCTCCGGGTCGCTGGCGGCTGCTGGCGGCTGCAGCCGGACCAGCTGGACCGATTCCGGCGGGCCGTCGCGGACGACCTGCAGGGCCCGCGGCTCGTGGCCGAGGTGGACCGGCTCCGCTCGGCCGGCTACGAGATCGACGGAGATCGGCTGGTGCGGTCACCGCGGGGTTGGCCGGGCGACCACCCGCGCATCGAGCTGCTGCGGCACAAGGCGCTGCACGGGTCCCACCGGTGGGAGCCCAGCGACTGGCTGCACACCCCCACCGCGGTGGACCGGGTGCGGGACGCCTGGCGTGCGTTCGCCCCACTGAACCGGTGGCTGGACGACAACGTCGGTGCCACGACCGCGCCGCCTGATCGCCGGCGCTGAGAACGACGACCCCGACCAGATCGGGGCGTCTTCCGTCACGTGACGTCCAGGTCCGTGGAACGGCAGTCGGGGGTTCCGCGCAGCCTGTCCGCCGTCGAGCTCGCGGTGCTCTCACAGCCCGAGAAATGCCGAAACGGGGCCACAGCGTGAGCTGTGACCCCGTTTCGGGAAAGATTGTCCGGCGGCGTCCTACTCTCCCACCCGGTCCCCCGGGCAGTACCATCGGCGCTGAAAGGCTTAGCTTCCGGGTTCGGAATGAGACCGGGCGTTTCCCTTTCGCCATGACCGCCGTAACACTGTGAAACTATCGGCCACCCCTTGTTACGGGGGGCTCGTCGTTTCAGAGCTGCACAGTGGACGCGACACAACATTTTGCAAGAAAAGGCTGGATGGTGTGTGTGATCAAGCCCTCGGCCTATTAGTACCGGTCAGCTCCACGACTCACGCCGCTTCCACTTCCGGCCTATCAACCCGCTGGTCTGGGCGGGGGCCTTACCCGGTTAACCCGGTGAGAGACCTCATCTTGAAGCGAGCTTCCCGCTTAGATGCTTTCAGCGGTTATCCCTGCCGAACGTAGCCAACCAGCAGTGCTCCTGGCGGAACAACTGGCACACCAGAGGTTCGTCCGTCCCGGTCCTCTCGTACTAGGGACAGCTCTTCTCAAGTCTCTTACGCGCACGGCGGATAGGGACCGAACTGTCTCACGACGTTCTAAACCCAGCTCGCGTACCGCTTTAATGGGCGAACAGCCCAACCCTTGGGACCTACTCCAGCCCCAGGATGCGACGAGCCGACATCGAGGTGCCAAACCATCCCGTCGATATGGACTCTTGGGGAAGATCAGCCTGTTATCCCCGGGGTACCTTTTATCCGTTGAGCGACACCGCTTCCACATGCCGGTGCCGGGTCACTAGTCCCAGCTTTCGCTCCTGCTCGACCCGTCAGTCTCGCAGTCAAGCTCCCTTGTGCACTTGCACTCGACACCTGATTGCCAACCAGGCTGAGGGAACCTTTGGGCGCCTCCGTTACATTTTGGGAGGCAACCGCCCCAGTTAAACTACCCACCTGACACTGTCCCTGATCCGGATCACGGACCGAGGTTAGACATCCAATTCGACCAGAGTGGTATTTCAACGATGACTCCACGAACACTGGCGTGCCCGCTTCACAGTCTCCCACCTATCCTACACAAGCCGAACCGAACACCAATATCAAGCTATAGTGAAGGTCCCGGGGTCTTTCCGTCCTGCCGCGCGTAACGAGCATCTTTACTCGTAGTGCAATTTCGCCGAGCCTGTGGTTGAGACAGCTGAGAAGTCGTTACGCCATTCGTGCAGGTCGGAACTTACCCGACAAGGAATTTCGCTACCTTAGGATGGTTATAGTTACCACCGCCGTTTACTGGCGCTTGAGTTCTGAGCTTCGCCCCGAAGAGCTAACCCGTCCCCTTAACGTTCCAGCACCGGGCAGGCGTCAGTCCGTATACATCGTCTTTCGACTTCGCACGGACCTGTGTTTTTAGTAAACAGTCGCTTCTCACTGGTCTCTGCGGCCACCCACCGCTGCCCCGCGCAAGGCGGTTCACAGCAGATGGCCCCCCTTCTCCCGAAGTTACGGGGGCATTTTGCCGAGTTCCTTAACCACAGTTCGCTCGATCGCCTTGGTATTCTCTACCTGACCACCTGAGTTGGTTTGGGGTACGGGCCGCTAAGAACTCGCTAGAGGCTTTTCTCGGCAGCATAGGATCATCCAATTCGCCTCATTCGGCTATGCGTCGGGCCTCACCCTGCATGTGCCACGGATTTACCTATGGCACGGGCCACACCCTTGCACCGGTACTACCACTCACCGGTAGGACTACCTTCCTGCGTCACCCCATCGCTTGCCTACTACCAGTCCGGGTCCCACGCTCCACCAGATCAGACCCGAAGGTCAGTCACCGGCTTCGGATGGTTAGCATCGCTGGGTTCAGCATGGGCGTTCTTTCGCGGGTACGGGAATATCAACCCGTTGTCCATCGACTACGCCTGTCGGCCTCGCCTTAGGTCCCGACTCACCCTGGGCGGATTAGCCTGGCCCAGGAACCCTTGGTCATCCGGCGGGGGAGTTTCTCACTCCCCTTTCGCTACTCATGCCTGCATTCTCACTCGTGTGGCGTCCACGGCTGGATCACTCCGCCGCTTCCACCGCCACACGACGCTCCCCTACCCATCCACACACCTGGCCCTGAACCGAAATCCTGGACGGGTTCATGTGAATGCCACAGCTTCGGCGGTGTGCTTGAGCCCCGCTACATTGTCGGCGCGGAACCACTTGACCAGTGAGCTATTACGCACTCTTTCAAGGGTGGCTGCTTCTAAGCCAACCTCCTGGTTGTCACTGCGATCCCACATCCTTTTCCACTTAGCACACGCTTAGGGGCCTTAGCCGATGATCTGGGCTGTTTCCCTCTCGACTACGAACCTTATCGCCCGCAGTCTCACTGCCACGCTCTCACTTACCGGCATTCGGAGTTTGGTTGACTTCAGTAAGCTTGTGGGCCCCCTAGGCCATCCAGTGCTCTACCTCCGGCAAGAAACACGTGACGCTGCACCTAAATGCATTTCGGGGAGAACCAGCTATCACCGAGTTTGATTGGCCTTTCACCCCTACCCACAGCTCATCCCCTCCGTTTTCAACCGAAGTGGGTTCGGTCCTCCACGCGGTCTTACCCGCGCTTCAACCTGGCCATGGGTAGATCACTCGGCTTCGGGTCTAGAGCACGCGACTGAGACGCCCTGTTCGGACTCGCTTTCGCTACGGCTACCCCACACGGGTTAACCTCGCCACGTACCGCTAACTCGCAGGCTCATTCTTCAAAAGGCACGCAATCACCCCTCCACCGAAGTGGATAAGGCTCTCACGGCTTGTAGGCACACGGTTTCAGGTACTATTTCACTCCCCTCCCGGGGTACTTTTCACCTTTCCCTCACGGTACTTGTCCGCTATCGGTCACCAGGGAGTATTTAGGCTTAGCGGGTGGTCCCGCCAGATTCACACCGAATTTCACGGGCTCGGTGCTACTTGGGATACAACTCGGGAGGCCATGCGTTTTCGTGTACGGGGCTCTCACCCTCTACGGCGACCCCTTCCAGAGGCCTTCCACTAACACAAGACTTTCTGACTCCCTGCACCCTCGGCAGAAGATGCTGAATCGTCCCACGACCCCGACCACACAACGCCTGCCGGCTTGGCATGCAATCGGTTTAGCCTCATCCGCTTTCGCTCGCCACTACTCACGGAATCACGGTTGTTTTCTCTTCCTGTGGGTACTGAGATGTTTCACTTCCCCACGTTCCCTCCACACGCCCTATGTGTTCAGGCGCGGGTCACACCACATGACTGGTGCGGGGTTCCCCCATTCGGAAATCCTCGGATCAACGCTCGGTTGGCAGCTCCCCGAGGCTTATCGCAGCCTCCTACGTCCTTCATCGGCTCCTGGTGCCCAGGCATCCACCGTGTGCCCTTAACAACTTGACCACACAACAACACCCACACCCACCCACCACCAACCCCACCCACCAGACCCGAAGACCCAGCCCAGCGACCGAAGCCGCCAGCGGTGACACAAGTGATGGACCAGTGCGGATATCCAGATACCTACAAAAGATGCTCGCGTCCACTGTGCAGTTCTCAAACGACGAACAGTCACCCCGCTACCACCCACCACCAGACCCCACCACCCACCAACCCCACACAGGGACCAGCAGACGATCAGCGGTATGACGAGCACGAAGCCCTGCCACCAGAAGCAACAACCCAACCCAGCCACACCCACAGGCATGACCACGCCGGCCCGTTCCCTCAGGACCCAACAGCGTGCCTACGACCAGCCACCCACCACCACCCCGCTCCACACCCCCACCCGCGAACGAGTAGAAGGCCGTACTAGGGGCAGCACCAAGCCACCAGCCGAACTGGTCAGTGTTCCACCCTCGAGCTCCGCCACGAACACCCGAGCCCCTCGAGATTGAGGACACTTCACGGTCCGTGCACGGCTCTGGACCACCACACAGAATGTGGCGGCCAGTGCTCCTTAGAAAGGAGGTGATCCAGCCGCACCTTCCGGTACGGCTACCTTGTTACGACTTCGTCCCAATCGCCGATCCCGCCTTCGACGGCTCCCTCCACAAGGGTTGGGCCACCGGCTTCGGGCGTTACCGACTTTCGTGACGTGACGGGCGGTGTGTACAAGGCCCGGGAACGTATTCACCGCAGCGTTGCTGATCTGCGATTACTAGCGACTCCAACTTCATGGGGTCGAGTTGCAGACCCCAATCCGAACTGAGACCGGCTTTTTGGGATTCGCTCCACCTCGCGGTATCGCAGCCCTTTGTACCGGCCATTGTAGCATGTTTGCAGCCCTAGACATAAGGGGCATGATGATTTGACGTCATCCCCACCTTCCTCCGAGTTGACCCCGGCAGTCTCCTATGAGTCCCCACCATCACGTGCTGGCAACATAGAACGAGGGTTGCGCTCGTTGCGGGACTTAACCCAACATCTCACGACACGAGCTGACGACAACCATGCACCACCTGTGCACGACGCCAAAGGCACCCCGTATCTCTACGAGATTTCCGTGCATGTCAAGCCTAGGTAAGGTTCTTCGCGTTGCATCGAATTAAGCAACATGCTCCGCCGCTTGTGCGGGCCCCCGTCAATTCCTTTGAGTTTTAGCCTTGCGGCCGTACTCCCCAGGCGGGGCGCTTAATGCGTTAGCTGCGGCACGGAGACCGTGGAATGGCCCCCACACCTAGCGCCCAACGTTTACGGCGTGGACTACCAGGGTATCTAATCCTGTTCGCTCCCCACGCTTTCGCTCCTCAGCGTCAGTAACTGCCCAGAGACCCGCCTTCGCCACCGGTGTTCCTCCTGATATCTGCGCATTTCACCGCTACACCAGGAATTCCAGTCTCCCCTGCAGTACTCCAGTCTGCCCGTATCGACTGCAGGCCCGAGGTTGAGCCTCGGGTTTTCACAGCCGACGCGACAGACCGCCTACGAGCTCTTTACGCCCAATAATTCCGGACAACGCTTGCACCCTACGTATTACCGCGGCTGCTGGCACGTAGTTGGCCGGTGCTTCTTCTGTAGGTACCGTCACTTGCGCTTCGTCCCTACTGAAAGAGGTTTACAACCCGAAGGCCGTCATCCCTCACGCGGCGTCGCTGCGTCAGGCTTTCGCCCATTGCGCAATATTCCCCACTGCTGCCTCCCGTAGGAGTCTGGGCCGTGTCTCAGTCCCAGTGTGGCCGGTCACCCTCTCAGGCCGGCTACCCGTCGTCGCCTTGGTAGGCCACTACCCCACCAACAAGCTGATAGGCCGCGGGCCCATCCTCAGCCGATAAATCTTTCCACCACCAGACCATGCGGTCAGCGGTCACATCCGGTATTAGCACCAATTTCTTGGAGTTATCCCAGAGCTGAGGGCAGGTTGCCCACGTGTTACTCACCCGTTCGCCGCTAGGGCACCCCCCGAAGGAGGGCCTCGCTCGACTTGCATGTGTTAAGCACGCCGCCAGCGTTCGTCCTGAGCCAGGATCAAACTCTCCGTAGATGAATTCAACCCACGGCTGAGAACCGAGAGCTAGCACTCTCGATGTCAATCAACCAAAGGAATCCCCAACCAGACCACCCGAAGGCGACCCAGCCGAATGGGGTTTAACTATATGGCACTGACTTTCGGCACGCTGTTGAGTTCTCAAGGAGCGGACGCGCACGAAACCCGACCGGATCTCTCCGGCCATCGTTCGCGGCGGCTTGTTCCACGTTACGCCGTGCACGGCTCGCTGTCACACCCGGGGGTCTGACCTCGCGGCTCCCGGCTCTTTCGACCCGGTCTCGCTCGGCGCAGAGAGAAAGTTACGTGGCCGGACGGGGCTCGTCAAACCGCAGATGGCCACCAGGTGGCCATGCCGCCTCCCATGGGACGGTTTGCACGAAGAACGTGCAGGTCAGCGTCGAGCGGTCGGTGCGGGATTGCGAGCCAGGTCACGTGTCCGCGGGATGTCCGACCGGCCCACCGGCCCCAGCCGCCCCACGGAGGGGGCTCAGAGACCGAGCAGGGACTCGATGCCAACGGTCAGACCGGGCCGGGTGCGCACCTCGCGGACGGCGAGGAGGACGCCGGGCATGAACGACGCCCGGTCGTAGGAGTCGTGCCGCAGGGTGAGCGTCTCCCCCGCCGCACCCATCAGGACCTCCTGGTGTGCGACGAGCCCGGCGAGCCGCACCGCGTGCACGGGAACGCCCTCGACGTCGGCACCGCGGGCACCGGGCAGCGAGTCCGACTCCCTGGTGGCGTCCGGGGCCGCCGGCACGCCCGCCGTCCGCCTGGCCGCTGCGACCAGCCGGGCGGTCCGCGCGGCGGTGCCCGAGGGGGCGTCGACCTTGCCGGGGTGGTGCAGCTCCACGATCTCCACCGAGGGGAAGAAGCGGGCCGCCTCCTGGGCGAAGCGCATGAGCAGGACCGCGCCGATGCCGAAGTTCGGTGCGATCAGCACGCCCAGGTCGGGCTTGGGCTCCAGCCACTGGGCGATGGTCGCGAGCCGCTCGTCGTCGAAGCCCGTCGTCCCCACGACGCAGTGGATGTTCTGGTCGATGCAGAAGCGGATGTTGTCCATGACCGAGTCGGGACGGGTGAAGTCCACGACGACCTGGGCACCGGCGTCGGCGACGTTGAACAACCAGTCCCGCTCGTCGACCATCGCGACGAGCTCCATGTCCTCCGCGGCGTCGACGGCCCGGCAGACCTCGGTCCCCATGCGTCCCCGCGCGCCCAGCACCCCGACCGGGATGAGCGGGGCCTCCCCGGCGGGGGCCTCGGGGGCGGACACGGTCGCAGTGGGGGGTGTGCTCACCCCGCGATGCTCACCAACCCGGCCGCCAGGCGCAAGGCGGCCCTCCCGGTGGCGGCAGATCGGGTCGGCGGATCAGTGGGCTGTCGCGCGGTTCCGGCCTGCCCACGCCGCCCAGGCCGTGAGACCGAGCAGCACACCGACGACGTCGGCGAGGAGGTCGCCCACGGAGGCGTCCCGGCCCACCAGGTCGGTGGCCTGCAGCAGTTCGCTGCCGGCTGCGTAGAGCACCAGCAGACCGGCCAGGACGCCGCGGCCGACGCCGGCCCACCGGCCACTGACCGCGAGCGTGGCGAAGAGCAGCAGGTGGACCAGCTTGTCGACCCCGGGTGGGCTGTCCGGGACGTCGGAGGGCGGCGCGAAGAGGACGGCGAGGGAGATCAGCACGGCGACGGCCAGCACGCCACGGGACAGGGCACCGTGCACCCGGAAGGGGGAGCTCATCCCTCAGCCCAGGAGCGCATCGAGGTCACGCTCGCGGTACGGCCCCACCACGGCCAGGCAGGTGGGACGGGTGAGCAGCTCGGCGGCGACCGATCGCACCTGGTCCTCCTCGACCGAGTCCAGCCGCTCGAGCACGGTGCGCACGGGCAGGTACTCCCCGTGGGACAGCTCGCTCTTGCCGAGCCGGCTCATCCGTGAGCCGGTGTCCTCCAGCCCGAGCACCAGGCCGCCCTTGAGCTGTCCACGGCCGCGGGTGACCTCCTCGGTGCGCAACCCGTTCGCGGCCACCTCCGCCAGTTCGGCGCGCACCAGCCGGAGCACCTCGGGCACCCGCTTGGGCGAGCACCCGGCGTACACCAAGAAGCTGCCGGTCCCGGCGTAGTGGGTCAGCGACGACCCGACGGTGTAGACCAGGCCACGCTTCTCCCGGACCTCCTGGAAGAGCCGGGAGCTCATCCCCCCGCCGACGGCGGCGTCGAGCACCGCTGCGGCGTAGCGGCCGTCGTCCAGCCGGCCGAACCCGACCCCACCCAGCAGCAGGTGGGTCTGCTCGGTCCGGCGGTGGATCAGCCCCGCCGGCCGGGCCGGGACCGTCGGCACCGCGTCGTCCCCCAGCCGCAGCGGATCCGGTCGCCCGGGACCGGCGAGCCGGTCACCGAAGGCCCTGGTGACCAGGTCCACCACCTGCTGGTGGTCGACCCGACCGGCAGCGGAGACGACGATGGAGGGCACCCGGTAGCGCGAGCGGTACCAGCCGTCGACGTCGTCGCGGGTCAGCGCCTCGATCGAGTCGACCGTGCCGAGCACCGACCGCCCCAGCGGGGACTCGCCGAACAACGTCTCGGAGAACAGGTCGTGCACCGCGTCGGCGGGCTCGTCGTCGCGCATGGCGATCTCCTCGAGCACCACCGTGCGCTCGGACTCCAGGTCCGGGGCGGTGTTGAGGGCCTCGGTGACCAGGTCACCGAGGAGCGTGACGGCCAGCGGGAGGTCGCTGGCGAGCACGTTCGCGTAGTAGCAGGTGTGCTCCTTGGCGGTGAAGGCGTTCATCTCACCGCCGACGGCGTCCATGGCCGTGGCGATCTCCAGCGCCGTCCGGCTCCGGGTGCCCTTGAAGAGCAGGTGCTCCAGGAAGTGCGAGGAGCCACCCAGCTCCGGGCTCTCGTCCCGGGAGCCGACGCCTACCCAGATGCCCAGCGTCGCCGAGAGCACGCCGGGCATCGTCTCGGTCAGCACCCGCAGGCCGCCGGGCAGCTCGGTCCGTTCGACCCGGCCGCCGACCTCGTCGACGTCCAGCACCTGGGTGACACCGACCGGGGCCGGGACGGACGCCGCAGCGCCCGTCCCGGCCCCGGTCAGGTCGGTACCCGTGGTCACGCCTCCGCGGGAGCGGCGGCCTCGTCGGCCGGGGCCGCGTCAGCGGCAGCGCCGGCGTCGCCCTCGGCGACCGGCACCAGGCTGATCTTGCCGCGGGCGTCGATGTCGGTGATCTCCACCTGGAGCTTGTCACCGACGTTCGCGACGTCCTCGACCTTGGCGATCCGCTTGCCGCCACCCAGCTTGCTGATGTGCACCAGACCGTCGCGGCCGGGCAGCAGGGAGACGAACGCACCGAAGGCGGTCGTCTTCACCACGGTGCCGAGGAACCGCTCGCCGACCTTGGGCAGCGTCGGGTTGGCGATCGCGTTGATCCGGTCGACGGCGGCCTGGGCCGACGGGCCGTCGGAGGCGCCGACGTAGATCGTGCCGTCGTCCTCGATGGTGATGTCGGCGCCGGTCTCGTCCTGGATGGCGTTGATCATCTGGCCCTTCGGGCCGATGACCGCGCCGATCTTGTCGACCGGGATGCGCACCGTGGTCACCCGCGGGGCGTAGGGGCTCATCTCGTCGGGGCCGTCGATCGCCTCGAGCATGACGTCGAGGATGTGCAGCCGGGCCGCGCGGGCCTGGGTGAGCGCACCGGCGAGGACGTCGGAGGGGATGCCGTCGAGCTTCGTGTCCAGCTGGAGGGCCGTGACGAAGTCCTTGGTGCCGGCGACCTTGAAGTCCATGTCACCGAACGCGTCCTCGGCGCCGAGGATGTCGGTCAGCGCGACGTACTGGGTCTTGCCGTCGACCTCGTCGGAGACCAGCCCCATGGCGATGCCGGCGACCGGGGCCTTCAGCGGCACACCGGCGTTGAGCAGGGCCAGCGTGGAGGCGCAGACCGAGCCCATCGAGGTCGAGCCGTTGGAGCCGAGGGCCTCGGAGACCTGACGGATCGCGTAGGGGAACTCCTCGCGGTCCGGCAGCACCGGCAGCAGCGCCCGCTCGGCGAGCGCGCCGTGGCCGATCTCGCGGCGCTTGGGCGAGCCCACCCGGCCGGTCTCACCGGTGGAGTACGGCGGGAAGTTGTAGTTGTGCATGTAGCGCTTGCGGGTGACCGGGTTCAGGGTGTCCAGCTGCTGCTCCATGCGGAGCATGTTCAGCGTGGTGACGCCCATGATCTGGGTCTCGCCGCGCTCGAACAGCGCCGAGCCGTGCACCCGCGGCAACACCTCGACCTCGGCCGACAGCGGCCGGATGTCGGTCAGGCCACGGCCGTCGATGCGGATCTTGTCGCGCAGGATGCGCTGCCGGACGACCTTCTTGGTGACCGCGCGGAAGGCCCCGGAGATCTCCTTCTCCCGGCCCTCGAACTGGCCGGCCAGAGCGGCCTTGACCTCGTCCTTGAGCGCGTCGGTGGCCTCCTCGCGCTCCTGCTTCCCGGCGATGGCCTGGGCCACGGCGAGCTTCTCGGCGGCCTGGGCCTCGACGGCGGCGTAGACGTCGTCCTGGTAGTCCAGGAAGCGGGGGAAGTGCGCCTCGGGCTTGGCGGCCTTGCCGGCCAGCTCCGACTGCGCCTGGCACAGCGCCTTGATGAACGGCTTGGCGGCCTCGAGGCCCTGGGCCACGACCTCCTCGGTCGGGGCGGTGGCCCCACCGGCGATGAGCTCGATGGTCTTCTCGGTGGCCTCGGCCTCGACCATCATGATCGCGACGTCGCCGTCGGGCAGCAGCCGGCCGGCCACGACCATGTCGAAGACGGCGTCCTCGAGCTCGGCGTGGGTCGGGAAGCCCACCCACTGGCCGTTGATCAGCGCGACCCGGGTGCCGCCGACCGGGCCGGAGAACGGCAGGCCGGAGAGCTGGGTGGAGGCGGACGCGCCGTTGATGGCGAGCACGTCGTAGAGGTGGTCGGGGTCCAGGGACAGGACCGAGATGACCACCTGGACCTCGTTGCGCAGGCCCTTGGCGAACGTCGGGCGCAGCGGGCGGTCGATCAGCCGGCAGGTGAGGATCGCGTCCTCGGACGGGCGGCCCTCACGGCGGAAGAACGAGCCGGGGATCTTGCCGATCGCGTACATGCGCTCTTCGACGTCCACCGTCAGCGGGAAGAAGTCGAACTGCTCCTTGGGCTGACGGCCGGCCGTGGTGGCCGACAGCAGCGTGGTGTCGCCCATGGTGGCGACGACGGAGCCCGCGGCCTGCTTGGCGAGGCGGCCGGTCTCGAACGTGACGGTGCGGGAGCCGAGGGCCCCGTTGTCGATCACCGCGGTGGCGGTGTAGACGCCGTCCTCGGCGTCGAAGTCGGTGGTGTCGGTGGTGGGTGCGGACATCGTGTCCTCTTCCTGCGTCGCATACGGCGACGTCTCTTCTCGGCGGTCGGCACCGGCGGTGTCCGGGGCGACCGGTCTTCGATCGAAGCCCTCGGGGGGTGCGCGTCCCTGCGGTGCGGCTCGCTGCGTCCCGGGGGCCACTACCGAGGACCGGCCCACGCGGGGCGCGGCGGTGCGGTCGGCCGGTGGGCCCGTGCGGCGGGTGCCGCACGAGTGAGGGGACCGTCCCGGCGTACCGGAGCGGTCCCCTCGGTGGTGCTAGCGGCGCAGGCCGAGCCGCTCGATGAGCGAGCGGTACCGGTTGATGTCGGTCTTCGCCAGGTAGTTCAGCAGCCGACGGCGGCGGCCGACCAGCAGGAGCAGGCCCCGCCGGCTGTGGTGGTCGTGCTTGTGCATCTTGAGGTGCTCGGTCAGGTCGCTGATCCGTCGGGTCAGCATCGCGACCTGCACCTCGGGGGAACCGGTGTCGTTCTCGACCGTCGCGTACTCGGTCATGATCTGCTTCTTCGTCGCGCTCTCCAGCGCCATGGTGCCTCCAGGGCAGGTCACGTGTGGCCCCCGGTCTGTGTCACGGGGGCAGCATGCACACACGTCGGTCACCCGACGTCGGGTGCCAGGCTACACGGCCGTCTCACGGCACCGTCGCGAGGAGCGGGGCCCGGTAGCCCCCGCGATCGAGGGGGGCCAGGGAGCAGTGCCGTGCCGAGTGGGGGCCGGAGGCTCCCGCGCTGGCACGACGACGTGGCTCGACGCCGTCGGGACGACGCCTGGCCGCGGTGCGGCCCGTCAGGGTCGCCGTGTCACCGCGGTGCGGCCCGTCAGGGTCGCCGTGTCACGGCGGTGCGGCCCGTCAGGGCCGCACTCCCACGATGTCGCGGGTCCGGGCGACGTCGTCGGCCATCGCGAGCAGCAGGTCCGGGACGCCGGTGAAGGCGGTCATCGGGCGCAGCCGCTCGGCGAACTCGACCCCGACGTGCTCCCCGTACAGGTCGCCGTCGAAGTCGAGCAGGTGGGCCTCGACCGTGCGGCGGGCCCCGGAGAACGTCGGGTTGGAGCCGACCGAGATCGCCGCGGGGTGGCGGGCGCCGCTGGCCCCGGTCTGGTGGTCGCGCAGCACCAGGTGCCCGGCGTAGACGCCGTCGGCCGGGACGGCGGTGTGCGCCGGGCTCTCCACGTTGGCCGTCGGGTACCCCAGCTCCCGGCCCCGCCGGTCCCCGCGCACGACGATCCCGTCCACCCGGTGCGGACGACCGAGCGCCAGCGCGGCCGAGGTCATGTCGCCGGCGGCCACGCAGGCCCGGATGTAGGTGGAGGAGATCGTGACGTCGCCCCCGCCGGCCGGGTCAGGGGCCTGCGCGACGCTGGCCAGGTCGACGCCCTCGACGCCGAGCCCGAACCGGCGGCCCTCGGCGGTGAGCGTCTCCACCGTGCCGGCGGCCTTGTGCCCGTAGGTGAAGTTGCGGCCGACGACGACCCGCGCGGCGTGCAGGTGCTCGACCAGCACGGTGTGGGTGAACTCCCCCGGGCCGAGCCGGCTGAACTCCTGGGTGAACGGGAGCACGCACATCGCGTCCACGCCGAGGGCGGCGACGAGTTCCGCCTTGCGGTCGGCCGCGGTGAGGATCGCCGGGTGGGAGCCGGGGCGGACCACCTCGGAGGGGTGCGGGTCGAAGGTCAGCAGCAACGCCGGCCGGCCCGCCGCGCGGGCCCGCGCCACCGCGGTACCGATCAGCTCCTGGTGCCCCCGGTGCACGCCGTCGTACATGCCGATCGTGACCACCGTGCGCCCCAGGTCAGCGGGCGTCGCGTTCAGCCCGCGCCAGCGCAGCACGCCGCTCCCCCGTCCCGGCCGGCTCAGGAGGCGGGGGCGACGCGGTGCAGCCAGCCGTGGGGGTCGGCCACCCGGCCGTGCTGGACGTCGAGCAGGTGCTCACGCAGGCGCATGGTCAGCGGGCCGGGCTCGCCGTTGCCGACGACGAAGTCACCGGTGCGCGCCGTGACCGAGCCGACCGGGGTGATCACCGCGGCCGTGCCGCAGGCGAAGGTCTCGGTGACCGTGCCGTCGGCCACCCCGGCCCGCCACTCCTCGACGGTGAACTTCCGCTCGGTCACGGTGTGCCCCAGCTCGCGGGCGACGGTGATCAGGGAGTCGCGGGTGATGCCGGGCAGCAGCGTGCCGGTGAGCTCGGGGGTGACCAGCTCGGCGTCGTCGCCGGAGCCGAGGACGAAGAACAGGTTCATCCCGCCCATCTCCTCGACGTACTTCTTCTCGACCGCGTCCAGCCAGACCACCTGGTCGCAGCCGGCGGCGATGGCCTGCTCCTGGGCCAGCAGGCTGGCCGCGTAGTTGCCGGCGCACTTGACGTCGCCGGTGCCGCCGGGGGCCGCGCGGATGTAGTCCTCGGAGAGGTAGACCGACACCGGGTGCACCCCCCGCGGGAAGTAGGCGCCGGCGGGGCTGGCGATGACCACGAACAGGTACTCGTGCGCCGGGCGCACGCCGAGGAAGGGCTCGACCGCGAGCTGGTAGGGGCGCAGGTACAGCGTCTGGTCGGGCCCGGTCGGCACCCAGTCGCGGTCGGCGTCCACGAGGGCGTCGACCGCGGTGAGGAACGCCTGCTCGGGCACCGGCGGCATGGCCAGCCGGCGGGCGCCGCGGGCGAAGCGGGCGGCGTTGGCCTCGGGGCGGAAGGTGGCCACGCTGCCGTCGGGCTGGGCGTAGGCCTTGAGCCCCTCGAAGATCGACTGCGCGTAGTGCAGGGCGGCGGCGCTCGGGTCCAGCTGCAGGGGCGCGTAGGCGGTGAGCCGCGCGTCGACCCAGCCCTCGCCGGCGCGGTACCGGGCCACGAACATCGAGTCGGTGAAGTGCCGCCCGAAGCCGGGGTCGGCGAGCACCGCGGCGCGGTCGACGGCGGGCCGGCGCGGCACGTCCTCCACGACCAGCGGCACGCCGTCGGTGAAGACCCGACCGGAGGTACGGCTGTCGGCGAGGGTGTCGGTCATGGCTCCCACCTGCTGGTGCTCGTGCTGGCGCCTGGTGTTCGTGCTGGCGCAGGGCCCGGCGGGTGCCGGGCCGCCCCGTCACCCTAGTCCGCGCCCCTCGCGCGGCCAGCGGAGCCGGGGCGGCCCACCCCCGGAGCGGGGACGGTCAGCTCTTCTCGCCGTGCGGGCCGGAGGACTGGACGACCTCGTAGCTCCACAGGTGGTTCTTGGACCGCTCCGCGGCCGGAGCGAGGGTGTCCCCGCCGCCGGCGTGGGCGCGATCGAAGTCCTGGCTGGACTGCCAGGCCTGGTAGGCCTCCTCGGTGGTCCACCGGGTGTAGACCAGGTAGGCATCGGTGCCCTCGACGGGCCGCAGCAGCTCGAACCACTCGAAGCCCTCGGTGGTCTCCACGGCGCCGGCCCGGCCCCGGAACCGCTCCTCGAACCGCTCGCGCTTGTCCTCGGGCATGGTCACCACGTTGATCTTCACGACGCTCATGCCCCGCATCCTGCCCGTCCGGCGGGGACCCGACACGCCGAGTGCGCCAGACTGCGGCCGTGGACCGGCAACCGCGCACCACCGACCTCGGGTACGCCCGGCTGGACCCCGACCGGGCGGCCCGCACCGGCACCCCCGAGGTCGTCTACGCGGCCGGGAAGGCCCCCGCGGAGACCGTCGGCTGCCTGGCCGGCCTGCTGGACGCCGCCACCGGGGCCGGGGTGGGTGGGCAGGCCTTCGCCTGGGCGACCCGGGTCGACGAGGCCACCGCCGACGCCGTCCGGGCCCGCTGGCCGGACGCGCACGTCGACCCGGTGGCCCGGGTGGCCTGGGTCGGCGCTCCCCCGCCGCCGGTGGGCGAGGTGCTGGTGCTGACCGCCGGGACGTCGGACGGGCCGGTCGCCGCGGAGGTCGCCGCGACGCTGACCGCGAGCGGCGTGGGCTGCCGCCGGGTGGACGACGTCGGGGTGGCAGGCGTGCACCGGGTCCTCGCCGTCGCTCCCGACATGGCAGCCGCCGACGCCGTGGTGGTGGTCGCCGGGATGGACGGCGCGCTGCCGAGCGTCGTCGCCGGGCTGACCGACCGGCTGGTGGTCGCCGTGCCGACGTCGGTGGGCTACGGCGCCGCGTTCGAGGGGCTCGCGGCGCTGCTCACCATGCTGACGGCCTGCGCGCCCGGCGTGCTCGTGGTGAACATCGACAACGGCTTCGGCGCCGGGGTCGCTGCCGCCCGCATCGCCCGGTCGGCTCAGCGGTAGCGCACGGGGTCCGGCAGCAGCTCGTTCATCGACCCCGACCGGAACCCCCGGGGGTCCAGCTCGACGCGCTCGAACCCGGTGACCGCGCCCAGCAGCTCCGGCCCGATCTCCGGTACCAGGCCGGCGTCCAGCTCCACCCGGGCCACGTCGCCGCCCAGGTCGCGCACCCGCAGGTCCCGCACGGCCAGCCCGGCCCCGGTCAGCGCGGCCCGCAACGCCACCTCGGCGCGCTCCACCCGGGCCAGTCCGGCGGCCGAGACGGGCACCCCGTAGGCGATCCGGCTGGCCAGGCAGGCGGCCGCCGGCTTCTCCGCCAGCGGCAGGCCCCACCGGCGGGCGGCGGACCGGACGTCGTCCTTGGTCAGGCCGGCCCGGGCCAGCGGCGCCCACGCGCCCCGCTCGGCGGCGGCCCGGATGCCCGGGCGGAACCCGGCCCGCACGTCGTCGGCGTTGGTACCGGTGACGACGTCGGCGATGCCCAGCCCGGCGGCCAGCGGCACGAGCACCTCGACCAGCTCGGTCTTGCAGAAGGCGCACCGGTCGCCGGCGTTGGCCACGTAGCCCGGCCGGGCCAGCTCGTCGGTGCGGGGCTGCTCGTGCCGGACGCCGAGGCCCACGGCGAACGCGTGGGCCGCCACCCGCTCGGCGGCGGGCAGGCTCGGGGAGACGGCGGTGGCGGCCACCACCCGGTCGGTGCCCAGCGCGCGGACGGCGGCGGCGAGCACCACCCCCGAGTCGACACCGCCGGAGAAGGCCACCAGCACGGCGGGGACCGCCGCCAGCTCGGCGTCCAGCGCGGCCAGCCGGTCGTCGAGTCCGCTCACGCCCCGGAGCGTGCCACCGCGGTCAGGGCGCCGGGAAGCCCACGGCGACCCGGGCGATCCGGCCGTCGTCCTCGACCAGCGCGACGAGCCGCCCGTCGGGGGCGACCGCCGCGTGCAGGCCGGGGGTTCCGGTGGCCGGCACCCGCTGGCCGTACCCCAGGGCGACCGCCTCCTCGGCGGTGAGCTCCCGGGCCGGGAAGACGGCCCGGGCAGCGTCGGCGAGCCCCAGCACCCCGGGGCCGGACCCCCGCTCGCCGAGGGCGCCCGCGGCCTCCTCGACCGGGCGGGCCTGCCCGGTGTCGAACGGCCCGGACGAGGTGCGCCGCAGCGCGGTGAGGTGCCCGCCGACGCCCAGCGCCGCGCCGACGTCCCGGGCGATCGCGCGGACGTAGGTGCCGGTGCTGCAGGAGACGGTGACCTCGACGTCGACCAGATCCGGCGTCGGCCGGGTCAGCCGGTGGACGTCGATGGCGTGCACGGTCACCGAGCGGGCGGCGAGCTCGACCTCCTCGCCGGCGCGCACCCGGTCGTAGGACCGCCGCCCGTCGACCTTGACGGCGCTCACGGAGGAGGGCACCTGCTGCAGCGCGCCCACCTGACCGGCGACGGCGGCGCGCACCGCGTCGTCGGTCAGGCCGGCCGCGGAGGTGGTGTGGGTGACCTGCCCCTCACGGTCGTCGGTGACCGTCGACTGGCCCAGCCGGAGCGTGGCCGCGTAGACCTTGTCCGAGCCGGCCAGGTGGCCCAGCAGCCGGGTGGCGGCGCCGACGCCGAGCACGAGCAACCCCGTGGCCATCGGGTCGAGCGTGCCCGCGTGGCCGACCTTGCGCACCGACAGCACCCGGCGGGCGATCGCGACGACGTCGTGGGAGGTCATGCCGCCGGGCTTGTCGACCAGCAGCAGGGACGGCGGGACGTCGGCATCTGGGCGGCGGCGTCTGGCCGCGCTCCGCCCTCCTTCCGCTCCTCGGTCGCTGGCGCTCCCTGCGATGCTCGGTCGGGCGTCGTCGTCGCGGTCGGGGCTCACGCCGACACCGTCTCACCCAGCCACGCACTCCCCCGCACCCGCCAGCTGACCGCCGCCAGCCGCAGCACGATGAACAGGGTCAGGCCCGACCACACGCCGGCCAGCCCCCAGTCCAGCCAGCCCGACAGCAGCGACAGCGGCAGGAAGCCGACCAGGGCCGACCCCACCGTCACGGTGCGGAGCCAGGCGACGTCGCCGGCGCCCATGAGCACGCCGTCGAGGGCGAAGGCCGCGCCCGCCAGCGGCTGCATCAGCGCGAGGAACCACCAGACGACGTCGGCCTGGGCGAGCACCGCGGGGTCGTCGGTGAACAGCGGCGGGAGCACCGGCCGCAGCGCCAGCAGCACCGCGGCGGCCACCGCGCCCGTGCCGGCCCCCACCGGACCACGCGTGCGGCCGTCCGGCGGGCGTCACCGGGGCGCGCGCCGCCCAGCGCCTGGCCCACCAGGGTCTGCGCGGCGATCGCGTAGGCGTCCAGCACCAGGGCCAGGAAGAGCCACAGCTGCAGGGCGATCTGGTGGGCGCCCAGCTGTGCGGTCCCCGCCCGGGCCACCACCGCGGCCGCGGCGGCGAACGCCAGCTGCAGCACCGCCGCGCGCACCAGCAGGTCACGGCCGAGCACCAGGTGCGCCCGCAGCGCCGTCGTCCGGGGGCGCCAGTCGATCTCCTGCCGGGCCAGCTCCCGGGCCAGCGACCAGGCGAACAGCGAGGCGGCGACGGCCTGCCCGGCCACGTTCGCCACCGCGGAGCCGACCAGGCCGAACCCGGCCGGGTACACCAGCAGCGGGCAGAGCGCGAGGCTGACCAGGCTCCCGGCGAGCACGTAGCCCATCGGCCGGCGCAGCTCCTGCACCCCACGCAGCCAGCCGTTGCCGGCCAGCGCCACCAGCAGCAGCGGCAGCCCGGCGCTGGCCACCCGCAGCCACTGCTCGCCGGCGGCGGCCACCGGGCCGGCGCCGCCGGCCATCAGCCGGGTGAGCGGGCCGGCGAGCAGCTGGAGCAGCAGGGCCGTCCCGACGCCCAGGCAGACGGCCAGCCAGGTGGCCTGCACGCCCTCCGCGACGGCGCCGGGCCGGTCACCGGCCCCGGCCCGGCGCGCGGCGCGGGCGGTGGTGCCGTAGGCCAGGAAGTTCAGCAGCCCGGCGACGACCGCGAGGATGCCGCCGCCGACGGCCAGCCCACCCAGCGCGACCGTGCCCAGGTTGCCGACGACCGCGGTGTCGACCAGCAGGTACAGCGGTTCAGCGGCCAGCACGACCAGCGCGGGTGCGGCGAGCGAGGGGATGCTCCGCTCGGCCGGCGGCCGGACCGCCCCGGTCATGCCCGGCCGAGCTCCGCGCGCAGCTGGGCGACGGTGCCCTCGAGGTCGTACGCGGAGCTGTACCCGGCCGCGGCCCGATGCCCGCCGCCGCCCAGGGCGATCGCCACCCGGGAGACGTCGGTGGCGCCGCGCGAGCGCATGGAGACGACCCAGGTGCCGTCGTCCTGGCCCTTCAGCACGGCGGCCACGTCGGCCTCCGCGGTGGCCCGGACGACGTCGACGAGCGCCTCGAGCTGGTCGGCGGGGAGCCCGTGCTCCTGCGCATCGGCCGCGGTCGCCCACGTCCACACCAGGCCGGCCCCGACGCCGGTCTCCAGCCGGGCGCGGCCGGTGACCTGGGACAGCAGGCCGAGCCAGCCGAACGGCGCGGTGTCGAACAGCCGCCGGCTGATCGCGGCGTGGTCGATGCCGGTGCGCAGCAGCCGGGCGGCCAGCTCGTGCGTGCCGGGAGACGTGTTGCCGAACCGGAACGAGCCGGTGTCGGCCGACAGCCCGGCGTAGAGGCAGGCGGCCAGCTGCTGGTCCAGCTCGACGCCGAGGGCGTCGAGGAGGTCGGCGACCAGCGCGACCGTGGCGGCGCCGTGCGGGTCGACCAGCCGGACCTCGCCGAACCCGGGGTTGCTGGCGTGGTGGTCGACCACGACCGAGCGCCCCGCCGTCTCCAGCAGCGGGGCCAGCTCACCCAGCCGGCCGGGGGAGGCGGCGTCCAGGCTCACGAAGACGTCGACGTCGCCCGGCACGGTGGCCGGGTCGGTCAGCTGGTCGGCCCCGGGCAGCCAGCCGAGCGACGCGGGCAGCGTGAACGGCGCGGGGAAGGTGGCGACGACGCGGGCACCACGCCGGCGGAGCCCCTCGGCCAGGGCCAGGGTGCTGCCGAGCGCGTCGGCGTCGGGCTGCACGTGCCCGGACAGCACGACCGTCGCACCCGCTGCCGCCGCCTCCGCCAGCACCTGGACCGCGGCCGCGAGGGGCGTGGAGACGGTGGCGGTCACGGGGTGCCGTCGGGCCCCGCGTCGGCGTGCGGGACGGCGTCGGACTCCTCACCCACGCCGCCACCGCCGACGGGGTAGCTGCTGCCGTCGTCGGGCTCGTCGGCCGCGATGCTCGGCACCTCCCCGATGTCGCCGCGCTTGCCCCCGGCGGTCGGGTCGCCGGAGGCCGGCTCCTCCCGCCCGCCCAGGGTCACCCGGCGCTCGGGGGTGCCGTCGGGGTCGATCGGGTCGCTGGTCTCGGTCACGATGCGCTCCGCGGGGTCGCCGGCGCGTCGGCCGGGTCGGTGAGCTCGGCGGCGTCGGCATCGGCGTCGTCGGCCTGCTGGTCGTCCTGCTCGCCCTCCTCGTCGACGGTGTCCTCGTCGACCGCGGGACGGCGGTACGGGTCCGCCTCACCCGCGTACTGAGCGCCCTCGCGGGCACGGGCGAGTTCGGCGTCGGCCTGCCGCACCCGCTCGAGCGCCTCCTCGAGCTCCCGGGCGGTGTCCGGGACGATGTCGGCCACGAAGGTCAGCGACGGCACGAACTTGATGCCCGTCTGCTTGCCCACGGTCGACCGGAGCACGCCGGTGGCGCTGGCGAGCGCCTTGGCGGAGTCCTCGATCGCCTGGGCGTCGCCGTAGACGGTGTAGAACACCGTCGCCTCGCGCAGGTCGCTGGTCACCCGGGAGTCGGTGATGGTGACCATCCCCAGGCGCGGGTCCTTGATCTGCATCTCGATGGTGGCGGAGACGATCTGGCGGATGCGCACCGCCAGCCGGCGTGCGCGGGCCGGGTCGGCCATCAGATCTCCTCGTGGTGCGGGGGCGTCGGTGGGACGCCCGGTGGTGACGGTGGCTGTTCGTCAATCCGTGTCGCTGTGCAGCTGCCGGTGCGTCGACAGGAGCGTCACCTCGGGGCGCTCGGCCAGCAACCGCTCGCAGGCGTCGAGCACGTCGGTGACCTGCCCGGCCTCGCCGGCCACGGTGGCCACCCCGATCTGCACCCGGCGGTGCAGGTCCTGATCGCCCACCTCGGCGGCGGCCACGGCGAAGCGTCGTCGGAGTTCGGCCACGATCGGCCGGACGACGGCGCGCTTCCCCTTCAGCGAGTGGACGTCCCCCAGCAACAGGTCGGCGGTGAGCGTGCCCGTGAACACGCTCACCGCCTCCCTGGTGCTCAGTGCGTCCCGCCCGTGCGGGCGGGGTCGATCAGGCGCGCGGCTTCTCGCGCAGCTCGAAGGTCTCGATCACGTCATCGACCTTGATGTCGTTGAACGACCCCAGGCCGATACCGCACTCGTAGCCCTCGCGGACCTCGGTCGCGTCGTCCTTGAAGCGGCGCAGCGAGTCGACCGACAGGTTGTCGGCGACCACGGCACCGTCGCGGATGAGGCGCGCCTTGGAGTTGCGCACGATCGTGCCGCTGCGGACCAGCGAGCCGGCGACGTTGCCGATGCGCGGGACCCGGAAGACCTCGCGGACCTCCGCGGTGCCCAGCTGCACCTCTTCGTACTCCGGCTTGAGCATGCCCTTGAGCGCGGCCTCGATCTCCTCGATGGCCTGGTAGATGACCGTGTAGTACCGGACGTCCACGCCCTCGCGGTTGGCGAGCTCGGTGGCCTGCCCCTCGGCCCGGACGTTGAAGCCCAGGACGATGACGTCGTCGGCCAGCGCCAGGTCGATGTCGCTCTTGGTGATCCCACCGACGCCGCGGTGGATGACCCGCAGCGAGATGTCGTCGCTCACCTCGATCTTCATCAGCGCCTCTTCGAGCGCCTCGACGGTGCCCGAGTTGTCGCCCTTGATGATCAGGTTGAGCTGACGGGTCTCCTTGAGCGCCGCGTCGAGGTCCTCCAGGCTGATCCGCTTCCGCATCTGCGCGTTCTGCGCGTTGCGGATCCGGGCCTGACGGCGGTCGGCGATCTGCCGGGCGATCCGGTCCTCCTCGACGACGAGGAAGGTGTCACCGGCACGTGGCACGGAGGTCAGGCCGACGACCTGGACCGGACGGGCCGGCAGGGCCTCCTTGAGCTTGTTGCCGTGCTCGTCGAGCAGCGACCGGACGCGACCGTAGGCGTCGCCGGCCACGATCGAGTCGCCCTGGCGGAGGATGCCGCGCTGGACCAGCACCGTGGCGACGGGGCCACGGCCCTTGTCCAGCTTGCCCTCGATGACCACACCCTGCGGGTCCTGGCCCACGTTGGCGCGCAGGTCCAGCGAGGCGTCGGCGGTCAGCAGGATCGAGGTCAGCAGGTCGTCGAGGCCCTGACGGGTGGTCGCGGAGACGTCGACGAACATCGTGTCGCCGCCGTACTCCTCGGCCACCAGGCCGTACTCGGTCAGCTGCTGACGGATCTTGGCGGGGTTGGCCCCCTCCTTGTCGATCTTGTTCACCGCGACCACGATCGGCACCTCGGCGGCCTGGGCGTGGTTCAGCGCCTCCACCGTCTGCGGCATGACGCCGTCGTCGGCGGCGACGACCAGGACCACGATGTCGGTGACCTTCGCGCCACGGGCACGCATCGCGGTGAACGACTCGTGACCCGGGGTGTCGATGAAGGTGACCGGACGCTCGTTGCCCTCCAGCTCGGTGACGATCTGGTAGGCGCCGATGTGCTGGGTGATGCCACCGGCCTCCTTGCCCGCCACGTTGGCGTGCCGGAGCGCGTCCAGGAGCTTGGTCTTCCCGTGGTCGACGTGACCCATGACGGTCACGACCGGCGGGCGGACGTCCCAGTCGTCCTCGTCGTCGCTCTCCTCGTCACCGAAGGTGAGGTCGAACGTGTCGAGGAGCTCGCGGTCCTCGTCCTCGGGGCTGACGACCTGGATGACCCAGCCGATCTCGGCACCGAGCAGCTGCAGCGTGTCGTCGTTGACCGACTGCGTCGCGGTGATCATCTCGCCCAGGTGGAACAGGGCGGTGACCAGCGCGGCGGGCTCGGCGTTGATCCGCTCGGCCAGGTCGGTCAGCGAGGCGCCGCGGGGCAGCCGGACGGTCTGCCCGTTGCCACGGGGCAGCGAGACGCCGCCCATGCTCGGCGCCGCCATGGAGTCGAACTCCTGACGCCGCTGCTTCTTGCTCTTGCGCCCGCGGACCGGACCGCGACCACCGGGACGCCCGAAGGCACCCGCGGTGCCCGCACCGGAGCCGCCGCGGCCACGACCGCGGCCACCACCACCGGGACGGAAGCCACCACCGGCCGGAGCGCCACCGGGCGCACCGCCGCCGCCACCGGGACGGAAACCGCCGCCACCACCGGGACCACCCGGGCGGCCACGGCCACCGGGAGCACCGGGGCGGCCGCCACCGGCCGGGCGCGGCGGCATCATGCCGGGGCTCGGACGCTGCGGCATCATGCCGGGGTTGGGACGCGGGCCACCCGGGCCGGCGGACGGACGGGGACCGCCCGGACCGGCGGACGGACGGGGACCACCCGGACCGGCACCGGGACGTGGGCCACCGGCGCCCGGCGCGGGCGCGGACCGCCCTGGCCGGGAGCGCCGCCCGGCGCGGGACGGCCGGGAGCCGCGGGACGCGGCGCGCTGCTGAAGGGGTTGTTGCCCGGACGCGGCGCCGGCCGCGGGCCGGGACGCGGACCGCCACCCGCCGGACGGGGAGCGCCGGGAGCGGCGCCGCCGCCGGCACCCGGACGCGCCGCCGGACCCGGGCGCGGCCCGGACTGCGGAGCGGCCGGGGGCTGCTGGGGCGGAGCACTCGCCGCGGCCGGAGCCGGTGCGGGCGCAGGGGCCGGAGCGGCCGGACGCGGACCCGGGCGCGGGCCCGGAGTCGCCGGACGGGCAGCGGCCGGGGCGGGAGCCGCCGGCGCCTGGGGGGCGGCGGCAGCGGGCGCCTGCGGGGCGGGCGCCGGAGCAGCGGGAGCCGGAGCTGCCGGAGCGGCGGGCGCCGCCGGGGCGCTGGCCGCCGGGGCGCTGGGCGCGGTCGGGCGCGGGGCCGGAGCCGGGCGCGGACCGGGACGGGGGGCGGAGCTGCTGCGGCTCTCACCGGAGCTGCCCCCGGGGAACGCCTCGCGCAACCGTCGGGCCACCGGGGCCTCGACGGTGGACGAGGCGGACTTCACGAACTCGCCCTGCTCCTTGAGCTTGGCGAGCACTGCCTTGCTGTCGACGCCGAGCTCTTTCGCGAGCTCGTGTACGCGGGCCTTGCCTGGCACGGGTCTCCTCTTCGTGAGGCCGGCGGCTGGCCCGCTCGACCTCGTCGTCAGTGGTGCATGGTCATCGTGGCGACTTCACGGGTTGCTCATCCGAGGGGTCGTCCTGTTCGAGTGGTGGACCGGCCGGGTGCCGGTCCGACGGTGTCCCGCCCGGGGCCGGCCGCCCGGCGGACCGGGCGACGTGGCTCTCGAGCGGACCGGTCTCCAGCGGAACGCTGCTGCGCAGCGCGCGCGGGAAGGCCCGGCGCCGGGCTGCCGCACGCAGGCACTCCTCGGTGGGGTGCAGGGACGCACCCCGGCCGGGGAGCCGCCGCCGTGGGTCGGGGGTGAGCCCCCCGTCACGGACGACGACGCGCAACAGCTCGGTGACCGGAGCGCGTCCCCGGCACCCCACACAGGTGCGGACCGGGATCGACGAGTCGGCCATCGACGAGTCTAGCGCGCCGCGCGTCCGGGATGTTCCGCCCGCCGTACGGGCGGGCGCTGACCCGTCTGCGGACCGCGGAGTCCGGGGCGCTGCTCGGCCGGGCCGGGGCGCAGCGGTGCGCGCCCCACACCGGGCGAGGCCGGACCGTCGTCGAGGGGCTGGGCGTCGCTGCGGATGTCGATCCGGCACCCCGTCAGGCGCGCGGCCAGCCGGGCGTTCTGCCCTTCCTTGCCGATCGCCAGCGAGAGCTGGTAGTCGGGGACGACGACCTGGACCGCCCGCGCCTTGGGATCGACGACGCGGGCGCTGGAGACCCGGGCCGGGGACAGCGCGGAGGCGACGAACGTGGCGTCGTCGTCCGACCAGTCGACGATGTCGATCTTCTCGCCGTTGAGCTCGGCCATCACGTTGCGCACCCGCTGGCCCATCGGGCCGATGCAGGCACCCTTGGCGTTCAGCCCGGGGACGGACGTGCGGACGGCGATCTTGGTGCGGTGCCCGGCCTCCCGCGCCACCGCGACGATCTCCACGCTGCCGTCGGCGACCTCGGGGGCCTCCAGCGCGAACAGCTTGCGCACCAGGTTGGGGTGGGTCCGCGAGACGGTCACCTGCGGGCCGCGGAAGCTGCGGGCCACCGAGACGACGTAGCCCTTGAGCCGGCTGCCGTGGGTGTAGCGCTCGCCCGGCACCTGCTCGGCGGCCGGCAGCGTCGCCTCCACCTTGCCGATGTCGACCATGACGACACCGCTGGCGTTGCGCCGCTGGTCGGCCTGGACGATGCCGCTGACGATGTCGCCTTCCTTGCCGGCGTACTCCCCGAAGGTCTGCTCGTGCTCGGCGTCGCGCAGCCGCTGCATGATGACCTGCTTGGCGGTGCTGGCCGCGATCCGGCCGAAGTCACCGGGGGTGTCGTCCCACTCGTGGACGACCTCGCCGTCGGGTCCGAGCTCCTGGGCGAGCACGGCCACCTCACCGCTCTTGCGGTCGACCTGCACGCGCACGTGCTTGGCGGCGCCGTCGGCGTGCCGGTAGGCGGTGACCAGGGCGGTCTCGATCGCCTCCAGCACCGTGTCGGCGGGGATGCCCTTCTCCCGCTCGACCGCCTTGAGGGCGGTCACGTCGATGTTCACTTGTTGCCTCCTCGTCGCGGCCGGTCGCCCCGCGGCGCGCGGCGCGGGCCCGGTCGCCCGGTGCGTCCGCTCGCGCCGGCCGCGGGTGCACCGGCCGGGTCCTGCTGGTGGTCCATCGGGTCGTCGTCCCCGGTGCCGGGGTACGCACCCTCGTCGTCGTCGTCCTCGTCGTCGGCCTCGCCGTCGTCGTCGGCCTCGTCGTCGTCACCGGTCGACTCGTCGACCAGGGCGGCGTCCCGGTGCCCGGCGGGGCGGGCGAACTCGACCTGCACCCGGGCCTCCCCGAGCTCGGCCCAGGCGATCGTGCGCTCCCCTGCCGCCTTGCGCACCTGGCCCTTCTTGGCCCCGCCCTTCTGCACCTCGAGCACGACGCCCTCGTCGGTGACCCGCAGCACGCGGGCGGCCAGCTGCTCCCGCGACCCGTCGGGGCCCACGGCGACGTCGACCAGCCGGCCGACGTTCCGCCGCCAGTGCCGCGGTGCGGTGAGCGGCCGGTCGACCCCGGGGCTGGTGACCTCGAGGACGTAGGGCGCGCTGCCGAATGCCTCGTCCTCGCCGTCGAGCACCTCGGACAGGGACCGGCTCAGCTCGGCGACGTCGTCCAGGCTCACGCCGGCGTCCCGGTCGATGACCACGCGGACGACCGAGCGCTGCCCGGCCGGGCGGACGACCAGCTCCTCCAGGTCGTAACCGGCGGCGGCGACGACCGGCTCGACCGAGGCGACGAGCTGGGCGGTCGCCTCGGGGGTGCGGGCACCTCGGGTGGACACCGGCTGCCTCCTGTCGTCCGTGCTGCTCGATGTGCGTGCGTCACCTCGCGGACCGGGGAACGGACCGTGAACCGGTCCGGGCGCGAGGGAGTGAACCGTCAGGCTACCGCCCACCCGGGGACGCGCTCACGGCCAGCGACGGACTCCGGCGGCACACCGGTGCGTCACCCCCGGGGTGTGGCCGGTCGGCTGTCAGGATGGACGTCGATGTCCGCTGCCGGATCCCCTCCCCCGCGCACGGGCGCCTTCTCCCGGCGCACCCTGCTCGTGGCCGCCATGGTGGGCACCGCGTCGACCGCCGTGGCGTGCACCGGCGGCAGCGGCGGCGACCCGGCCGACGCGGTCACCCCCCAGCAGGCCGACCAGCTCGCGGCCCAGCTGACCGTGCAGCAGGCCCTGGTCGACGCCTACGACCAGGCCTTCGCCGCCGACCCCGGGCTGGCCACCGCTGCGGCGACGCTGGCCGAACAGGCCCGGACCCAGCTCGACCGGTTGCAGGCGGCCGCACCCGGGGCCACCGGCAGCCCGGCGCCGACGACCGGCGGCGGCCCGGGCCCGGCCGACGCGCGCGCCTGGCTGCGCACCCAGGTGGTCGCCGCGGCCGACGCGCACGCCGCCGCCGCCGCGACCTTCAGCGGTGGCCGCGCGGCACTGCTGGGCAGCATCGCCGCCGGCCTGCGCGGCCAGGAGGGGCTGCTGGCATGACCGGCCGGACGGCGGACGGCACACGGGGCAGCACACGAGACGGGGAGCGGGACGGCGATGGCTGACGGCACCGAGGGCGGGGCGCCGGCGAGCGGGGCGACGACCCCGGCCGGACGGGAGACCGCCGCGCTGCAGGACGCGCTGGCCGCCACCCGCGCGGCCATCTGGGGTTACGGCGTGGTCGGCGCGGCCTGGCCCGCGGAGGACCGGGCGGTGGTCGCCGCGGCGGAGGAGGCGCACCGGGACGTCCGCGACACCCTGCTCGCCCTCCTGGACGCACGGGGGGTCGACCCGGCGCCGTCGGCGGGCGGCTACACGCTGCCCTTCCCCGTGCTCTCCCCGGTGGACGCCGCCGCCCTCGCGGTCACGCTGGAGGAGGGCACCTCCCGGTCCTGGACCTGGGTGCTCGACCAGGCCGCCGAGCAGGCCACCCGCGAGCTGGCCGTGCGCGAGCTGACCGCGGCCGAGCTCCGCGCCGTCACCTGGCGCACGGCGGCCGGCCGCACGCCGGTCACCAGCGCCCTGCCCGGCCTCTGATCGGGCCCCGGCGCCCGATCAGGCGGCCGGGCCTCAGCCCAGGTTGCCGAGGAAGGCGTCGGTGACGGCGACCGCGGCGCTGCTGGACTGCCCGGCCTCGACCAGGACGGCGAAGGCGATGTCGCCCTGCGGCCCACCCAGCTGGTAGCCCATGAACCAGCCGTGGGAGTCCGGCGGGGTGTTGGTGCCGAACTCCGCGGTGCCGGTCTTGCCGAACACCTGACCCCGGTCGCCCAGCGCGATGGCGGTGCCGCTGACCACGACCTCGCGCATGAGCGGGCGGAGCTGCTCCAGCACCGCGGAGCCGGGCCCGGCGGGCGCCGGTCCGGCGGGCTCGCCGCCGACGACCTCGACCGGCGCGGCGGGGGTGCCGCTGGCGATGCCGGCGGCGACCAGCGCGAGCTGCGCCGGGCTCATCAGGACCTGGCCCTGCCCGATGGCGTCGGCCGCCTTGGTGGTGCCGGTGCTCGTGCTGGGCACCTGCCCGCTGAAGACCGGGACCGGGAGGTCCCACTCGGAGCCGACGCCGTAGGAGGCCGCCGCCTGGGACAGCGCGTCGTCGGGCAGGGCGAGCGCCTGCTGGATGAACGTGGTGTTGCAGGACTCGGCGAAGGCCTGGGTGAAGGGGACCGTGCCCAGGTCGAACTGGTCCTCGTTCTCGAACTCCCGGCCGTCGACGACCGTCGTCCCCGGGCAGGCCACCGGCGTCTGCGGGGTCAGCGCACCGGCGCCGAGCAGCGCGGTCGCGGTCATCGTCTTCATGCTCGACCCGGGCGGGAACTGGCCCGACAGCGCGTAGGAGGGGTTGGCCGCCTCGTTGGAGCTCACCGCGAGCAGCTCACCCGTGCCCGGCCGGACGACGACCAGGTGCGTGGCCAGCGGCTGGGTCGCGACGGCGGCGTCCGCGGCGTTCTGCAGCGCCGGCACGAGCGGGGTCTGCAGCGGGGTGCCGGGCACCGGCTCGACGGTCGCGACCACCTGGCCGGCGTCGTCGGTGGCCTCGTCGGCGCTGACCACCGAGACGGTGAAGCCCGGCGTGCCGGTCAGCTGCTCCTGCGCCTGCCGCTGCAGCCCGGACAGGCCGAGCTGGTCACCGGCCGCGTAGCGCGGCGCACCGTCGGTGGCGCTCTCGTCCAGCAGCTCCTGGGTGGCCGCGCCGACCCGGCCGAGCAGCCCGACCGCGAACCGCGACGAGGGGGCCAGCAGGCGGGTGCCAGGGGGGAAGACCGCGCCGGGCAGGTCGTAGACCTGGGCCCGGATCGCCTCGAAGTCGGGGCGACGCAGGGTGATCACCGGCACGAACTGGCCGGCGGGCGCGGCCTGCACGTCGGCCACGATCGTCGCCGCGTCCACCCCGGTCGCCGCGGCGAGCGCCTGGGCCAGCGCCGGCAGGTCGGTGACCTGTGCGGGGTCGACGCCGACGTTGACCACGTCGGTCTCGGCGAACAGCGGGGCGCCGGAGCCGTCGGTGATCGGGGCCCGCTCGGGCAGGGTGCGCGCCAGTTCGAGGCGCTGGCCGGCGGCGAGCTCGGGGTGCACCGCGCTGGGCTCGGCGGCCACCCCCCAGCGGTCGTCCCGCTCGGTCAGCGAGAGCGTGCCGGGGTACTCCCAGTCGGGTGCCGCGACCAGGTCCCAGGTCGCGGTCCAGTCGACGGTGGCGGCGCCGTCCTCGCCGACCTGCACCTCGCCCACCTCGGCCGCGAGCTCCGCGCCGGACAGGTCGGTGGCGGTCTGCTCCAGCAGGGCGGTGGCCGCCGCGGGATCGGTGGTCCGGCCGGCCGCGCCGGCGACGTCACCGGCGGACCAGTCCGCCAGGAACGCCTCGGCCGCGGCCCGGACGTCGTCGGAGGGGTCGCTGGAGCAACTGGTCAGCAGGGGGCCCAGCAGCAGCACCACCGCCCCCGCGGTCGCCGTCGCCCGTCCTGATCTCGGACCCGTCACCGTTCCCCGTGCACGCACCCCGCCACCCTGGCAGACGCCGGCCCCGGAACCGAGGCGGCCGCACCACCCGCCCCGTGACTCACAGCTGAGCGGGCCGGCCGCTCAGAAGAGCACGGAGGCGTAGGTGCCGACCTGCTGGAAGCCCACCCGCTCGTACGTGGCCCGCGCGGCCCGGTTGTAGTCGTTGACGTAGAGGCTGACCACCGGGGCGATCGCGGCGCGTGCGTACTCGACCACCGCCGCGGTGCCCGACCGGCCGATCCCCTGCCCGCGCAGCCGGGGCGCGACCCAGACCCCCTGCACCTGGCAGGCGGCCCCGGAGACGGCGCCGACGTCGGCCTTGAAGAGCACCTCGCCACCCTCGATCCAGGCGAGCGCGTGGCCGGCGCGGACCAGCTCGGTGACCCGGGCCCGGTAGCCGGCACCGCCGTCGACCCGGACCGGGCTGACGCCGACCTCCTCGGTGAACATGGCGATCGCCGCGGGCAGCAGGGTCTCGAGCTCGCCGAGGGCGACCGGGCGCACCCGGGGCTCCGCCGGGACGGCCGGCGGACCCTCGATGGCCAGCAGCGGCTGCCGGGCACGCACCTCGCGCGCCGGACCCCACGACGGCTCGAGCAGGTCCCACAGCGGGAGCACCGCCGCCGACGGTCCGACGATGGTCGAGCAGCGCCGCCCGGCGCGCCGGGCCCGGTCGGCGAACGCGGCCGCCGCGGCCTGCTCGACACCGGGGCGGGCGAACGGGATCAGGTTGGCCCCGGCCAGGCACACCGCGTCCAGCCGCCGCCCCGAGTGCAGGCCCCACAACGGGGCGCCCAGGGTCGCGGCCGACGTCCCGTGCGCCTCGATCCGGCCGGCCAGCATGCAGGCCGCGACGGGGTCGGTGGCCAGCAGCTCGCGGACCGGGACCTCGTCGTCGGCGTCCAGCACCCGTGCCGACGGCGCGCGCAGCACCCGGTTGCCCCGTTCCCGTGTCGGTCGGCTCAGGAGACGCTGACGACGGGCGGACCCGACGGGGTGCCGTCGGCGACCTGCGCCTCCGCGATGCGCATGGCCTCCTCGATGAGCGTCTCGACGATCATCGACTCGGGCACGGTCTTGACCACCTCGCCCTTGACGAAGATCTGGCCCTTGCCGTTGCCGGAGGCGACGCCGAGGTCGGCCTCGCGGGCCTCCCCCGGGCCGTTGACGACGCAGCCCATGACCGCCACGCGCAGCGGGACCTCCATGCCCTCCAGCCCGGCGGTGACCTCGTCGGCGAGCTTGTAGACGTCGACCTGGGCGCGGCCGCACGAGGGGCAGCTGACGATCTCCAGGCCGCGCTGGCGCAGGTTCAGCGACTCGAGGATCTGGTTGCCGACCTTGACCTCCTCCGCCGGCGGGGCCGACAGGGAGACGCGGATCGTGTCGCCGATGCCCTGGGAGAGCAGCGCGCCGAAGGCGACGGCGGACTTGATCGTCCCCTGGAAGGCGGGGCCGGCCTCGGTGACGCCCAGGTGCAGCGGGTAGTCGCACTGGGCGGCGAGCAGCTCGTAGGCGCGCACCATGACCACCGGGTCGTTGTGCTTGACCGAGATCTTGATGTCCCGGAAGTCGTGCTCCTCGAACAGCGAGCACTCCCACAGCGCGGACTCGACCAGCGCCTCCGGGGTGGCCTTGCCGTACTTGGCCAGCAGGCGCTTGTCGAGCGAGCCGGCGTTGACGCCGATCCGGATGGGGGTGCCGGCGTCCTTGGCCGCCCGGGCGATCTCGCCGACCTTGTCGTCGAACTTCTTGATGTTGCCCGGGTTCACCCGGACGGCGGCGCAGCCGGCGTCGATCGCGGCGAACACGTACCGCGGCTGGAAGTGGATGTCGGCGATGACCGGGATCTGCGACTTCCTCGCGATGATCGGCAGCGCCTCGGCGTCGTCGGTGTCGGGCACCGCGACCCGCACGATCTGGCAGCCCGAGGCGGTCAGCTCGGCGATCTGCTGGAGCGTGGCGTTGATGTCGGCGGTCTTGGTGGTGCACATCGACTGGACGCTCACCGGGGAGTCGCTGCCGACGCCGACGCCCCCCACGTCGAGCTGACGGGTCTTGCGCCGGGGCGCGAGGACCGGTGGAGGAGCTGCGGGCATGCCGAGACTGACGGGGGTCGCCATGCCGCCCAGTATCCCCCTGCCCGCCACCGCGCCGCCGCCGCGCCGGGTGTGACCGTCGCCGTGCCCGGTGCGGGCGGCTACCGGAGGGTGATCGGGTTGACCACGTCGGCGACCACGAGCAGCAGCGACAGCAGCACGAAGGCGCCGGCGATGACGTAGGCCACCGGCATCAGCCGGGCGATGTCGAACGGCCCCGGGTCGGGGCGGCCGCGCAGCCGGGCCACCGTCGCCCGGGCCTTCTCGTACAGCGCCCCGGCCACGTGCCCGCCGTCCAGCGGGTACATCGGCAGCAGGTTGAACAGGAACAGGATCAGGTTGAGGCTGGCCAGCAGCCCGACGAAGAAGCTGACCTTCGTCGTCGTGCTGAAGCCCTCGAAGGCGAACGCCTCCCCGGACAGCCGGCCGACGCCGACCAGGCCGATCGGCCCCTCCCGGTCCCGCTCCTCGCCGAGGAACGCGGCCCGGAACAGCTGCGGGATGCGCTCGGGGATGCCGACCAGCCGCTCGACGGACTCCACGACCACGTCGCCGAAGAAGCCCGGCAGCCGGCTCAGCGGCTGCCGCACGTAGGTCTCGGCCGACTGCACGCCCAGGTACCCGACCTCCGCGGTGCCGTCGACCTCGTCGTCCCCGTCACGGTCGACGTAAACGGTGTTCTGGATCGGGGTCACGGTCAGCTCGAACTGCCGGGTGTCCCCGTCGTCGTCCTCCCGGGCGACGGTCAGGGTCAGCGGTTCGCCCGCGCTCGCCTGCACGGTGTCGACCAGGGCGTCCCAGCCGTCCTCGGGGGCCTCGGGCAGCGGCTCGCCGTCGATGGCCAGCACGGTGTCGCCGGCCCGGAGCCCGGCCTCGGCGGCCGGCCCGGCCGGGGGCAGCGCGCAGTCCCCCGAGCCGGCGGCGCACAGCTCCCCGGCCGGGGTGATCGGCACCTGGCAGGGCTGGTCGTCGGCGGCGCTGGCCGCGCCGGCGGGCAGCACGCACTCGGGCACGGCCTGCAGGGTGGGGCTGACCGTGGGCAGGCCGATGCCCACCAGCAGCACGAGGAAGAAGACGACGGCGAGCACCAGGTTGTGGAACGGCCCGGCGGCCATCACGATCACCCGCTGCCACCAGGGCTTCTTGTAGAAGACCCGGTCGCCGTCGGTGGGCCGCACGTCGTTGAGGGCGGCGCCGCGGACCTCGGCGATGAAGCTGCGCATCCGGGTGGCGCGCTTGCTCTCGTTCTCCTCGGCCGGCGGGATCATCCCGACGATCCGGATGTACCCGCCCAGCGGGACGGCCTTGATGCCGAACTCGGTCTCCCCGCGGCGGCGCGACCAGACCGTCGGGCCGAAGCCGACGAAGAACTGCGGCACCCGCATGCCGAACTTCCGGGCCCAGTAGTAGTGCCCGAACTCGTGGAAGCCGATGCTGAACAGCAGCCCGACGGCGAAGGCGACGATCCCGAGGACCGTCAGCAGGAACCCGCTCAGCTCAGCCTCCTGCGATGGCGCCGCGAGCGTGCTCCCGGGCCCACTTCTCAGCGGCCAGCACGTCCTCGACGCAGGTGGGTGCGCCGAGGTCCGGCGCGGCGTCGAGGGTACGCGCGATGACCTGCACGATCCCTGGGAACGACAGGTGTCCGGCGGTGAAGGCGGCGACCGCCTCCTCGTTGGCCGCGTTGTACAGCGCCGGCACGACCCCACCGGCCTCGCCGGCCTGCCGGGCCAGCCGCACAGCCGGGAAGACCTCCTCGTCCAGCGGCGTGAACTCCCAGGTGCTGGCGGTCGACCAGTCCAGCGCCGGCTGCACGTCGGGCAGCCGGTCGGGCCAGGCGAGCGCCAGCGCGATCGGCAGCCGCATGTCCGGCGGGCTGGCCTGGGCGATGGTGGCGCCGTCGACGAAGGTCACCATCGAGTGGACGATCGACTGCGGGTGGACGACGACGTCGATGTCGGCGTAGGGGACGCCGAAGAGCAGGTGCGCCTCGATGAGCTCCAGCCCCTTGTTCACCAGGGTGGCCGAGTTGATCGTGACCACCGGACCCATGTCCCAGGTGGGGTGGGCCAGCGCGTCCTCCCGGGTGACACCGGCCAGCTCGGCAGCCGTGCGACCGCGGAACGGGCCACCGCTGGCGGTGAGCACCAGCCGGGCCACCTCCCCGCGGTCGCCGCCGCGCAGGCACTGGGCCAGGGCGGAGTGCTCGGAGTCGACCGGCACGAGCTGGCCGGGGGCCGCGGCGGCGGTCACCAGCTCCCCGCCGGCCACCAGCGACTCCTTGTTTGCCAGCGCGACGGTGCGGCCGGCGGCGAGCGCGGCGAGCGTCGGGCCCAGGCCGATCGACCCGGTGATGCCGTTGAGCACGATGTCGGCGGGGCGGGCGGCGAGCTCCTCGGCGGCGCGCGGCCCGGCCAGGATCTCCGGCAGTGCGTAGTGGCCCTGCGACCAGCCCCGCTGCTGGGCGGCCGCGTAGAAGGCCAGCTGCAGGTCCTGGGCCGCGGTGGCCCGCGCGACGGCCACGGTGCGCACGCCCAGCGCGAGGGCCTGCTCGGCCAGCAGCGCGACGTCGCCACCGCCGGCGGCGAGGCCGGTGACCCGCAGCCGGTCGGGGTTCTGCCGGGCGACGGAGATCGCCTGCCGACCGATCGACCCGGTCGACCCCAGCACGGTCACGGTGCGGGGTGTCGAGGAAGAGGGCTCGCTCATGCCCCGATCCTGCCAAGCCGCCCGGCGTCCGCGTCAGCGGCGCCCTCGACAAGAACACCCCGGATCGTCCGACACGTCGTCATCCGTGCATGAACTCGACCATCCACCCCAAGGTCTGCCAGCTCGAAAGTGGACAACGATCGCCTCGGTCGTGCAGTTGTGGGCGAATTCGCGGCGTGTCGTCGTCCACAGCTACAGCTCAGCCGTCTCCGTACCGATACTCAGCGCGACGGCTCGGCACTCGGGCCCCGACAGACGGAGAAAGTCATGACCCGCGTGTCCCCGTTCCGCGCCACCGCCGCGGCCGGCCTGGCCCTCGGCACCGCCGCCCTCGGCGTCGCCTTCGCCCCGGCCGCCCTGGCCGCCGGTCTGACCACCGCCCCGACCGGGCCGGCCAGCGTGATGGCGGAGAAGCTCTTCGACGTCTCCGGCTCGGGCTGCGTCACGGAGACCGACCCGGCGTACCCGGACTACGAGGCCGGCGTCCTGCTGATCACCGACATGACCGACATCGAGGACCCCGAGGCACTGATCTTCCTGGCCGACCCGGACGACGCCGGTGACTGGACCGCCCAGGTCGCCTTCCCGGCCGGCACCCCGGCCGGTGCGCACGAGGTCTACGCGGCCTGCGCCACGACCTACACCGGCGAGCCGGTCGAGTACCCGACGCTGACGGTGGAGGTCACCACCGCCACCACCACCCCGGCCCCCGCTCCGGCCCCGGCTCCGGCTCCGGCTCCGGCTCCGGCTCCGGCGAAGCCGGTCGTCACCGGCGTCCTCGGGACCAAGGCCATCACCCCCGGCGTGGCCGCTGCCAAGGCCACCAGCCCCCTCAACGACACCCTCGCCGCTGCCGGTGAGAAGGTCGTCCGGGTGATCAAGGGCTTCCAGCCCGCCGAGGTGGTCACGGTCACCCTGCACTCCACCCCGCAGACCGTCGGCACCTTCACCGCCGACGCCAACGGCGTGCTGACCGCGGAGTTCACCCTCCCCGCGGGTACGCCGGTCGGCGACCACACGCTGGTCTACAACGGCACCGTGACCTACTACCAGGAGGCGTTCGAGGTCACCGGCGCCGGCGACCCGCGCCTGGCCTACACCGGTGCGAGCATCGCCCTGCCGCTGGCGCTGGGCACCGGCCTCGTCGCCCTCGGCGGCGGCGCCCTGCTGGTCACCCGTCGCCGCGCCTCGGGGGCCTCGCAGGCCTGAGCATGACCGCACCGCACGTCCCGAACGCCGGCCAGGGCCCCCCTGGCCGGCGTTCGGCATGGCTGGGTCCACTCGCCCCCCACCGACGCCTGCGAGCGGGCCTGCTGGTCCTCGTCGTCGTGGTGGTGGCCCTGGTGGCCGACGTCGCGGTCCTGGCCGCACGCATCGACCGCATCGACGTGGACCTCTCCGGCGGTGCCGGTGACGCGGACGGCCGGACATGGGTGCTGGCCGGGCTGGACAGCCGAGACCGGTTGCCCGCCGGCGCGGACGTGTCCCAGTTCGGCACTCCCGACGACGTACCCGGGGCGCGCGCCGACGTGATCGTCGTCGTGCACCAGACCGACGCCGGGACAACCGCGCTGTCCGTACCGCGTGACCTCGTGGTCCACACCGACCACGGCCCGGACCGCCTCGCGCTGGCCTGGCTGGAGGGCCCACAGGGCCTGGCGGACTCGCTGTGCCGACTGGGCATCCCCACCGACCACCTGGTCACCGTCGACCTCGCCGGGTTCGCCGCGGTCGTCGATGCCGCCGGCGGGCTGGACGTGGAGGTCCCCGAGCCGGTGCGCGACCGCCCGGCCGGGCTGCAGGTCGACGAGGCCGGACACCAGCACGTCGACGGCGCGACCGCTCTGGCACTGGTGCGCTCACGCCACCCCGAGCACCTGGTCGACGGGACATGGCGCGCGGCGCCGGTCGACCCCGACGGCCGGGCGACCGCCGCGGGCACGGTGCTCGACGCGCTGGTCGACCAGGTCCGCGGCTCTCCGCTGCGCCCGTGGCGCCTGCAGTCGCTGGCCTGGGCCGCCTCGGGGGCCCTCGCCGTCGACCCGGACACCTCCATGGCCGACCTGGCCGGGCTGGCCCGCGCGGAGCTGGACCGGCTGGAGGTGCTGCCGGTCGACGACCCCGTGGGTGACACGCTGCTGCGACGCCCGACCGCCGCGACGACCGCGGCTCTCGCGGCAGCCGGCCTCACCTGCGACCCGTGACCGTCCTCCGCGCGGTCTCCCCGCCACGCCCACGCCGCGCCCGGCAGGTGCCGCACCGCACGGCCTGGCAAGATGACCCCCGTGAGCGAGCACAGCGGCCGGGGACAGGGCCAGCAGACCAGCGCCCGGGTGGTCGAGCAGTCCGAGCGCGAAGAAGGCATCGTCCGCGCTGGCGAGACACCGATCACCCACGAGAGCCCCGAGGACTGGGGCTGGCACGGCGAGGCCGGCAAGGCAGGCCGCATCGGCGGGTGGTTCATGGTCGTGGTGCTGCTGGCCTTCCTGGTCGGCAACCACGACGGCCAGGTCGAGAACCTGTGGATCATCGGCTTCGCCGCCTACCTCGTCGGGCTGCTGATCTGGGACGCCCGACGGCGCAAGAACGCCTGGCGCTCACGCTGAGCTGACCTCGACGGGCCCGTCCCCCATCGGGGGCGGGCCGTCGTCGTTCCCGGCCCAGGTCAGGCGACCGAGACGCCGATCGCCAGGCCGATGAGGTAGGTGGCCCCGGCCGCCAGCGCGCCGAACAGGAGCTGCCGCAGGGCGCTGGACCACCACGCGCGTGGGGTGAAGCGGGAGGAGAGGGCGCCGGCCACCGCCAGCCCGATGCCGCCGCAGACCAACGCGACCCAGAGCAGGTCCAGCCCGATCAGGTAGGGCAGCAGGGGCACCGCGGCCCCGACCGAGAACGTGATGAACGAGGAGACCGCAGCCACCCGCGGCGAGGGGGTGTCCTCCGGACTCAGGCCCAGCTCGGCCACCACGTGCAGCCGCAGCGCGGTCTCCGGGTCACGGGACAGCTGCACCGAGACCGTCTCGGCCACGTCATCGTCGACGCCCCGCGCGCGCAGCATCTCGACCAGCTCCTGGCGCTCCCCCTCCGGGTTGACCTCCAGCTCGCGCCGCTCCTTGGCGACCTCCAGCGCCAGCTGCTCGTTCTGGGTGGTCACCGAGGTGTACTCCCCGAGCGCCATCGAGATCGCGCCGGCGACCAGGCTGGCGACGCCGGACAGGACGACGGTCTGCGCCGCCACCCCGCCGGCGCCGACCCCCGCGACGAGCGCGGTGTTGGTGACCAGGCCGTCCATCGCCCCGAAGACCGCGGCCCGGAGCCAGCCGCCGGAGACGTCGGCGTGGCTGTGCTCGTGCAGCTCCGCCGGCGACTCCGTGCTCATCCCTGGTCGGCCTCGGCCCCGAGCGGCACGCCCTCCTCGACGCCCGGGGTGGCCACGGCGACGCTCGGCACCCCGTCGACCCGGTCGGCGGCGGCCAGCTGCCCGCAGGCGCCGTCGATGTCCTGGCCGCGGGTGTCGCGCACCGTCGTCGGCACGCCGGCGGCGCGCAGCCGGGCGACGAACTCCCGCTGGGCCGGCAGCGGGCTGGCGTCCCACTTGCTGCCCGGGGTCGGGTTGAGCGGGATGAGGTTCACGTGCGCGAGCCGCTTCGACAGCAGCTTGCCGAGCAGGTCCGCCCGGAACGGCTGGTCGTTGACGTCCCGGATCAGCGCGTACTCGATCGAGTACCGCCGGCCGGTGCGGCGGGCGAAGTCGTCGGCGGCGGCCAGCACCTCCGCGATGTCGAACCGGGTGTTGATCGGCACGAGCGTGTTCCGGAGCTCGTCGTCGGGGGCGTGCAGGCTCACCGCGAGGGTCACGTTGAGCCCCTCCTCGGTGAGCTTGCGGATCGCCGGCACGACGCCGACCGTCGACACGGTCACGGAGCGCTGGGCCAGGCCCAGCCCGTGCGGGGCCGGGGTGAGCAGCGCGTCCAGCGTCTTGCGCACCCGGGCGTAGTTGGCGAGCGGCTCGCCCATGCCCATGAAGACGACGTTGGACAGCCGACCGGGGCCCCCGGGGATCTCGCCGTCGGCCATCGCCGCCGCCGCGGCGACCGCCTGGCCGATGATCTCCGCGGCGGAGAGGTTGCGGGTCAGGCCGCTCTGGCCGGTGGCGCAGAAGGGGCAGGCCATGCCGCAGCCGGCCTGGCTGGAGATGCAGACCGTCGCGCGGTCGGGGTAGCGCATCAGCACGCTCTCCACCAGCGCCCCGTCGTGCAGCCGCCACAGGGTCTTCCGGGTGCGGCCGCCGTCGGCGGACTGGTGCCGCACCGGGGTGAGCAGGCCGGGCAGGAGGGCTTCGGCGAGCTCGGCCCGGGCCGCCGCCGGCAGGTCGGTCATCTGCTGCGGATCGGTGACCCCGGCGTAGAAGTGCCGCGCGAGCTGGTCAGCGCGGAACGCCGGCTGACCGAGCTCGGCGACGGCGGCGCGCGCCTCCTCACGGGTGAGGTCGGCGAGGTGGCGAGGCGGCTTGGTGCGGCGCGGGGCGTCGAAGACCAGGGGGAGGGCAGTCATGGCGACGTCCATGCTCCCACTCCCCCGCGGCCCGTGGCGCCCGCGGGCCGTGAGATGGCTCCCCCGGAGGGGTCAGCGCGGCACCGCGGGCGCCGTGAGCGGCAGCTCGTCACCCGGGGTCGTCGTGAGCGGGGTGGTCGTGAGCGGGGTGGTCATCAGCGGGGTGGTCTCCGTCGCCGGGGTGTCCCCGGACGGCGGCGCGGAGGTGGGCTCCGTCGGGGCGCCCGTCTCCGTGGGGGTCCCCGTGTCCGTCGGGGTCCCCGTGTCCGTCGGGGCGCCCGTCTCCGTGGGGGTCCCCGTGTCCGTCGGGGTGCCCGTCGGCGTCGGGGTACCGGTCTCCGGCGGAGTGCTCGTCAGCGTCGGGGTGCCGGTCGGCGTCGCGGTGCCCGTCGGGGTCGGCGTGCCGGGCCGAGGCGCCGTGGAGGGAGCCGGAGCTGGCGGGACCACCGGTGCGCCGGTCACCGGGAGCACCGGGGCCGCCACGGACGGCGGCAGCGGCGACGGGGCGGCAACCGGGGGCCGTGCGGCCGACCCAGCGACCACGGCTGCGGGTGCGGGTGCCCGCACACTCCCCCGGTTCGCGGCCTGCCGACCGGGCTCGGCGCGGGGCTCCACCGGCGCGGGGGCGACCGATTCCACCCCGGGGGTCACCGGCTGAGCCGGGGGCGGCGCCGGCGTCGTGCGCCGGGGACGGCTGGGCGAGGCACTGGGTGTGCTCTCGTCGGGGTTCGCGACGGCCTCCCGGGTCACCGCGGCCGCCGTCGTCTCCTCGCCGTCCGCGCCACCCAACGCGGCGAAGCCACCGAACACCCCGGCGACGACCAGCACCAGCAGCGGGACGAGCACCCGGGCCCGATGGCGCGGCCGGACCGGAGGGCCGACCACGGACGGCACCGACTCCGCCGCCGGCGCGGCGACCGGGTCGGGTGCCGGTACCGGCGCCACTGCCGGCAGGTCCGGTGCCGGCTCGGACGGTCGCGCGGCGGCAGTCCCGACCGCGAGCAGTTCGTCGGCGAGACGGGAAGCGGCCTGCGCGACCTCGGCACGAACCGCAGCGCGCTCCTCCTCGGCCCGGCGCAGGGCGGCGAGCTCCTCGTCCAGCTCCGCGGCGGCGCGGATCAGGTCGGCGCGGGGGTCAACGGCCGTGGGGCCAACGGTGTCCTGCGTGGGGGAAGGCTCCGGGTCGGCCGCGGGCTGCGGGTCGGTCTCCGGCAGGTCGTCGGTCTCGAGCAGCGTGTCGGTCTCGAGCAGGGCACCGGTCTCGAGCAGTGCGTCATCCGCGCCCGGGGACGCGGCCTCGGGGGCGCGCTCCTCCGCCGGGGCCGCATCGGCCACCGCGACCCAGGCCGGGAGCCACGCCTCGTCCCAGCTGTCACGCGGGTCGGACTCCACGCCGGCCTCGGCGCGGGGCTCCGAGGGCAGCTGCTCGGCCGACGGTCCGGCACCGGCAGCCGTGGCGGTCACCGCGACGTCGCCGGTGGCAGCTCGCGGCTGCGGCAGCTCCTGGCCCGTCGCCTGCGAGCGCTCGACCTCTGGTCGGCGCGACCCCACGTGCACTCCTCGTCGGCGGCCGTCTCCCCGGCCGCCGTCTGCGACCGGCCCGTCGGCCGCCTGTGGATGCTCCCCTGCGGGGGCCCATCGACCCGGCGTGACGGGGCGGTCACATCTGACGACGCGCGTCAGAGCTTTGGTGAGGTCTCGCCAGCACCCGGGAGTCCGGCGTGCTGCCGGATCCAGCTGTGCATCGCGATGCCCGCGGCCACGCCGGCGTTCAGCGAGCGGGTGGACCCGAACTGCGCGATGGAGACGGTCAGCGCCGCCCCCGCCGATGCCGCCGCGGTGAGCCCGGGCCCCTCCTGGCCGAACAGCAGGAGGCAGGCGCGGGGCAGCTCGACCGTCTCCAGGGGCACCGCACCGGGGCCGTTGTCGACCCCGACCACGACGAGCCCGGCCGCGTCGGCGTGCGCGAGCAGCGCCGCGACGTCGGAGTGGTGGCGCAGGTGCTGGTACCGGTCGGTGACCATCGCCCCGCGGCGGTTCCAGCGCCGGCGGCCGACCACGTGCACCTCGGCGGCGAGGAAGGCGTTGGCGGTGCGCACCACCGTGCCGATGTTGAGGTCGTGCTCGAAGTTCTCGATCGCCACGTGGAAGGGGTGCCGCCGGCGGTCGAGGTCGGCGACGATCGCCTCCAGCCGCCAGTAGCGGTACCGGTCGACGACGTTCCGCCGGTCCCCGCCGGCCAGCAGCTCCGGGTCGTAGCGGGGGTCGGTGGGCCAGTCGCCGGGCCACGGACCGACGCCGACCGTGGTGCCCCACTCGGTGGGCCCCAATCCGGTCCCACCGTCACCGGGGTGCTGCTGCTCGACCACCGGCGCATGCTGCCACGCCCGCCGGGCCCGGCGGGCGGCCGCCCGGGCACAGTGGACCGGTGGACGACCGCGTGCTGCTGCACCTCATCGAGCCGGCCGCCTGGCGGGCGGCGCTGGACACCGGGGTGGTCGAGCCGCCGTCGCTGGCCGGCGCCGGCTTCGTGCACCTGTCGACGCCGGACCAGGTCCACCTGCCGGCCCGGCGGCTGTACGGGGACCGGCGCGACGTCGTGGTGCTCGTCGTCGACCCGGCCCGGCTGACCGATCCGGTGCGCTGGGAGCCCGGCGTGCCCGGTGACCCGTCTGCGATGCGCTTCCCGCACCTGTTCGGTCCGCTGCCCACCGCCGCCGTCGTCGGCGTGGTGCCGTGGCTCCGCGGCAGACCGCTGGCGCTGCCCGATCCCGGGGACGCGGCCGCGCGTGCCCGGGCGCTCGCGGTCTCGGTCGCCACCCGGCGAGCCGCACAGCTGCGGCCCGTCCCCGGGGGTCTGGTGGTCTCGGAGCCGGCGTTCCCCCACTCCCGGGACGACAACCGGGTGCTCGTCACCGGCGCCGTCACCGCCGCGGCCGTGGCGGAGCTGACGGCTGCGGCTGCGACGGACGCGGCCTGGCCGGCGCAGGCCGCGACCCTGCTGCACCCGGCCGCCGGCCCGGTCGCGCAGGAGCTGGCCCGGCGGGGCTGGGACGTCTCCCCGACCGTGGCCATGGCGCGCCGGGCACCGTTCCCCGAGCGTCCGCCCGGGTCCGTGGAGGCGGTCCCGCAGGAGCGGGTGCACGAGTTCTGGGCACAGTCGTGGCGGCGCGAGCTGGCCGGCGCGGACCCGCCGCTGGCCGAGGTGGTCGCGCAGCTGGTCGGCCGGGAGCACCGCACCGACCGCGTGGTGCAGGTGACCGACCTGGTGGTCCGCGAGTCGGGGCGGGTGGTCGCTGCCGCCCAGCTGCGGGTGGACGGGGCCACCGCGGCCGTGGACTCGGTGCTCACCGACCCGGCCGCGCGCCGCCGGGGGCACGCCGACGCGCTGCTGACGGCTGCGCTCCACCGGGCCGGCCGGGCAGGCTGCGACCTCGTGGTGCTGGACGCCGCAGCGGAGGACTGGCCGCGTCAGTGGTATGCCCGGCGTGGCTTCGACGTGGTCGGACGGAGCTGGGAGGCGGTCCGCGCCTGATCAGGCTCCGCGCCTCGTCAGGTCGGGACGACCAGCGAGAGCACCAGCCAGGCGACGGCGGCCGAGGGCAGCAGGGAGTCCATCCGGTCCATCAGCCCGCCGTGCCCGGGCAGCATCGTGCCCATGTCCTTGATGCCGAGGTCGCGCTTGATCAGCGACTCACCGAGGTCGCCCAGGGTGGCGGTCAGGGCGATCGCGACGCCGAACAGCACGCCACCCCACCAGGGGCCGTGGAAGGTCAGCGTGAACAGCAGGACGCCGACCAGCACGCAGGCGGCGACCGAACCGGCCAGCCCCTCCCAGGACTTCTTCGGGCTGATGCTCTTCGCGAGCGGGGTCTTGCCGAAGAGCACGCCGGCGGCAAACCCGCCGGTGTCGCTGCACACGACCGTGACGATGAACGCCAGCACCCGGGCGACGCCGTCGTCGGGCACCAGCAGCAGGACGGCGAACCCGGCCAGCAGCGGGACGTAGAGCGCCACCAGGACGGCGGCGGAGGCGTCGCGCAGGTAGCCCACCGGTCCGTCGCCGAGCCGCCAGAGGACCACCGCGAACACCGTCAGCAGGAAGCCGACGACCAGCCCGGAGGGTCCGCGGGTCCACGCGAGGGCCATCATCGCCACCGAGCCGACGACGACCGGGGGCAGCGGCGGGCGGTGCCCGCCGGCCTGCAGCGCCCGGCTCAGCTCCACCACGCTGACCAGCACGGCCAGGGTGATCACCAGCAGGAACGCCGGACGCCAGACGAGCAGGGTCGTGATGACCACCGCACCCAGGGCCAGCGCGACACCGATGGCCGACCCCATGTCCCGGCCGGCGCGGCCAGGACCCTTGGGCGTGTCCCGGGGCGGCTCACCGCTGACCTCGGTGCCGGGCGCCCCGGGCACCGCCGTCAGCGGGGCGTCGTGCTCCGCGTCGTCGTACGGTGCGTCGTCGTCGTGCGCCGCGTCGTCATCGCCGGGCTCTGCCCCGTCGGCCGGCCCGTAGGCGGCTCCCTCCGCCGCGCGTGCGCCGCCACGGAGCCCGCCGTGGGAGGTGAGCAGACCGTCGGCCAGGGTGTCCTGCGACGGCTCGTCGTCCGGGGCACCGGCCGGCCGGCGGGCGGCGTGTCCGGGCGGCGCCGGCCGAGCCCGCCCGGGAGGCACCGGCGGCCGGCCGACCCGGGGCAGGGACCCGGTCGCCGGCTCCCCGACGGACGGCTGCGGGGCGGTCGCCGGGTCGCCGGACGACCAGCCGGACTCGGCGAGGCCGGCCCGGCCACGGGCAGGCTCGCGCTCCGGACCATCGGGTCCGGAGCGGGACAGGAAGCGGGGCACCGCGCGGGTCCGGTCGGGATCAGACGTCGAGGAGCTCGGTCTCCTTGTTCTTCATCGCCTCGTCGATGGCAGCGACGTGGGTGGCGGTGAGGTCGTCGAGCTCCTTCTCCGCGCGTCGCACGTCGTCCTCGCCGGCCTCGCCGTCCTTGGCGATGCGGTCGAGCTCCTCCTTCGAGCGGCGACGGATGTTGCGGATCGCGACCTTGGCGTCCTCGCCCTTGGCCCGGGCCTGCTTGACCAGGTCGCGGCGCCGCTCCTCGGTCAGCTGCGGGAAGACCACCCGGATCAGCGTGCCGTCGTTCGTCGGGTTGACGCCGAGGTCGGAGTCGCGGATCGCCCGCTCGATGGCCTGCAGCTGACCCATGTCGTAGGGCTTGATGACCGCCATGCGCGCTTCGGGCACGGTGATCGAGGCCATCTGCGGCACCGGGGTGTACGCGCCGTAGTAGTCGACCGAGATCTTGTTGAACATGGACGGCGCAGCGCGGCCGGTGCGCACGGAACCGAGGTCCTCGCGGGCGACCGACAGGGCCTTGTCCATCCGCTCCTCGGCGTCGAGCAGGGTGTCGTCGATCACGGTTCTCTCCTCCTGCGGCAGCTGCCGCCGTGCTGGCCGTCTGGTCGGTCGGCGTTCAGCCGACCGGTACCCGGGTCGGGGCGCGGCGACCGTCGCCCGCCCGGGAGCCGACCGGTCAGGCCGGCTGGCTGATCAGGGTCCCGATCTTCTCACCTGCGACGGCACGACCGATGTTGCCCTCACGCAACAGGTTGAACACGACGATCGGCATGCGGTTGTCCATGCAGAGGCTGATCGCCGTGGCGTCGGCCACCCCGAGCTGCTTGGCCAGGACCGTGGCGTAGTCCAGCTCCTCGTACATGGTCGCGGAGGGGTCCTTGCGGGGGTCGGCGTCGTACACGCCGTCCACGCCGTTCTTCGCCATCAGCAGCACCTGGCAGCCGATCTCCAGGGCACGCTGGGCGGCGACGGTGTCGGTGGAGAAGTAGGGCATCCCGGCACCGGCGCCGAAGATGACCAGCCGGCCCTTCTCCATGTGCCGGACGGCCTTGCGCGGGATGTAGGGCTCGGCGACCTGGCCCATGGTGATCGCCGTCTGCACCCGCGTCTCCAGGCCGATCTGCTCGCAGAAGGCCTGCAGGGCCAGCGCGTTCATCACCGTGCCGAGCATGCCCATGTAGTCGGCGTGCCGGCGGTCCATGCCCGCTTGCGCCAGCTCCGCGCCGCGGAAGAAGTTGCCACCGCCGACGACGACGGCCACCTGGGTCCCGCCGTGGACGACCTCGGCCAGCTGCTCGGCGATGTCGTGCACGATGCCGCCGTCGACCCCGACGCTGCCGCCACCGAACGCCTCACCGGAGAGCTTGAGCAGCACCCGCCGGTAGCCGCTGCCGTCGGTCGGCGCGGAGGCGGCGGGCGCGAAGAGCAGGCCCTCCGGGTTGCTGGCGGCGGTCGTGTCGGTCACAGGTGTCCTTCGCGTCGGGGTGTTCGTTGGTCGATCCTGCCGCATGCCGGGGACGTCGTCGCTCCCGGGACGGGGCCGGACAGGCCACCGGCCCCGTCCCGGGAGGGACGGGGCCGGCGGTGAGCTGCTGGTCCTGCGTCAGGCCTGGCCGACCTCGAACCGGGCGAACCGGTCGACGGTCAGGCCGGCGTCGCCGATGACCTGCTTGACGGTGCGCTTCGGCTCGGTGATCGAGGGCTGCTCGAGGAGCACGAAGTCCTTGAAGTAGGAGTTGACCCGCCCCTCGACGATCTTCGCGATCGCCTGCTCGGGCTTGCCCTCCTCCTTCGCCGTCTGCTCGGCCACCCGGCGCTCGGTCTCCACCGTCTCGGCGGGGACCTCCTCGCGGGTCAGGTAGCGGGGACGGGCCGCGGCGATGTGCATCGCCAGGGCGCGGGCCGCGTCCTCGTCGCCGCCGGAGTACTGCACCGCGACACCGATGGCCGGGGGCAGGTCGGTGGCGCGCTTGTGCAGGTACACGGCCGTGGGGCCCTCGAAGACCGCGAAACGGGAGAGGACGAGCTTCTCGCCGATCCGGGCGGACTCGGACTCGATCAGCTTCTCGACCGTCTGGCCGTCGACCTCGGTGGCCAGCAGCGCCGCGACGTCGGCGGGCTTCTGGGCCAGCACGACGTCCAGGAGCTTCTCGCCCAGGGCGACGAACTCGGCGTTCTTGGCGACGAAGTCGGTCTCGCAGTCGAGCTCGAGCAGCGCGCCGTCCTTGCTGACCACGATGCCGTTGGTCGTCGAGCGCTCCAGGCGCTTGCCGACGTCCTTGGCGCCCTTGACCCGCAGGATCTCGACGGCCTTGTCGTACTCGCCGTCGGCCTCGGTCAGGGCCTTCTTGGCGTCCATCATGCCGGCGCCGGTGGCGTCGCGGAGACGCTTGACGTCGGCTGCGGTGAAGGCGGGCATGTCACTTCCTCTGGTCTGGTGGTAACCGGGTGCGGACGTGCGGCGGCGCCGCCCCCCTCAGCAGGGGGCGGCGCCGACCGGGTCAGCCGTTCTGGGCGTTCTGGGTGCCGGTGGCGGTGTCGCCGGTGGCGGGGACGCCCTCGACGGGCGCGACCTCGTCAGCGGTGACGGCCGGCGGGGCGGCCGGGGTCTCGGGCAGCTCGGCGGCCGGGGCGTCACCGGACTGGCCGGTGAGCAGCTCGCGCTCCCAGTCGGCCAGCGGCTCGGCGGCGGCACCGGCCGGAGCGCCGTCCTCGGTGCGGCCGGCGTTGGCCTGCGCGGCCGAACGGGCCATCAGGCCGTCGGCGACGGCGTCGGCGATCACGCGGGTGAGCAGCGCGGTGCTGCGGATCGCGTCGTCGTTGCCCGGGATCTTGTAGTCGACCTCGTCGGGGTCGCAGTTGGTGTCGAGGATCGCGACGACGGGGATGCCCAGCTTGCGGGCCTCGCCGACGGCGATGTGCTCCTTCTTGGTGTCCACGACCCAGATGGCGCTGGGCACCTTCTGCATGTCGCGGATGCCGCCGAGGCTGCGCTCGAGCTTGGCCTTCTCGCGGGTCAGGCCCAGCTGCTCCTTCTTGGAGAGGGAGGCCATGACGCCGGTCTGCTCCATGTCCTCCAGCTCCTTCATGCGCTGGAGCCGCTTGTAGACGGTGGAGAAGTTGGTGAGCATGCCGCCCAGCCAGCGCTGGTTCACGTAGGGCATGCCGACGCGGGTCGCCTGCTCGGCGATGACCTCCTGCGCCTGGCGCTTGGTCCCGACGAACATGATCGAACCGCCGTGGGCCACGGTCTGCTTGACGAACTCGTAGGCCTGGTCGATGTAACCCAGCGTCTGCTGGATGTCGATGATGTAGATGCCGTTGCGCTCGGTGAAGATGAAGCGCTTCATCTTCGGGTTCCAGCGACGGGTCTGGTGCCCGAAGTGGACCCCGCTGTCGAGCAGGTTCTTCATGCTGACGACTGCCACGAGGCGCCGCCTTCCTTCTCGTGCGCGGACGGCCGGGGGCCGGGCCGCGCTGTGCCGGTTGTCGCGGGCACCGGGTGGTGCACCGCCCTGGTGTCGCAGATCGCGTCACCGACCCGCCGCGAGACGGGACCGAGGTGACGAGCTCCCCGCATGGCTCGTCGAGGTGCACGAGCAGCGGGATGCGGACACGCGAAGTCGACCCGCCGGAGCGGGCCGCACCGGCAAGCATACGCGGTGCCCGAGGGTGCTCCACGCCGGTCGTCCCCAGGCGGACCCGCCGTCCACAACCGGGGCGGCAGGCCGCCACCCGCACGCCGGTGACCGCAGGGTCGGCGGGTGCCCCTCGCCCGCCTGCTCGTGCTGCTCACCCTGCTCTGCGCGGCTCTGCTCGGACCCGCGGCGGGGGCGGCCACGCCGGCTCCGCCCCCACCGTCCTCCCCCGCCCCGTCCGGTGTCTGGGGGTGGCCCTTCCCGGGGGCGCCGGAGGTGTCCCGCGCCTTCGACCCCCCACCGACGCCGTACGCCGCGGGCCACCGGGGCGTGGACCTGCTCGGCGGGGTCGGCGCACCGGTGCTCTCCTCCGGGGACGGCGTGGTGGCCTTCGCGGGCATGGTGGCCGGGCGGCCGGTGGTGAGCGTCGAGCACGCCGGTGGCCTGCGCACCACCTACGAGCCGGTGGAGCCGTCGGTGGCCGCCGGCCAGGCAGTCGCGCGGGGCTCGCCGCTGGGCACCCTGGCCGCCGGGCACGCCGGCTGCCCGGCCGAGGCCTGCCTGCACTGGGGGCTGCGGCACGGGGGGCTGCGGCACGGGGAGGTGTACCTGGACCCGCTCTCCCTGCTGCAGCCGCCGCGGATCAGTCTGCTGCCGTGGTCCTGAGTGCGGGAGGCGTTACCGTCCGGGCGTGCGCTGGCGACGGAAGAAGGAGTCCGGACCGGAGGAGCAGGACGGCGGCCAGGTGCTGCGCGACCTGCAGGCGGTCATCGGCCGGTTCGGCTGGGCGGTGCTGCACGGCGGCGGGTCACCCGGGGAGCCGCGCTGGTCGCACACCGTGGGCCTGACCGCGCTCGGGCACCCGGAGGTGATCGTGACCGGGCTGCCCTTCGAGGCCGGCGAGAAGTACCTGAACCTGGTGGGCGAGGCCGTCCGGGCCGGCGCCCGGTTCGCGCCGGGCGCGGCGACCACGGCGATCACCGACGCCGACTCCCCCGTGGTCTTCCTGGCCGTGGCCGACACCGGCCGGCTGGCGGTGGCCGAGCAGCTCTACGGGAGCGTCGAGGTGCTGCAGCTGGTGTGGCCGGACTCCCAGGGGACGCTCCCCTGGGAGGAGGGGCACCGCAACCCGCCGACGGCGCAGCCCCTGCTGGGGCCCCGCCCCGGAGAGCAGAGCGCCTGATCCCAGCGGGCCGACCGACCGCCGACGGCGCTCAGGCGATGTCGGCGAGCTTGGTGCGCAGCTGGAGCACGGCCTTGGTGTGCAGCTGGCAGATGCGGCTCTCGGTCACCCCGAGCACCCGGCCGATGTCGGCCAGGGTGAGCCCCTCGAAGTAGTAGAGGCTGACCACGACCTTCTCCCGGTCGGGCAGCTGCTCGACCGCGCGTGCCAGCAGCTGCCGGGCCTCACCGTGCTCGGCCATCGCCTGCGGGTCCAGTGCGCTGGTGTCCTTGAGCGTGTCGACCAGGCGCGGGGCGGAGCCGTCGTCGTCGACGAGCAGCTCGTCGAGGGCGACGACGTTGACCAGGGAGAGCTGGCCGAGGAACTTGCGGATCTCCTCGACGTCCATCTCCATCTCCGCGGCGATCTCCTCCTCGGAGGGGCTCCGCTGGAGCCGGCTCTCCAGGGCCGCGATCGTGCGCTCGAACTGGCGGGCCTTCATCCGCACCGACCGCGGGATCCAGTCGGTGGAGCGGAGCTCGTCGATGATCGCGCCGCGGATGCGGGACATCGCGTAGCTCTCGAACTTGATCTCCCGGGACGGCTCGAAGCGGGTGATCGCATCGATCAGCCCGAAGGTGCCGTAGGAGACGAGGTCGGCCTGCTCGACGTGGGCGGGCAGGCCGCTGCCGACCCGGCCGGCGACGTACTTGACCAGCGGCGCGTAGTGCAGGATCAGCCGGTCGCGCAGACCGGTGTCCCGGTCGAGGACGTAGCGGGCCCAGAGCTCGGCGACCACCGCGTCCGGGTCGTCGCTCGCCCCGAGCTGGACCGTCGCCTCAGACACCTGATTCCCCCTGATCGCCCGTCGCCGTGCACAACCTGACCGTGCGCACCGGTGTCGTCCCCACTCTGTCAGGCCCGCGGATGGGCCTGCGCGTGGACCGTGCGCAGCCGCTCGACCGTCACGTGCGTGTAGACCTGCGTGGTCGCGAGGCTAGCGTGACCCAGCAGCTCCTGGACCGAGCGCAGGTCGGCCCCGCCCTCCAGGACGTGCGTGGCCGCGGAGTGCCGCAGCCCGTGCGGGCCGATGTCCGGGGTGCCGGGGGCTGCCTGGACCGCGGTGTGCACGACGCGGCGCGCCTCCCGGGCGTCCAGCCGCCCACCGCGGGCGCCCAGCAGCAGCGCCGGGCCGCTGTCCGGGGTGGCGAGCGTCGGCCTCCCACCGGTCAGCCAGGTCTCCAGCGCCTGGGCCGCCGGGGCGCCGAAGGGCACGCTCCGCTCCTTGCGGCCCTTGCCGAACACCCGGAGCAGCCGCCGGCCCCGGTCGACGTCATCGACGTCCAGGCCGACCAGCTCCCCCACCCGGATGCCGCTGGCGTAGAGCAGCTCGAGCACCAGCACGTTGCGCAGCCGGAGCGCGGTCTCGGCCGGTTCCTCGCCCTCGCCGACGGGCTGGGCGGCCTGCTCCAGCACGGCGCGCGCCTGCTCGGTGCCGAGCACGCCGGGCAGGGTGCGGTGCGCCTTCGGGCTGGCCAGCCGGAGGCCGACGTCCTCGGCGACCTGGCCGCTGCGGCGCAGGTACGCCGTGAACGACCGCGCCGACGCCGACCGCCGGGCGGTGGTGGACCGGCTGTCGCCGCGGGTGCGGCCGGCGGCCAGCCAGCTGCGCAGCGTCGCGAGGTCCAGGTCGGCCGGGGTGGCCCCCTGCCGGCGAGCCAGGTGGTCCAGCAGCGAGACGACGTCGCTGACGTACCCACGGACCGTGTGCGCGGACAGGTCCCGCTGCAGCCGCAGGTGCTCCTCCCAGCCGTCCAGCGACTCGGCGAGGGCAGGGGGCAGCCCCGCCCGCAGCTCCGCCGTCCCCGCCATGGGGGCAGCGTCCGTGCCGGACCACGACCGGTCAACGTGACGCGCCGGTCCCGGTCTTCGGCGGCGGGTGCAGCCGCCAGCCGGTGCCGGTCCACTGGACGAGGTCGGCGAGCTCCAACGCCGGCAGCACCCGCAGCACGTCGAGGACGTCGCACCCGGCCACCGCGGCGAGCCGTTCGGGGCTGACGCCGGTGCGCACCGGGCAGGCGTCGAGCACCCGGCGGGCCACGTCGGACAGCTCGTCGCGGGGACTGGCCGGCCGCGCCGGTGGAGCGGCGAGGTCGGCCCCCAGCGACCCGACCTGCTCGACCACCTGCGCGGCGGTGGTGACCAGCCGGGCGCCGCGCTCCTCGTCGCGGAGCAGCTCGTGGCAGCCCACCGACATCGCGGAGGTGACCGGACCGGGGACGACCATCAGCGCCCGCCCCAGGTCTCGGGCCCGGTGCGCCGTGGCCAGCGCCCCGGACCGCGCGGCCGCCTCGACCACCACGGTGCCCCGGGTCAGGGCGGCGATCAGCCGGTTGCGCACCAGGAAGCGGTGCCGCAGCGGGGCGCACCCGGGCGGCCACTCGCTGACCAGCAGCCCGCCGTCGAGCAGCCGGGAGAACAGCGCGGAGTGCGACGCCGGGTAGGCGCGGTCGACGCCGCAGGCGAGCACGGCCACGGTGGGGGCACCGGCGGCCAGCGCCCCGCGGTGGGCGGCGGCGTCGATCCCGAAGGCGCCGCCGGAGACGGTGGTCCAGCCCCGCTCCCCCAGTCCGTGGGCCAGCTCCCCGGTCACGTGCTCGCCGTAGGCGGTCGCCGCCCGGGAGCCGACCAGGGCCACCGAGCGGTCGACCACGTCGGCCAGTGCCCCGTCGCCACGGACCCACAGCCCCAGGGGCGGCACGGGCGTGAGGGTCCGGTCCAGCCGGTGGTCGTCCGGCAGCGCGGAGCTGGCCACGGTCAGGCAGTGCAGGGCGGAGGTGGGCCACTCGTCGTCCTCGGGCACCACCAGGCGTGCGCCGCACCGCTCGGCCCGCCGGAGGTCGTCGAGGCTGGCGTCCTCGGCGACCCGCGCACCGGCGACCGCCTGCACCCGGGGCGGGGCCGTCCCGGCCCGGAGCGCGGCCACGGCCTCGACCGGCCCGACCCGCTCCACGAACCGCCAGGCCGGCACCGACCCCGGTTCCAGCGCGCGGGTGAGCCATGCCCGCGCCCGGCGGACGGCCGGCCCGGCGGTGCCCGGCTCGTCCACGACCGACCCGCCGCGCAGGTCGGCCACCAGCTCGTCGGCGCTCACGCCGCGGCCCGCGACAGCCGCATGCCGAGCGCCTCGGCGATCTGGTCGGGGCCCGGCGTACCGAGACCGGCCAGGTCGGCGAGCGTCCAGGCGACCCGCAGCACGCGGTCGAAGCCGCGGACCGACAGCGAGCCCCGCTCCAGTGCCCGCTCGGCCAGCGCCAGCGCCCGCCGGGGCACCGGCCACCGTTCGCGCAGCAGCCGGCCGGGCACCGCGCTGTTGAGGGTGAGACCGGTGCCGGCCAGCCGGGCTGCGGCTGCCTCCCGCGCCGCCCGCACCCGCCGGGCCACCACCTGGGTCGATTCCGGGGGCGCGACGCCGTCCAGCCAGGCAGCCCGGCTCACCGCCGGCAGCGTGACCCGCAGGTCGATCCGGTCCAGCAACGGTCCGGAGAGCCGGGCCTGGTAGCGCCGGCGTTCCAGCGGGCTGCAGGTGCAGGCCGTGTCCCCGGCCGCGCTGGCGCAGGGACACGGGTTGGCGGCGAGCACCAGCTGCGCCCGGCAGGGGAAGGTGGCCGAGCCGTTCGCCCGGTGGATGGTGACCTCGCCCCGCTCCAGCGGCTGGCGCAGCGTGTCGAGCACCGCACGAGGGAACTCGGGCGCCTCGTCGAGGAAGAGCACGCCCAGGTGGGCGCGGCAGAGCGCGCCGGGACGGATCTGGCCCGACCCACCGCCGACCAGCGCGGCCATCGTCGCCGAGTGGTGCGGTGACTCGAACGTCGGGCGGCGGACCAGCGGCGCCCCCGGCGGCAGGGTGCCGGCGACCGAGGCGATCGCGGTGACCTCCATGGCGGCGCGCTCGTCCAGCGGGGGCAGCAGACCCGGCAGCCGCTCGGCGAGCATCGTCTTGCCCGCACCGGGCGGGCCGGTGAGGAACAGGTGGTGTCCCCCGGCGGCGGCGACCTCCACCGCGCGGCGTCCGGCGGTCTGGCCGACGACGTCGGCCAGGTCCGGCCCCGGCGGCTCGGGCGCCGCCGACGCACGCTCGTGCACCGGGATGGCGGTACCGCCGGCGAGGTGGGCGACGACCTGCCCCAGCGTCTCCGCAGCGAGCACCTCGACGCCCTCGACCAGGGCCGCCTCGTCGGCGTTGCCGGCCGGCACCACGACCTGCCGGTGCCCGGCCCGGGCGGCGGCCAGCGCCGCGGGGAGCACCCCGCGCACCGTCCGCAGTGACCCGTCCAGGCCCAGCTCACCCAGCAGGACGAGCTCCCGCACCCGCTCGGCCGGCACCACCCCGACGGCGGCGAGCACGGCCACGGCCAGGGCGAGGTCGAACCCGCTCCCCTGCTTGGGCATCGCCGCCGGCGACAGCCCGATGGTCACCCGGCGCAGCGGGAAGTCGTGCCCGCTGTTGACCACGGCCGCGCGCACCCGGTCGACCGACTGGCGCACCACGGCGTCGGGCAGGCCGACGAGCACCACCGTGGGCACCCCCGGGGCGAGGTCGACCTCCACCTCCACCAAGGCGCCCCGCACGCCGACCAGCCCCACCGACCAGGTCCTCGCCAGCGCCATCAGAACGCGTTCCGCAGGTGCGCCACCCGGGCCGGGCCGGCGTCCGGGACGTGCACCCCGACGACGTCGAAGCGCAGGTCGGGCGCGTGGTGGTCGTGCGCCGCGAGCCAGGCGCTGGCCAGCTGGCGCAGCCGGCGCCGCTTGTCCGCGGTGACCGCCTCCACGGCGTGCCCGAAGCCGGTGCCGCGCCGGGTCTTCACCTCGCAGAAGACGATGGCGTCGCCGTCGCGGGCGACGACGTCGAGCTCGCCGTGCCGGCAGCGCCAGTTGCGGTCGAGCACCTGCATGCCGGCATCGGTGAGCAGCCGGACGGCCACGCGCTCGCCGTAGGCGCCGAGCGCGGCTCGTGGGGTGGGGGTCGTGGACACCCCTCGACCCTGGGTCCGGCGCTGCCCGCGGGCCAGCGCCCAGCGAGGTCTGTGGACAGCGCCCACGACTGTGGACGACGGGGCCCGACCGGCGCCCGGCCGGGGCAACCTGGCCGGGGAAATCTGGCCGGGTGCGCGGCGACCGGGTCAGGGCAGGCGCGGGCTGTCCGGCAGCTCGAGGTCGGGCTTGTCCAGCTCCTCGACGTTGACGTCCTTGAACGTCACGACCCGCACGTTCTTCACGAAGCGGGCCGGCCGGTACATGTCCCAGACCCAGGCGTCGGTGAGGGTGAGCTCGAAGAACACCTCGCCGCCGGCGTCCCGGACCTGGAGGTCGACGCTGTTGGCCAGGTAGAACCGCCGCTCGGTCTCCACGACGTAGGAGAACTGGCGGACGATGTCCTTGTACTCGCGATAGAGCTGCAGCTCCATCTCGGTCTCGTACTTCTCGAGGTCCTCGGTGCTCATCGGGTGTGCTCCACGAGTGCCGGCGTGGGCAGGCCGGCACGGTGGTCGGCAGCCCGCGGGATGGATCCGGAGACGAGCTCCGGGGGGTCGTTCGACTGGGCGGGCACGGGTCCATCATCGGGCATGGCCCGTGTCCGCGGCAGCGCTGGTGTCCGCGCGGCGTGCGCGTCCCGCGCCCGGGCCACGTTGACGAACCGCATCCGGTGCTCCGGGCAGGGTCCGTGCCGGTCGAGGGCAGCACTGTGCGCCTCGGTGATGTAGCCCTTGTGGACGTCGAAGCCGTAGGCCGGGAACCGCTCGTGCAGGTCGAGCATCATCCGGTCGCGGGTGACCTTCGCCAGCACCGATGCCGCGGCGACGCAGGCGGCGACCCGGTCGCCCTTCCAGACCGCCAGCGAGGGCTGCGCCAGCCCGCTGACCGGGAAGCCGTCGGTGAGCACGTACTGCGGGCCCGGTTCGAGGGTGTGCACCGCCCGGCGCAGCGCCTCGATGTTGGTGACGTGCATCCCCCGGGCGTCGAGCTCGCCCACCGGGATCACGACCACCGACCAGGCGACCGCCCGGTCGAGCACCTCGGCGTGCACCCGCTCCCGCGTCGCGGCGGTGAGCAACTTGGAGTCGGCCAGTCCCGGGACCCGTCCACGTCGGCCGGCCGGCAGCACGCACGCGGCGGCGACCAGGGGTCCGGCGCAGGCACCGCGGCCGGCCTCGTCGGCCCCGGCGATGGCGGCGAACCCGCGCCGGCGCAGGGATCGCTCCATCTCCCAGAGGGCGTCGTCGGCGTCCGCGACGGCGCCGCCCCGGGAGCGGGGGGCGGTGGGGGTGGCTCGGGCAGGCATCGACTGCCGACCCTACGACGCACCGACGACGGCGCGCCCCCGGGCTGGGACCGACGGCGCGCCCGGCCGGACCCGGACGCACCACGAGCCGGTCCGCGGGGGAACGGGGACCGGCTCGTGGCGGCTGGGCGCGGTCGACAGCTGCCGACCAGCCCTGCCTGCCGGGGCGTGGGGGGACGCCCCGGCCGTCGTGTCGGGTCGGTCGCGGTGGGCGTGGTGCCCGGTCCGCCACCGGCCCGCCGGCTCAGACGCCGGTGGCGGTGAAGGAGTGCGCGCCGCAGGTGCAGCCGGGGTTGCGGGCGGAGAGCACCAGCGACACGGCGTGCGCCCGGTCGCGGGCGCCGAGCTTGCGCAGGATCGCCTTCACGTGGGACTTGACGGTGTCCTCGCTGATGAACAGGTTCCGGCCGATCTGCCGGTTCGACTGCCCCTGGAGGAGCTCGTCGAGGACGTCGGACTCCCGCCGGGTCAGCGGCACCTCGGGGGTGAGCGGCTTGGCGACCGGCTCGGCCCCGCCCTCGGTGCGGCGGATCTGCGGGTCGACGACGGTGCGCCCGGCACGGGCGGCGAGCACCGCCCAGCCCAGCAGCGTGGGCGAGGTGTTCATCAGCAGGTAGCCGCGGACACCGGCGGCCAGCGCCTCGTTGACCACGGCCGGGTCCTCGGAGGTGGCGATCGCGACGATCGCGATCTGCGGGTAACGGCGACGGAGGTCGCGGCAGGCGTTGAGGGTCGCGGCCCGGCCGGCGCCCAGCTCCACCACGACGGCGTCGGGGCGGGCCGAGTCGGCGAGGGTCAGTGCGCGCCGGGGCTCACCGGGGCTGCCCACCGCCTGCATGCCCGCGGTCTCGTTGATCATGCCGATCAGGCCGCGGCGCAGAACCGGGGCGTCCGCGAGGATCATGACGCGGGTGACGCCGCGCGTGGTGCTCGCCATGGGTGCAGACACTGTCTGACTCTCCGTTCGGGTCTGATGACTCTCTGCGATGTACATCGACCGGGTGAACGGATTGCTTGAACAACTTCCGCGAACTTCTTTCCACGACGCGCGCAGATCCTGCCGAAAGCCGTATCCGGGCGGTAGCCCGGCGTGGCCGATCGGCGGCGCGCCTGCTCGACAGTGGCCCGGAGAGGACGCCATCGAGTCGGGCCGTCAGCCGGCCGCGGAGTCTCGCGCCGGCCGGGTCTGCGCGGGCCGGCGCACGCGCCGCCAGCCGGTGCGCGGAGGACGACGGGACGGACCTGCCGCCCGGAGGGGCCGTAGCCGCCGCCGACGACGCCAGGCGGTCAGCGGCACGGCCCCGACCAGGCCCAGGACGTAGGGCACCGCCACCGCCGCGCCGCCCTGCACCGGCAGACCGGCAGGAGCCGCAGCGGCGTCGGCCTGGATCTCCGGATCGTCGATGAAGCCGAGCCGGTCCAGTGGCCAGACGATGACGGCCGCCTTGCCGATCACGTCGTCCACGCCGATGGTGCCGGAGTACTCGTCCCCGCTGTGCTCGACGGAGTCCGCCGACGCCGAGCGGTGGTCCCCCATCACCCACAGCCGCCCCTCGGGCACGACCACCGGGGAGAACGCCCGCGACTCGATCGGGTTGTCCTGGTAGATGTACGGCTCGTCCAACGGCTCGCCGTCGACGGTCACCCGCCCCTCGGCGTCGCAGCAGGCGACCTCCTGCCCCTCGGTGGCGATGACCCGCTTGACGTAGTCGTCCTCGCTGGGCGGCGCCACGCCGATCGCCCGGCCCAGGGTCAGCAGCGCACCGGTGAACCAGTTGCTCGGCTCCTCGACGGTGATCTCCGGGGACCAGGTGTCCGGACCGCGGAAGACCACCACGTCGCCGGGCTCGGGCTCGCCGAACCAGTAGGGCACCTTGTTCACCAGCACCCGGTCCCCGGTGCAGCCGGGACAGCCGTGCAGCGTCTGCTCCATCGAGCCCGAGGGGATGAAGAAGGCCTGCACCAGGAAGGTCTTCACCAGCAGCGCCAGCACGAAGGCGATGACCAGCAGCACCGGCAGCTCCCGCAGCAGGGAGCCCTTCTTCGCCGGCGCCCGGCCACCGTGCGCCGCCGCGGGGGTCGCCCCGCCCGGCTCGGGCCCACCGGACCGGCGGTCACCCGCCTCGACGGAGGGCGGGGAGTCCGGGGCGTCCCCGTCGGGACGGCCGGTGGGCGGGTCGGTGGGGCCGTGCGTGCTCATCGCCGATCAGCGTACGGTCCGCGCGCCACCGCGCCCGGTGGAACGCCGGATGCCACGGAACGCACAGTCGCCCGGGAACGCGAACGGGGCCGGCTGCCCATGGCAGCCGGCCCCGTGCGACGTCGGGACGCTGGGATCAGCGCGAGACGACCTCGCGCTTCTCCTTGATCTTGGCGGCCTTGCCGCGCAGCTCACGGAGGTAGTACAGCTTCGCCCGGCGGACGTCACCGCGGGTGAGCACCTCGATCTGCTCCACCACCGGGGTGTGCACCGGGAAGGTGCGCTCCACGCCGACGCCGAAGCTGACCTTGCGGACGGTGAAGGTCTCGCGGATCCCGCCACCCTGGCGCCGGATGATGACGCCCTGGAAGACCTGGACGCGCGAGCGGGTGCCCTCGATGACCCGCACGTGCACCTTCACGGTGTCCCCGGGGCGGAAGTCGGGGATGTCGTTGCGCAGCGACGCAGCGTCGAGGGCGTCCAGGGTGTTCATCGCAGCAGTCCTCAGATCTAGGGAACTCGTCGTGGAACGGGCAGCGGGGTCCCGGTGAGTCCGTACCGGGGGGCCGCGCTCCAGCGCCCGCGAGATCGGCCGTGGCGGTGCCACAGGACGTCGTCGTCAGGTGCGGAGCCACCGTCGACAGGAGCCGACGGCGTGCAGCAGCTCTCTACTGTGCCACATCTTCAGCTGACGATGCGCGGCGGCCCCGTCCACGGGCCGGTGAGCAGCTGCGGGAGCACCTCGGCGAGCTCCTGCGGGGCGAAGGCGACCCCGCCGGCCGCCACCTCGGCGGCGGTCCACCAGCGGTGCGGCTCGTCGGCGAGCAGCTCCAGTTCGGTGCGGCCGGCGACGTCGACCTCGTGCCGGACGTCGCGCAGCACGAAGAAGGTCTCCCGCGAGTCGATCTCCCGCCCGCCCCACCGACCCAGGTGCCGCCGCAGCCACACCGGTCCCTCCAGGTCGACCGGGTCGGCGCGCAGGCCGGTCTCCTCGGCGAGCTCGCGGACGGCGGCCGTGCGCAGGTCCTCGCCGTCCTCCACTCCCCCGCCGGGCGTGTACCAGAACAGCACCTCCCCGGGGACGGCGTCCGGGCCGGTGAGCCGGGCGCCGAGCAGCAGCACCCGCTGCGCCGGGTCGAGCACCAGCACCCGCGCGGTCGGCCGGACCCACGGCTGGCCGGTCACGACTGCGCCGGTCACTGCTGGGGGTCGGCGTCCAGCGCCGACCGGTCGGCCGCCGACAGGGCGTCGTCCGGCAGCGCCGCCAGCAGGTCGGGACGGCGGTCGGCGGTGCGCCGCAGCGACTCCGCGCGGCGCCAGCGGGCGATCGCGGCGTGGTCACCGGACAGCAGCACCGGCGGCACGTCCTGGTCACGCCAGGACGCCGGGCGGGTGTAGGAGGGCCCTTCGAGCAGCCCGTCGGCGTGCGAGTCGAACTCCACCGACTCGGCGTTGCCGACCACCCCGGGGATCAGCCGGGTGACCGCCTCGACCATCACCAGCACCGCGGACTCACCGCCGGCGAGCACGTAGTCGCCGATGGAGACCTCCGACACCGGCCCGGCCGAGGCCGCCCAGTCCGCGACCCGCTGGTCGATGCCCTCGTAGCGGCCGCAGGCGAAGACCAGGCCGGGCTCGGCGGCCCACTCGGCGGCGACCGCCTGGGTGAAGGGCCGGCCGGCCGGGGTCGGTACGACCAGCCGGGTGCCCGGAGGGCGGACCGCCTCCAGCGCGCGCGCCCAGGGCTCGGGGCGCATGACCATGCCGGGGCCGCCGCCGTAGGGGGCGTCGTCGACCGTGCGGTGGACGTCGTCGGTCCACTGCCGCAGGTCGTGCACGCCGACGGAGACCAGGCCCCGGGCCGCGGCCTTGCCGAGCAGGGACTGGCCGAGCGGGGCGAGGTACTCCGGGAAGATCGTGACCACGTCGATCCGGAAGCCGGTCACAGGTCGAGCAGCCCCTCGGGCGGGTCGACGACGAGCCGGCCCCCGGCCACGTCCACCACCGGGACCATCGCCGTCACGAACGGCACGAGGAGCTCGCGGCCGTCGGTGCGGCGCACGACCAGCAGCTCGGCGCCCTCGTGCTGCACGGCGGTGACCTCGCCCAGCGGCGAGCCGTCGGTCAGCTCGGCGGCCAGGCCGACCAGCTGGTGGTCGTAGAAGGAGTCCGGGTCGTCGAGCTCGGGGAGCGCATCGACCGGGACGAGCAGCCGGGTGTTGCGCAGCGCGTCGGCGGCCTCGCGGTCGGCGACCACGACGCCGTCCGGGCCGGCCAGCTGCAGCAGCAGGACGCCGCTGTGCCAGCGGGCGGCGGAGACGGTGAGCGGGCCGCGCGCGGCGGGGTCGGTGAGCAGCACCGACCCGGGCGCGAACCGCAGGTCGGGGTCGTCGGTGCGCACCTCGACGGTCACCTGACCACGGACACCGTGGGGCCGGCCGATGCGGCCGACCACCACGGTGTCGGGGTGTGCGGGGGTGGCGCCAGGGGCGCCGGGAGTGCTCAGCGCCCGTCGGTGTCGACGACGTCAACCCGCAGGCCGCGGCCGCCGACACCGGTCATGACCTGACGCAGGGCCTTGGCGGTGCGCCCGCCGCGGCCGATGACCTTGCCGAGGTCATCGGGGTGCACCCGGACCTCGAGGGTCTTGCCGCGACGGCCGTTGACCAGGTCGACCACGACGTCGTCGGGGTTGTCGACGATGCCCTTGACCAGGTGCTCGAGCGCTTCTTCGAGCACGTCTTACTCGGCAGCAGGCGTCTCGGCGGCGTCCGCGGCCGGGGCGTCGGCAGCGGCGTCGGCCTTGGGGGCGGCCTTCTTGCGCGGGGTGGTCGCCTCGGTCGTCGGCTCGTCGGCGGCGGCGCGGGCGGCCTCCTCGTAGAGGGCCTTCTTGTCCGGCTTGGGGGCCGCGACCTTCATCGGGGCCGGGGCCGGCTCGCCCTTGAACTTCTGCCAGTCACCGGTGACCCGGAGGATGGCGGCGACGGCCTCGGTCGGCTGGGCGCCGACGCCGAGCCAGTACTGCGCGCGCTCGCTGTCGACCTCGATGAAGGACGGGTCCTCCTTCGGGTGGTACTTGCCGATCGTCTCGATCGAGCGACCGTCCCGCTTGGTGCGGGCGTCGGCGACGACGATGCGGTAGTACGGCGCGCGCATCTTGCCCAGGCGCATGAGCTTGATCTTGGTGGCCACGGTGTGTGGTGTGCTCCTCGAACGTGTGTGGTTGCCCGCCGGACGGACGCGTGGGGGTACGCCGGGGCGGAGCGCTGGACACGGGCGGGGATGGTGAGAGGGCCGCCCACCGCCGTGTTCGACAGACCATGATGCCAGACGCCCGGAGGAGACACATGACCGCTGCTGGGCCGCTGCACCACATCGAGCTGTGGGTGCCCGATCTCGCCCGGGCGGAGCGGTCCTGGGGGTGGCTGCTCACCGCACTGGGCGCGGAGCCGTTCCAGCGCTGGGAGCACGGGCGCTCCTGGCGCTGGGGCGAGGGCACCTACCTCGTCGTCGAACAGTCGCCGGCGCTGACCGGCGACCGGCACGACCGGTGCGCACCGGGGCTGAACCACCTCGCGTTCACCGTGCCCGGTGACCTCGACGCGCTCGTCACCGAGGCAGCGGCGCACGGGTGGACGCTGCTGTTCGGTGACCGTCACCCGTTCGCCGGCGGTCCGGAGCACCGGGCCGCCTACCTCACGGACGCCGACGGCTACGAGGTGGAGCTGGTCGCCTCGCCCGGCTCCTGAGGCGGGACGAGGAAGCCGCCCCAGCCGTCGTAGCGGCCGCCGTGCCGCCCGACGATCGCCACGATCTCCCGGGTGAACGCCGCCGCGGTCTCGTGGTCCACCGCGGTCATCGCGCTGAACTCGACCCAGACGGTCAGCAACCGGCGGTAGGTGCCGTCGACCCGGTAGCCGGCGTCGACCAGCTCCCGGCAGGCCGCGGTGGCGGCCCGCCGGGAGCGGAACCCGGCCAGGTGGTCGATCGGCCGGGGCGCGTGCACCTGGTCGCCGTGGCCGAGGTTGGCCTCGACCACCTCGGCGGTCAGCCGCAGCTGCTCGTCGAGCGACCGCTCAGCCACGGACGGCGGCGAGGACCGCGTCGGCCGCCTCGGCCACCGCGACCTCGGACCGCTCCCCCGTCGCCCGGTCGCGCACCTCGATGACGCCGTCGGCCAGCCCACGTCCCACGGTGACGATCGTCGGCATGCCCAGCAGCTCGGCGTCTTTGAACTTGACCCCGGGCGACACCTTCGGCCGGTCGTCGAAGAGCACCGTGACCCCGGCGTCGACCAGCTGGCCGGCGAGGGTCTCGGCGTACTCGAAGACGGCGGCGTCCTTGCCGGTGGCGACCAGGTGGACGTCGGCCGGCGCGACCGACCGCGGCCAGCGCAAGCCGAGCTCGTCGTGGGTGGACTCGGCGATGGCGGCCACCGCTCGCGAGACCCCGATGCCGTAGGAGCCCATGGTGACGGTGACGAGCTTGCCGTTCTCGTCGAGCACCTTGAGGTCCAGTGCCTCGGCGTACTTGCGACCCAGCTGGAAGATGTGACCCATCTCCACGCCGCGGGCGAGCTCCAGCGGGCCGGAGCCGTCGGGCGCGGGGTCACCGGGGCGCACCTCGGCTGCCTCGATCACGCCGTCCCAGGTGAAGTCGCGCCCGGCCACCAGGTCGAACACGTGCTTGCCGGGCTCGTTGGCGCCGGTGATCCACCGGCTCCCCGGCACCACCCGCGGGTCGACGAGGTAGCGGATGCCGGTCTTGCTCTCGCTGCCCAGCACCTGCGGGCCGATGTAGCCCTTGACCAGGTCGGGGTGGGCGGCGAAGTCGGTGAACGGCTCGACCTCGGCCGGCGACACCTGGGCCTCCAGCCGCTTGGCGTCGACCTCCCGGTCACCGGGCAGGCCGATCACCAACGGCTCGCGGGTGCCGTCGGGGTGCACCAGCGTGACCACGACGTTCTTCAGCGTCGAGGCACCTGTGTACCCGGCCTGGGGGAAGAGCTCGTTCGCCGCGGCCACGAGCGTCTCGATGGTCGGGGTGTCGGGGGTGTCCTCGACGTGCGCGTCGGGCAGGCCGTCGAACGGCACCGCCTCGGGGACGACGGTGGCGACGGCTTCGACGTTCGCCGCGTACCCGCCGGGCGAGCGGACGAAGGTGTCCTCACCGATCGAGGTCGGGTGCAGGAACTCCTCGCTCTTCGAGCCGCCCATCGCCCCGGACATCGCCGAGACGATCACGTAGTCCAGGCCCAGCCGGTCGAAGATCCGGATGTAGGCGGCGCGGTGCGCGGCGTAGGAGGCGTCCAGGCCGGCGTCGTCGACGTCGAAGGAGTAGCTGTCCTTCATGGTGAACTCGCGGCCGCGGAACAGCCCGGCCCGGGGACGCGCCTCGTCCCGGTACTTGGTCTGGATCTGGTACAGCGAGACCGGCAGGTCCTTGTAGGAGCCGTAGAGGTCCTTCACCAGGAGGGTGAACATCTCCTCGTGGGTGGGGCCGAGGAGGAAGTCGTTGCCCCGGCGGTCCTGCAGCCGGAAGAGGTTGGGGCCGTACTCGGTCCACCGGCCGGTCGCCTCGTAGGGCTCGCGCGGCAGCAGCGCCGGGAAGTGCACCTCCTGCGCGCCCATCGCGTCCATCTCCTCGCGGACGATGCGCTCGACGTTGCGGAACACCCGCCAGCCCAGCGGCAGCCACGTGAACCCACCCGGCGCGGCCCGCCGGATGTACCCGCCCCGGGCGAGCAGCCGGTGGCTGGGGACCTCGGCGTCGGCCGGGTCGTCGCGCAGGGTGCGCAGGAACAGGGAGGACATCCGCAACAACACGGTGCTCATTGTCGCCCCCCGGGCTCCCACCGCGGCCAGCGGGTTTCCGGCGACACCGTCACCCTCCGGGCGACACCGCGACCACGAGCCGTCCCGGCCGCCGACGAGCCACTTCCCGTGTCCCTGCCGGGAGGCCTCCGGCCCCCGCGGCAGGGACACCCGCTTCGCGGTCTCCCCGCGGGTCACCTGACAGTGAGGATGCTGTCGGCGTCATCGGGTGCGGCCTGACCCTGGGTTCTGACCGACGCCTGGCTGTCTTGGCTGAGATCTGTCGGCCGTGCCCGGTGGCGCCGTTTCGCACGTCCGGACGGGTGGCCGTGACCTCATAGGAGCCTGTGCGAGAGGCGCCCATCACTGTCTTGTCCGACCGGCCCGCCCGGACGCGCGTCGCCATCACCGGTGCGAGCGGGAGACGACATGACGAGCATGACCAGCACGCGGCGGGTTGTCACCGTCGGCGTGGACACCCACAGCGACACCCATCACGCGGCGGTGATCGACGACGTCGGCAGGCCGCTGGCCGACGCTGGCTTCCCGACGACCCCGGCGGGCTACCGGCAGTTGCTGGCCTGGGCGGGCGAGCACGGGGACGTCGCCGCGTTCGGGGTGGAGGGCACCGGCGCCTACGGTGCGGCCCTGGCCCGGCATCTGCGGGCGGCCGGGCAGACGGTCATCGAGGTCGACCGGCCCGACCGCAGAACCCGCCGCCAGCGGGGCAAGAGCGACCCGATCGACGCTTACGCTGCCGCGGCCGCCGTGCTCTCCGGTGCCGCGGCCGGTACTCCGAAGACCCGCGACGGGAGGGTCGAGGCCATCCGCACCCTGCGAGTCGCCCGGCGCAGCGCGATAAAGGGCCGCACCCAGGCGATCAACCAGCTCAAGGCAGTGGTGCTCACCGGCCCGACCGAACTCCGTCAGACGCTGGGCGGGCAGTCCACTCGCCAACTCCTGGCCACCTGCCGGCGGTTGAGGGTGACCGAATGCCTGGTCGAGGCCGCCGATCCGGTCACCGCCGCCACCAAGCTCACTTTGCGCCGGCTGGCCCGGCGCATCGCCGCCCTGACCGAGGAGATCGACGAGCTCGACGCCGACCTGCAGCCGCTGGTCACGGCTACCGCGCCGGCGCTGATGGCCGTCTACGGCGTGGGCACCGAGGTTGCCGCCCAGCTGCTGGTCACCGCCGGGGACAACCCCGACCGACTGCGCTCCGAAGCGGCCTTCGCCCAGCTCTGCGGCACCGCACCACTACCGGCAAGCAGCGGCCGCACCACCCGACACCGGCTCAACCGCGGCGGCGACCGGCACGCCAACTACGCCTTGCACATCATTGCGCTGGTCCGGCTCTCATCTCATCAACCGACACAGGCCTACGCCGCCCGCCGCCGAGCCGAAGGCCTCAGCAACCTCGAGATCATTCGCTGCCTCAAGCGCTACATCGCCCGCGAGATCCACCACGTCATGACCGCTTGACGAGGCATAGGAGCATCTCAGGCGACGACGCGGCCGCGGAGGACGAGTCGCTGCGGTCGCTGCAGCGTGTCGAGGTCGACCCGGGGGTCGGCGTCGTACACGACCAGGTCGGCCGGGGCCCCCTCCGCGACGCCGGGCAGGCCGAGCCACTCCCGCGCCGCCCAGGACGCCGCGGCGACCGCCGCCTCGGCGGGCAGGCCGGCGGCGTGCAGCGCCCGCACCTCGTCGGCGATGACGCCGTGGTCGATGCCGCCACCGGCGTCGGTGCCGGCGAACACCGGGACACCGGCGTCGTAAGCGGCCCGTACGACGGCACCGGCCCGTGCGTACAGCCGCCGCATCGTCGAGGCGTAGGCGGGGAACCTCTTCTCCCCCGCCGCCGCGAAGCCGGGGAAGTTCGCCACGTTGACCAGGGTGGGGACGACGGCGGTGCCGCGTGCCGCCATCTCCCCGACCAGCTCCTCGGTCAGCCCGCTGCCGTGCTCGATGCAGTCGATGCCGGCGCCGATCAGGTCGGGCAGCGCGTCGGTGCCGAAGGTGTGCGCGGTGACCCGGGCGCCCTCCTCGTGGGCGGCCGCGATCGCCGCGGCGACGACGTCGGCCGGCCACTCCGGCGCCAGGTCACCCACCCCGCGGTCGATCCAGTCACCGACCAGCTTCACCCAGCCGTCGCCCCGCCGGGCCTGCACCCGGACCTGCTCCACCAGGTCGCCGGGCTCCAGTTCGAGGGCGAGCCCGGGGATGTAGCGCCGGGTCGCGGCCAGGTGCCGGCCGGCCCGGATCACCCGCGGCAGGTCCTCGTGCTCGTCGAGCACCCGGGTGTCGACCGGCGACCCGCAGTCGCGCAGCAGCAGCACCCCGGCGTCCCGCTCGGCGAGCGCCTGGACGCGGAGGCCGTCGAGGTCGCCGACGTGCTCGCCGCCGTGGCCCAGGCCGACGTGGCAGTGCGCGTCGACCAGCCCGGGCAGCACGAACCCGCCCCGGCTCACCGTCTCGGCGCCGGGAACGGGGTCGAAGGTGATCCGGCCGTCCCGCACCCACAGGTCGCGGTGCTCCCCGGCGGGGAGCACCACGCCGGCCAGGTGCAGGGCGGGGGCGGTCACCGGGTCAGCGGCCCTGGTCCTTGAACTTGCTGAAGTCGAGCGTGGACAGGTCGGGCAGGGCCTGACCCGGCGGGAGGCCGGGCACGCCACCGGGCGGCAGCTGACCCGGCATGCCGCCCATGGCGCCGGGGGCACCGATGGGCCGGCGGGCCGGGCCGCCCTTCTTGCCGCCCTTGCCCTTCTTGCCCTTGCCGCGCGCCTGCACCTGGTTCTGCCGGCCACGCTGCTTCTTCGACATCGGGCCCATGCCGGGCATGCCCATGCTGCCGGCCATCTGGCCCATCATCTTCTGCGCCTGGGCGAAGCGCTCCAGCAGCTGGTTGACGTCGGTGACGCTCATCCCGGAGCCGTTGGCGATGCGCACCCGCCGCGAGGCGTTGATGATCTTGGGGCTGACCCGCTCGGCCGGGGTCATCGACCGGATGATCGCCGCGGTGCGGTCGAGATCGCGCTCGTCGACCTGCGCGAGCTGCTCCTTCATCTGGCCCGCACCCGGGAGCATCCCGAGCAGGTTCGCGATCGGGCCCATCTTGCGGATCGCCATCATCTGCTCGAGGAAGTCCTCGAGGGTGAACCCCTCGCGGGCGGCGAGCTTGCCGGCCATCCGCTCGGCCTGATCGGCGTCGAACGCCTGCTCGGCCTGCTCGATGAGGGTGAGCACGTCGCCCATCCCGAGGATGCGCGAGGCCATCCGCTCGGGGTGGAAGACGTCGAAGTCGGCGAGCTTCTCCCCGGTCGAGGCGAACATGATCGGCTGGCCGGTCACGTGCCGGACGGAGAGCGCGGCACCACCGCGGGCGTCGCCGTCGAGCTTGGTCAGGACGACGCCGGAGAAACCGACGCCCTCCTGGAACGCCGTCGCCGTGGTGACGGCGTCCTGCCCGATCATCGCGTCGACGACGAACAGCGTCTCGTCGGGCTGCACGGCGTCGCGGATGCCCGCGGCCTGCGCCATCAGCTCGGCGTCGATGCCGAGCCGGCCGGCGGTGTCGACGACGACGACGTCGTGCATCGTGCGCCGCGCGTGGTCGATCGACTCGCGGGCCACCGCGATCGGGTCGCCCACGCCGTTGCCGGGCGCGGGGGCGAAGACGTCGACGCCGGCCTGGCCGGCCACCACCGACAGCTGCTGCACGGCGTTGGGGCGCTGGAGGTCGCAGGCGACCAGCAGCGGGGTGTGCCCCTGGCTCTTGAGCCAGCGGCCGAGCTTGCCGGCCAGCGTGGTCTTACCGGCACCCTGCAGACCGGCCAGCATGATCACCGTGGGCGACTGCTTCGCAAAGCGGATCCGCCGCGTCTCGCCACCGAGGATGCCGACGAGCTCCTCGTTGACGATCTTGATGATCTGCTGCGCGGGGTTCAGCGCCTGGGAGACCTCGGCGCCGCGCGCCCGCTCCTTGACCGAGGCGATGAAGGCCCGGACGACCGGCAGCGCGACGTCGGCCTCGAGCAGGGCGATCCGGATCTCGCGCGCGGTGGCGTCGATGTCCTCGTCGGAGAGCCGGCCCTTGCCGCGCAGACCGGTGAAGACCTTGTCCAGGCGGTCGGAGAGGGTCTCGAACACAACACGTCCTCAAGCAGTCGGGCGCGCAGCCGTCGTCCGGAGCGGACGGCTCGGCTCGGGCACCCGGGGCCACCCCGGGGCCGTCACGCCACCTCGGCCCAGCCTAACGACCCCCGGCCCGGCGCGGCGGCCACGGCGTCCGCCGACCCGGCGCCGGGAGGGCTCAGGGCCGGTTCGGCCGGTCCAGCACCAGCGCCAGGAACGCCCCGACGGTCAGGTGCTCCTCCAGCGGGTGCCGGAAGCTCGCGTCGGGGACGACGGTGTACCGATTGCGCCGCCCGATCCGCTCGCGTCGCACGTGACCGGCGGCCGTCAGGTCGGCCACGATCATCTGCACGGCGCGCTCGGTGATGCCGACCTGCGCGGCGATGTCACGGATGCGGACGTCGGGGTCGGCGGCGAGGCTCACCAGCACGTGGCCGTGGTTGGACAGGAAGGTCCAACCGGGCGCAGATGCGGTCACCACCTAACCGTATCCGGGGGGCACGCCCAGCGACTGGACGTCTGAACTCAGTTTCGTCTATTGTGGCCGTGCGAGGGGAGTACCCGCCGCACCGCGGCGTCGTCGCCCGACAGTCCCGGCCCAGCGCCCGGGCACGGCCGGCCTCCGGGCCGGGGGAGACCTCGCCCGCCCCGGGGAGACCCCGTGCCCGCACCCAGCCTGCTCCGCGTCCGCCGTTCCAGCCCGGTCCAGCCACCCGAGGCAGCCGGTCCACCGCCGCCGGGAGCGCGCCGGCGGCTGCTGGCCGTCGTCCTGGACGAGACCGACCTCGACACCCTGCTGCCTCCCGCCATCGCCGCCGCCGTGCTGGACGACCGCCCGCTCACCGTGGCGGTGCTGCGCCCCTCCCCCGGCTGGACGATCGACGCAGCGCTGGTCGCCGCGCTGGCGGTGGAGTCCGAGCGGGTGACCGGCCAGCTCACCGCACGGGCCGGCGCACGGGTCCGGGCGGCGGGCCTGGAGCCCCACGTCGTCGTCCACCACGTGCGGGGCCTGCGCGGTCGTCGCCGGGCGACCGCACTGACCCGTGCGCTGCGCGAGGTGGCCCGGCGGTACGACGCCGAGCCGATCGTCCGGCCGCTGCCGTGACGGCACGGATCCGGCCGGGGGTGGTCTCCCCCGCCCGCGTCATGGCGCTGCAGGCCGTGCGGGCCTACCCCTCGGTCTCGCTGCTGGCGACGACGTCGCCGGCGGCGCGGATGGGCAGCGACGACGTCCGCACCCTGCGCCGGCTGGCCGCCTCGGCGACGGCCCGGCTCGCCACCGAGGACCTGCCCGAGCGGGCGGACGTCGTCCGCGGGCTGGAACGGACGCTGGCGGAAGCCACCCACGGGCCCACCGACGAGGCGATCGGCCTGTTCGTCAGCGCCGCGACCCGCGAGATCGTCCGGCTGCCGGTGCCGGTCACCGACCGGGTGGTCATCGACCCCACGTTCGCCACCCGCGATCTGGTGCGCAGCCTGCACCGCACGCCCCGGCACGTGGTGCTGCTCCTGGCCGAGCGGGAGGCCCGGCTGCTGGACGGCGTCGGCGACCTGCTCACCCCCGCCGCGGGATCGGGCTTCCCGATGCGCGCCCCGGACCGCGACGCAGGTGGCTCGACGGAGTCGTTCCTGCGTGAGGTGGACCGGGCCCTCGGGACCCACCTGCGCCTGCACCCGGCGCCGCTGGTGCTGGTCGGCGCCGAGCGCACGGTGGCGCAGTTCCGACAGCTGTCGCGGAACACCGGCCGCCTGGCCGGCACGGTGAGCGGGGCGCTGACCACCGCACCGCTGACCCGGCTGACCCCACGGATCCGGCTGGTGCTCGAGCGCTACCTGTTCTCCCGGCAGCAGGACGCACTCGACCTGCTGGAACGACGGCGCTCCCGCGGGCGGGTGGTGGACGGCATCGCGTCCGCCTGGCTGGCCGCCCGGGCCGAACGGCCGGAGGTGCTGGCCGTCGAGGAGGGGTTCGTCTTCCCGGCCCGGATCAGCGAGGACGGCGACCTGCTGACCCCGGCCGACGACGTCGAGCACCCGGACGTCATCGACGACGCCGTCGACGAGCTGATCGAGACCGTGCTGCTGCGCGGTGGCTGGGTCGCGTTCCTCGTCGACGGGGCGCTGCCGGACCGGGTGGCGCTCGCGGTGCGGTGACCGGTGGCGCTCAGGCCGCGCGCTGCCGCTCCCGCACCGACACCTGGCCGTTGACGATGGCGGTGCCGCAGTCGACGCACAGCCACTCGGGGCAGTCGCCGCCGTCGTCGGTGTGCCCGTCGGCGCACGGCGGCTGCTCGAACCGGGTGTCGTGCCCACAGCCCACGCAGGGCCAGGTCGGCAGCTCGTCCACGAGAGGTCCCTTCCGTTCGTCCGGCGCCGGTCGTCGTCCGGCACGTGCACCGTGCCACGGGGCTCCGACAGAACCGGGACCGGCCGCCGGTCAGGTGTCGCGGGCGGACTGCCCGGCGGGATCGCGGACCTCGCCGCGAGCGGCGGCGGCGAGCGCCCGCTCGGCGCGTTCCCGCTGGCCGGCGTCGATCGGGGTGCCGCTGGGATCGGCGACGTAGAAGGCGTCGACGGCATCCGCGCCCAGCGTCTCGATGGTGGCCGAGCTCACGTCCAGCCCGGCGTCGGCGAGCGCCGCGGTGAGCCGGTGCAGCAGACCGGCGCGGTCGGTCGCCCGGACCTCGACCAGCCCCGTGACCCCGGTGGCCTCGGCGTCGAACCAGGAGATCCGCGGCGGGCGCCCGGGCGCCCGGTCCTGGCTGTAGTCGTGCTCGCGCTGCCGCAGCCGCTCGGCCAGCGGGAGCGTGCCCTCCAGCGCCGCACGGACGCCGTCGGCGAGGATCTCCGGCACCGGAGCGCGCCCGAACCGGGGCCGGACGGCGAAGACCTGGGTGGCGTGCCGGCCCTGCACGCTGACCCGGGCCGCCCGCACGTCCAGCTGGTTGAGCGCCAGCACCCCCGCGCACAGGCTGAACAGACCCGGCCGGTCGGGCGCCCCGATGGTGATCTGCTGGCCGTCCAGCACGTCCTCCACGCCGACCGTGACCGGCTCGGTCGGCCCGGGGATCGCCGGGGCCGGCGTCGTCACCTGCGGCTCGGTGGGCTCCAGCACCGGCTCCGGGGTCGCGGAGCTGCCCAGCCGCGCGGCCACCCGGGCGACCAGGGCGGCGACCAGGTGCGCCTTCCACGGCGACCACGCCGACGTGCTGGTGGCGGCGCCGTCGGCCTGGGACAGCGCGTGCAGCAGCTGCAGCAGCGCGGGGTCGCCGTCGATCGCCTCCACCACCCGGTCGACGGTCAGCGGGTCGTCCAGGTCGCGACGGGTGGCCACGTCGGGCAGCAGCAGGTGGTGGCGGACCATCGCGACCAGGGTGGCGACGTCCGGCGGGCTGAACCCCATCCGGGCGGCCATCTCCCCGACCACCACCACGCCGACGTCGGTGTGGTCACCCGGCCAGCCCTTGCCGATGTCGTGCAGCAGGGCGCCGACCAGCAGCAGGTCGGGCCGGTCGACGTCGCGGGTGAGCTCCGCGGCCGCGGCCGCGGCCTCCACCAGGTGCCGGTCGACGGTGAAGCGGTGCCAGGGATGGCGCTGCGGCAGCGACCGCACCCGGTCCCACTCCGGCAGCATCCGGGACAGCAGCCCCTCCTGGTCCAGCTGCTCCAGCACCGGGACCGCGCTGCGCCCGCTGGCGAGCAGCCGCAGGAACGACCAGCGGACCTCCGGCGGCCAAGGCTCGGGCAGCGGCGGGGCGTGCACGGCGAGCACCTTGAGCGTGTAGGGCGACAGCAGCAGGTCGGCCCGGGCGGCCGCGGCGGCACCGCGCAGCACCAGGCCGGGGTCGGCGGCCGGCCGGGCGTCGCGGGCCAGCACCACCTCGTCGCCCTGGCGCACCAGCCCCTCGGCGAGCGGTTCCCGGCGGACCCGCCGGTAGCGGGCGCGGGGCCGGCGGACCAGTGAGGCGTCCACCCGGCGCCAGGTCTCGTCGGCGACGAACGCCAGCCGGCGGCCGGCCAGGCTCACCTGGCGGAGCAGCACGTCGTCGTCGGCCAGCCCGAGGGCCTCGGCGACCGGCCGCTGCTCCTGGCGGACCAGCACGTCGGTGGCCCGGCCGGTGTGCGCGCGCAGCGCGTCCCGGGCGTCCAGCAGCAGGGCGTAGGCCTCCCCCGCGTCGGCCGGGGGCTGGTCGGCCAGCTGGGCGGCGGCCAGCGCGCGGAGCACCTGCCCCTCGCGCAGCCCCCCGTAGGCCTCCTTCAGGTCCGGCTCGAGCAGGAACCCCAGCTCGCCGACCAGCCGGCCCCGGGAGCGCCGGAGGTCGCGCAGCTCGGGCAGCAGCCGGCCGGCGTGCTGACGCCAGGTGGCCAGCGTCGCGGTGCGCAGCGCAGCGCTCACCTCGGCGTCGCCGGCCACGTGGCGGACGTCGAGCAGCCCGAGCCCGGCCTTCACGTCGTCGCCGGCCACCGAGACGGCCTCGGCGACGGTGCGCACCGAGTGGTCCAGCCGCATCCCGGCGTCCCAGATCGGGTACCACAGCGCGTCGGCCAGGGCGGCGATCTCCGGCCGCCCGTCGTGCACGAGAACCAGGTCCAGGTCACCGTGCGGGGGCAGCTCGCGCCGCCCCAGGCTGCCGACGGCGACCAGCGCGACCCCCTGTCCGGCCGGCGTCGTCGGCACGACTCCCCGCCGGCCGGACGGACGCGGGGTGCCGGCGAGCGCCTCGGCGAGGAGGCCGGCCAGCCAGGTGTCCAGCGCCTGCACCCGCTCGGCACGGGACAGGCGGGGCAGGGCCTCGAGGTCGAGCACGCGACACCTCTCGCGGTCGTGGGGTACGGGGTGGGGTGGGCGGAAAGGCGTCGGCCGGGGCGGCGGGTCTCCCCACCGCCCCGGCCGACCTCAGGTCACCGGCTGCGCGTCACAGCGCTGCGCATCAGAGCGCGTCGGCGCCGCGCTCCCCGGTGCGGACCCGGACGACCTCGTCGATCGTCGTCACCCACACCTTCCCGTCGCCGATCTGCCCGGTCGAGGCGGCCTCGACGATCGCGTCGACCACCCGGGCGGCCTCGATCTCGCCGACCACGACCTCGATCCGCACCTTCGGCACGAAGTCCACCTGGTACTCCGCCCCGCGGTAGACCTCGGTGTGGCCCCGCTGGCGGCCGAAGCCCTGGACCTCGCTGACGGTGAGCCCGGCGATGCCGATCAGCTCGAGTGCGTTCTTGACGTCGTCGAGCTTGAACGGCTTGACGATGGCGGTGACGAGCTTCATGCCCGGCTCCCTTCCGTGTTGCGCGCCTCGGCGCGTGCCTGGCCGCCCAGGGGCGCGGTGCTGCCACCGCCGCCCAGGGAGGCGAAGTCGTACCCGGACTCAGCGTGCACCACGGTGTCGATGCCGGTCACCTCGTCGTCCTCGGTGAGCCGGAAGCCGATCGTCTTCTGGATGGCGAAGCCGATGATCAGCGTCACCACGAAGGAGAAGGCGAGCACCGCGAGTGCGCCGACGACCTGCCGCCAGAGCTGGTCGACGCCGCCGCCGTAGAAGAGGCCGTCGACCGCGGCCGGGGCCTCGGCGGTGGCCAGGAAGCCGATGGCGATCGTGCCCCACAGACCACCGACCAGGTGCACGCCGACGACGTCGAGGGAGTCGTCGTAGCCCAGCTTGAACTTCAGGCCGACCGCCAGGGCGCAGAGCACGCCGGCGATGACACCGACGACCAGCGCACCGATCGGGGACACCGCGGAGCAGGCCGGGGTGATGGCGACCAGGCCGGCGACGACGCCGGAGGCGGCGCCCAGCGAGGTGGCGTGCCCGTCGCGGATCTTCTCGATCAGCAGCCAGCCCAGGACGGCGGCCGCGGTGGCGGCCAGGGTGTTGACCCAGGCGACCGAGGCGGTGTTGTTCGCCGCGAGCGCGGAGCCGGCGTTGAAGCCGAACCAGCCGAACCACAGCAGCCCGGCGCCGATCATCACCAGCGGCAGGTTGTGCGGGCGCATCGGGTCGCGGCCGAAGCCCCGCCGCTTGCCGAGCACCAGCGCCAGGGCCAGGCCTGCGGCACCGGCGTTGATGTGCACCGCGGTGCCGCCGGCGAAGTCGATGGCCCGCAGGTCGTTGGCGATCCAGCCGCCGGTGACCTCGTCGCCGTCGAAGGCGAACACCCAGTGCGCGACCGGGAAGTAGACGATCGTGGCCCAGATGCCGGCGAAGACCATCCACGAGCCGAACTTGGCGCGGTCGGCGATCGCCCCGGAGATCAGCGCGACGGTGATGATCGCGAAGACGGCCTGGAAGCCGACGAAGGCCATGACCGGCAGGCCGCCCGCCTCGGTGGTGGTGTCCTCCATCAGGCCGGAGAGGCCGAAGAACTCCGCGGGGTCGCCCAGCAGGCCGGCGCCGACGTCGTCACCGAAGGCGACCGAGTAGCCGTAGAGGACCCACAGCACGCTGATCAGGGCCAGCGCGCCGAAGCTCATCATCATCATGTTCAGCACGCTCTTCGCGCGGACCATGCCGCCGTAGAACAGTGCCAGACCTGGCGTCATCAACAGCACGAGCGCCGCGCTGGTGAGGATCCAGGCGGTGTCGCCGGTGTTGACCACGGCAACCTCCTGAGGGTGTCGTCGGCCATCGGCCGCAAGCGGGGGCCCGGGGGCCTCGGGGTCGACCGCCGCCCGTGCGGGCGGCGGGTTGAGCCGGCGTCCCCACCGGGGGGTGACGCAGGGAGAACGGTGCCGACCTCGTGTTTCCGGATGCAGCGCGAACGTGTTTCGCGACCGTGAACTCCGCTGCGCGTGTCGGCGGGTTCTGTTCCAACCGTGTTGCCGACGCCACCGGACCCGGTCGGCGAGGACGGAACCGGGAGTTCACCGGAGCTTCTTGCGAACACTGTGCAACTGCCAAAGAGCTGCAATAGGGTCGAGCGGCCGGCGTCCCGACCGGACCGGCGCACCACCCGACGTCCCGGAGGTCTGCGTGCACGTCCCCGATGGCTACCTCGATGCGGCGACCACCGCGGGCACCGCGGCCGTCGCCGCAGCCGGCGTCGCCCTGGCCCTGCGGGGCTCCCGACGGGAGCTGGACGAGCGCACCGCGCCGATGGCCGGCCTCACCGCCGCCTTCGTCTTCGCCGTCCAGATGATGAACTTCCCGGTCGCCTACGGCACCAGCGGCCACCTGATCGGTGGCGCGCTCACCGCAGTGCTGGTCGGCCCGTGGACTGCGGTGCTGTGCATGACCGTGGTGTTGCTGGTGCAGGCGCTGGTCTTCGCCGACGGCGGGCTGACCGCGCTGGGCACGAACGTCACGCTGATGGGCCTGGTCGCGGTGGCGGTCGGCTACGGCGCCTTCGCCGGGCTGCGCCGGGTGCTGCCCGACGGTCGCACCGGGGTGCTCGCCGCGGCCGGCGTCGGAGCGTTCCTCTCCGTGCCCGCGGCGGCGCTGGTCTTCGCCGGGCTCTTCGGCCTGGGCGGGGTGGCCGACGTGTCGCTGGCCGCGGTCGCCGCCGCCATGGGCGGGGTGCACCTGCTCATCGGGCTGGGCGAGGCGGCCATCACCGTCGCCGTGCTCGGGGCGGTCCTCGCCGTCCGCCCGGACCTGGTCCGCGGCGCCCGGCACCTCACCCGGTCCGCCGGCACGCTGGCCCCGCGGCCGGAGGCCGCCGGCCGGCCCCGCACCCCCAACACCACCGCCCCGATGCCCCCGGCCCACCCCGCCGCCGAGCAGCCGGCGCTGATCCGGACGGACGCCCGATGACCGCCGCGCAGCACCGCACGCGCACCTTCCTGTTCATCGGCGTGGTCGTCGCGCTGCTGATCGCCGGGCTGGGCAGCTACTACGCCAGCTCCTCCCCCGACGGCCTGGAGGCCACGGCCGCCGAGCAGGGCTTCGACACCGCACAGGACAGCGCGGTCGCCGGCTCCCCGCTGGCCGACTACGGCACCGCGGGCATCGACGACGCCCGGCTCTCCGGTGGCCTGGCCGGCGTCGTCGGGGTGCTGCTGGTGCTGGTGCTGGCCGGCGGGCTCACCCTCGTGCTGCGCCGCCGCAACTCCACGGCCGACGACGAGCGGGCGGACGGCTCTGCCGCGGACGACGAGCGGGCGCCCACCGCCGCCCGCGGCTGAGGTGAGCGCCGGACACGCGCACGGCGGGCTGGGCGCGACCTACGTCCCCGGCGACAGCCCCGTGCACCGCCTGGAGCCGCACACCAAACTGGTCGCCGTCCTGGGCTTCGCGCTGGTGGTGGTGCTCACCCCGGTGCACGCCGGGTGGGCGCCGCTCGCGTACGCCGCCTTCCTGGGCCTGCTGCTGGTCGTCGCCGCCGTCGCCGGGGTGCGCCCCGGTCGGCTGCTGCGCGGCCTGGTGGTCGAGGTGCCGTTCGTCCTCTTCGCCGTGCTGCTGCCGTTCGTCTCCCGCGGACCCCGCACCGAGGTGCTGGGGCTCTCGCTGTCGGAGAACGGCCTGGCCGCCGGCGGCAGCATCCTGGCCAAGGCGACGCTGTCGGTGCTGGCCGCCACCCTGCTGGCCGCGACCACGGACCCGCGGGCCCTGCTGCGCGGGCTGGAGCGGCTGCGGATGCCGTCTGTGCTGGTGCAGATCCTCGGCTTCATGATCCGGTACGCCGACGTCGTCGGTGGTGAGCTGCGCCGGATGCGGGTGGCCCGCGAGTCGCGCGGCTTCCGCGCCCGGCACCTCGGCGCGCTCAAGGTGCTCGGCCCGGCCGCCGGGTCGCTGTTCATCCGCTCCTACGAGCGGGGCGAGCGGGTGCACCTGGCGATGCTGTCCCGCGGCTACACCGGCCGGATCCCGACCGGGCCGGTCGCGGTGGTCGGGTCGCGGTCGTGGGCGCTCGCGCTCTCGCTGCCCCTGGCTGCGGCCGCCGTCCTGACGGCGGGTTCACTGCTCGGGTGAGCACTCCCCCGCCGTCCCTCGTGGTGGACGACCTCGCCTTCGCCTACCCCGACGGGCACCAGGCGCTGTTCGGCGTCGACCTGCGGATCGCGCCGGGTGAGCGGGTGGCGCTGCTGGGCCCGAACGGGGCCGGCAAGACGACGCTGGTGCTGCACCTCAACGGGATCCTGCGGGGCGGGCGCGGGCGGGTGGAGGTCGGCGGCCTGCCGGTGACCGACCGCTCGCTGCAGGAGGTGCGCCGTCGGGTCGGGATCGTCTTCCAGGACCCCGACGACCAGCTGTTCATGCCCACGGTCGGCGAGGACGTCGCCTTCGGCCCGCGGAACCTGGGGCTGCCCGAACCCGAGGTCGCCCGGCGGGTGGCCGACGCGCTGGCCGCCGTCCGGATGGCCGACGCCGCCGACCGGCCACCGCACCACCTGTCCTTCGGGCAGCGGCGCCGGGTCGCCGTCGCCACCGTGCTGTCGATGCAGCCGGAGGTGCTCGTCCTCGACGAGCCGAGCAGCAACCTGGACCCGGCCGGGCGCCGGGAGCTCGCAGAGGTGCTCCAGTCACTGCCGGTGACGATGCTGATGGTCACCCACGACCTGCCCTACGCGCTGCAGCTGTGCCCGCGCTCGGTGGTGCTCGACGGCGGGGTCATCGTGGCCGACGGCCCCACCCGCGAGCTGCTGGGCGACCCGGCGCTGCTGGCCGCCCACCGGCTGGAGCTGCCCTTCGGCTTCGACCCCCGCGCCGTCGGCTGATCCGCGTCCCCCGGGTCCCCACGTCACGGAACCGCCAGGTTGCAGCCGGCTTCACCGTGGGTAGCCCGCACGGTCGGGTGAGGACGGCAGCCGGGGAGGAGGGGCCAGCGACGTGGCCGAGGGACGTCCGCCGTACCGGGTGAGCCGCGCCGGTCTGCCGGTGCCCGACTACGCCCAGGTGTTCGAGGCGGCGCCCGCACCGTTCCTGCTGCTGACCCCCGACCTGGTGATCGTGCACGCCAACCGTGCGCGGCGTGCGTCGACCGCCACCACGGTCGCCGAGAACGTGGGGCGGCACCTCTTCGACGCCTTCCCGATGAACCCCGACGACCCGGCCGCCGACGGGATGACCCGCCTGGCCGCCTTCCTCGCCGAGGCCCGCGACACCCGGCGGCCGGTGTTGATGCCGATCCAGAAGTACGACATCCGGATTCCCGACGGCAGCTACCAGGAGCGTTTCTGGAGCTCGCGGAACGTGCCGATCCTGGACGACGCCGGGCAGGTCGTGTTCCTGCTGCACCACGCCGACGACATCACCGCCTACGTCCGCGACCGCGACCAGGCACGCCGGGAGGCGGCTCGCGGACAGGACCGGGCGTCCCGTGTGGAGTCCGACCTGTTCGTCCGGACCCAGGAGCTGGAGCGGCTCAACACCCGGCTGCGCGAGGTCGGCGAGCGGCAGGAGCGCACCGCCGGTTCCCTCGCCGGGCTGGCGGCCACCGTCTCGGCGCTGGCCCGGGCCCAGACCACCCGCGAGCTGCTGGAGCAGCTCTTCCGGCACAGCTGCGAGGCGCTCGGCGCCGACGCCGCCGCCGTGTGCCTGGCCGAGCCGGGCGGTGGGCCGCTGCAGCTCACCGAGTGGCGCCGCGGCCGGCTGTTCACCGCCGAGCTGGCCGCCGACTCGACCCTGCCGATGGCCGTCGCCGCCGCCGGCTCCCCGCGGATCGTGCGCGACGCGACGCTGAGCGGCTGGTCGGACGTCGAGGCCACCCGAGTGGCCGAGGGCCTCGGCGTGCGGTCGTGGGCCGCGCTCCCGCTGCGCGCCGGTGGCCGGCTGCTGGGCTCGTGGACGGTCGGCTGGGCCGGACCCCGGGCCCTGGAGGACGAGGAGCTCCGCGTCCTGGACGCGTACGCGGCGCAGTGCGCGCAGGCGGTCGAGCGGGTCGCCCGGCTGGAGGAGGAGCGGCGGCGGGCCCGCGCGACCCGCAGCCTCTCCGAGGCCCTGCAGCGCTCGCTGCTCACCGCCCCACCCCAGCCCGACCACCTGCGGATCGGCGTCCGCTACCGGCCGGCCGCCCGTGAGGCCCAGGTCGGCGGGGACTGGTACGACGCCTTCCCGTCCCGCGACGGCGCGACCACCCTGGTCATCGGCGACGTCACCGGGCACGACCGGGACGCCGCAGCCGCCATGGGACAGCTGCGCAACCTGCTGCGTGGGGTCGCGCACGCGCTGGACGCGCCGCCCGCTCCGGTGCTGTCCGCGCTGGACCACGCCGTCCGCGACCTCGGCGTGGCCACCCTGGCCACCACGGTGCTGGCCCGGGTCGAGCAGACACCGGAGCAGGCAGCCGCGGGCGTGCGCACGCTGCGCTGGTCCAACGCCGGTCACCCGCCGCCGGTGCTGGTCCGCGCCGACGGGTCGACGCAGCTGCTGGAACGGCCCCGCAACCTGCTGGTCGGCGTCGACCCGGACACCCCGCGGACCGACCACGCGGTGGACCTGGCGCCCGGGGACACCGTCGTCCTCTACACCGACGGCCTCGTCGAGCGCCGGGACGCCGACCTCGACGACGGCCTGGACCGGCTGGTCGCGGCCGCCGCCGAGCTGGCCGGCACCCCCGTGGACCAGCTCTGCGACGCGCTGCTGGCCCGGATGGCGCCGGACTTCGCCGACGACGTGGCCCTGCTGGTGCTGCGCATCAGCCCCGGCTGAGCCCCACCCCCGAGGCATAGGAAGCTCTGCACCCGGTCTGAGCCACGAAACTGGGTGCAAAGCCTCCTGTGCCTGGGATGGAGCGGGGTCAGCCGACGATCGCCTCGGCGAATGCCTCCGGCTCGAACGGCGCCAGGTCGTCCGGCCCCTCGCCCAGCCCGATCAGCTTCACCGGGATGCCGAGCTCACGCTGCACCGAGACGACGATGCCGCCCTTCGCCGTGCCGTCGAGCTTGGTGAGCACCACCCCGGTGACGTGCACCGCCTCGGTGAACACCCGGGCCTGGACGACGCCGTTCTGCCCGGTGGTCGCGTCCAGCACCAGCAGCACCTCGTCGACCGGACCGTGCTTCTCCACGACCCGCTTGACCTTGCCCAGCTCGTCCATCAGGCCGGACTTGGTGTGCAGCCGGCCCGCGGTGTCGACCAGGACGGTGTCGACCTCGCCCTCGGTACCGGTGCGCACGGCCTCGAACGCGACGGCCGCCGGGTCACCGCCCTCCCGGCCGCGTACGGTGAGCACCCCCACCCGCTCGCCCCAGGTCTCCAGCTGGTCGGCGGCGGCGGCGCGGAAGGTGTCGGCCGCGCCGAGCAGCACGGTCTTGCCATCACCGACCAGCGAGCGGGCGATCTTGCCGACCGTCGTCGTCTTGCCCGCGCCGTTCACCCCGACCACGAGGACGACGGCGGGGCGGCCGTCGTGCCGGTCGGTGTGCAGCGTGCGGTCCAGGTCGGGCCCCAGGACGGCGGTGAGCTCGCGGACCAGCAGCTGGCGCAGGTCCTCCCCGGTCGCGGTGGCCAGCACCATGCTCTGGGTGCGCAGCCGGGACACGATCTGGGTGGTCGCGGCCACGCCGATGTCGGCGGCCAGCAGGGTCTCCTCGATCTCCTCCCAGTCGTCCTCGGTGAGCTTCTCCCGGCCCAGCACGGTGAGCAGCCCGCGGCCCAGCGAGGACTGCGACCGGGCCAGCCGGGACCGCAGCCGGACCAGCCGGCCCGCCGACGGCGGCGGGGTCTCGAAGACCAGCCCCGGCTCCGGCTCGGCCGGGGGCAGCTCGACCGGCTCGGCCACCGGGAGGTCGGCCGGGTCGACGGCGGTGGACCCGGTTCGCTCCGGCGCGGGCGCGGGCGCGGGCGGCGGGGTGGTCTGGGGCGGTCGGGGCCGGGTCAGCGTGGTGCCGGCCGCGGCGTCGTCGTCCAGCCGGGTGGTGCGCCGGCCCCGGCCGACGAGCAGGCCGACGGCGGACACCAGGCCGACGACGAGGATCGCGACCGCGATCAGCACGTACTCCACGAACTCCATGGGGGCAGTCTCCCAGCCGCGTCCGTACCGTTGCACAGCCTGATGGGGCACGCTGTCGCGCATGCCCGAGACCGCCGGCCCCGCTCCCCTCCTGCTGCTCGGGCCCCTGCTCCGGCACGTCGACCCGGTCTCGGCGACCGTGTGGGTCGAGACCGACCGGGCCTGCGAGGTGACCGTGCTCGGCCGCACGGCGCGCACCTTCTGCGTCAACGGCCACCACTACGCCCTGGTCGTGGTGGAGGACCTGGAGCCGGGCTCGAGCACCCCCTACGAGGTGCACCTGGACGACGTCCGGGTGTGGCCGCCGGCGCAGTCGCCGTTCCCGGCCAGCCGGATCCGCACCGCCGGCCGCCCCGGCCCGTTCCGCCTGGCGTTCGGCTCCTGCCGGTACGCCACCCCGACCTCGGTCGACGTCCGGGAGCAGATCCCGCCGGACGCCCTGGACGCCTTCGCCCGCCGGCTGCTGGGCATGCCCGAGGACGAGTGGCCCGACGCCCTGGTGCTGCTCGGCGACCAGGTCTACGCCGACGAGATCACCCCGGCCACCCGCACCTGGATGGCGGCGCGGCGTGACCTCGACGAGCCGCCGGGCGCCCAGGCGGCGGACTTCGAGGAGTACACCCGGCTCTACGCGGAGTCCTGGAGCGACGCCGAGGTCCGTTGGCTGATGTCGACCATCCCCTCGTCGATGGTCTTCGACGACCACGAGATGATCGACGACTGGAACACCTCCGCCGCCTGGCGGGCCGAGGTCACCCCCACCGACTGGTGGAAGCGCCGGATCTGCGGCGGGCTGGTCACCTACTGGATCTACCAGCACCTGGGCAACCTGTCGCCGCGGGAGCTGGCCGAGAACGACACCTGGCAGGCGATCCAGGCCTCCCCCGACGAGGACGCCGGGCCGATGCTCGACGAGATGGCCCGCGCCGCCGACGAGGAGCCGCTCACCGTGCGGTGGAGCTACGTCCGGCACTGGGGGCCGGCGCGGCTGGTCATGGTCGACACCCGGGCCGGCCGCGCGCTGGAGGAGGCCGACCGGAAGATCGTCGACGACGAGGAGTTCGCCTGGGTCGACGCCCAGGTCACCCAGGCGGTGGCCGACGGCGTCGACCACCTGCTCATCGGCACGTCGCTGCCGTGGCTGCTGCCGCACGCGGTCCACGACATCGAGCGGTGGAACGAGACGCTCTCGGTGCGGCACCACGGCCGGCTGCTGGGCCGGCTGATGGAGAAGCTGCGCCAGGCCGCGGACCTGGAGCACTGGGCCGCGTTCGAGCAGTCCTTCGAGCGGCTGGGCCGCACGCTGCTGGAGGTCGGGCGGGGCGAGCGGGGCCGGCCGCCGGCGACCGCGCTGGTGCTCTCCGGCGACGTCCACCACGCCTACGCCGCCGAGCTGGTCAACCCGGGCGGGACGGAGAGCCGGATCCACCAGCTGACCGTCTCCCCGCTGCACAACGCGGCCCCGCACGCGATCGAGATCGGCTTCAAGCTCGGCTGGAGCCGCTGGGCGCGCGGGCTGACCGGTGCGATGACCCGGCTGGCCCGCGTGCGCCCGAGCGCGCTGCAGTGGCGCAAGCATGCCGGGCCGTTCTTCGGCAACGAGCTGGGCGAGCTGGTGCTCGACGGCCGGGACGCCCGGTTCCTGCTGTGGGCCACCTCCCGGGACGAGGACGGCACCGAGCACTTCACCCAGGTGCTGGACACCCGGCTCTCGGCAACGACCCGCTCATCGGCCACGCTGGGGGCATGACCGAACGCGCGCCCCTCCCGGTCCGGCTGGTCACCTTCAACGTGCACCACGGCGTCGGGGACGACGGCCGGCACGACCTGCCCCGGCTGGCCCGGTTGCTCGCCGACGTCGACGCCGACCTGATCTGCCTGCAGGAGGTCGACCGGCGCTTCGGGCCGCGCAGCGAGGGCGTGGACCAGGCCGAGCTGCTGTCCCGGGCGCTGGAGATGGACCTGGCCTGGGGGCCGGCGATCGACGCACCCGGCCCGGCGGGCAGCGAGGACGGCGGTGACCGGCGGCAGTACGGCAACGCCCTGCTGTCCCGGCTGCCCCTGCTGGCCACCGAGGTCCACCCGCTGCCCGGTGGGGGCGAGCCGCGCAGCGCGCTGCGGGTCCAGGTCGGGCTGACCGATGGCGCGCTGTGGGTCACCACCACCCACCTGTCCAGCGGTTCGGCGGCCGACCGCGCACGGCAGGCGGCCGCGGTGACGGAGCTGCAGATCGCTGCTCCGGGGGTGCTGGTCGGTGACCTCAACGCCGACGCCGGCGCACCCGAGCTGGCGGCGCTGCGCGAGCGGCTCTCCGACGCCTGGCAGCAGGCGGCCGCCCGCAGCGACCAGGGGGGCCGGCTCTCCCTGCACCGGGAGGCCGGGCTCACCCACCCGGCCCGCCGGCCACGGGTGCGGATCGACCAGGTGTGGGTGACCGGCGGTGTCTCGGTGGCCGACGCGCGGGTGCTCGACGGCGCCGGCACGTCCGATCACCACCCGCTGCTGGTGGACCTGCTGGTCACGCCCGAGCGCTGAGGTCCACCCCGCGCGGACCGCAGGAGCCGGGTCAGACGGGCTGCGCCTCGCGGAGGCGCTGGCTGATGACCCCGGTGATGCCGTCGCCGCGCATGCTGACCCCGTAGAGCGCGTCGGCGATCTCCATGGTGCGCTTCTGGTGGGTGATCACGATCAGCTGCGAGGTGCCCCGGAGCTGCTCGATGAGCGTGATGAGCCGGCCCAGGTTGACGTCGTCCAGCGCCGCCTCGACCTCGTCGAGCACGTAGAACGGCGACGGCCGGGCCCGGAAGATCGCGACCAGCAGCGCCACCGCGGTCAGCGACCGCTCGCCACCGGACAGCAGCGACAGCCGCTTCACCTTCTTGCCCGGCGGGCGTGCCTCGACCTCGACGCCGGTGGTGAGCAGGTCCTCGGGGTTGGTGAGGAAGATGCGGCCCTCACCGCCGGGGAACAGCGTGCCGAAGACCTGCTCGAACTCGCGCTGGGTGTCGGCGAACGCCTGGGCGAACACCTCGTGGATCCGGGCGTCGACCTCGCGGACGACGGTCAGCAGGTCGCGGCGGGTGGTCTTCAGGTCGTCCAGCTGGGTGGCGAGGAAGGTGTGCCGCTCCTCCAGCGCCGCGAACTCCTCCAGCGCCAGCGGGTTGACCTTGCCCAGCGCCGCCAGGTCGCGCTCGGCGCGGGCGGCCCGGCGCTCCTGCGCGGCCCGGTCGTAGGGCACCGGCTCGGGTTCGGGCTCACCGGCCGTCTCGGCTGCGGCCACCTCGGCCTGGCTCGGGGGCACCTCGGCGGCGGGGCCGTACTCGGCGACCAGGGTGGGCAGGTCGACGCCGTACTCCTCGGCGGCCCGGGCCTCCAGCGCCTCGATCCGCAGCCGCTGCTCGGCGCGGGCCACCTCGTCGCGGTGCACCTCGTCGGTGAGCCGGTCCAGTTCGGCGGTGTGCTCGCGCACCCGGGCGCGGACGGCCAGCAGCTCCGCCTCCCGGCCGGTGCGGGCCTCGGCGAGCGCGTCGCGTTCGGTGGCGGCCCGGGCCAGCGACGTGGTCAGCGCGGTCAGCGCGTCCTCCGCCCCGGCCCGCACCCCCGCGGCGACGCGGGCCCCGCGCTCGCGGGCCGCGCGGGCGGCGGCGGCCCGTTCCCGGGCGGCCCGCTCCTGCCGCGCCTGCCGGCGCAGCGACTCGGCGCGGCCGGACAGCGATCGGGCCCGCTCCTCGGCGGTGCGCACCGCCAGCCGGGCCTCGGTCTCGGCCTGCCGGGCCGCGGTGGCCTCCGCGCGCAGCCGGTCCCGCTCCTCGGTCGAGGGCTCCTCGTCGACCGGCGCGGCCTCGGCGGCGGCCAGCCGGTCCGCCAGCTCGGTCAGCCCGGCGACGGCCTGCTCGTGGGCCTGCTCGGCCCGCACCCGCGCGGCGTCCAGCCGGTCGGCCTCGGCGACGGCCGAGCGGGCGGCGGCACCGAGCTCGGCGAGCTCCGCCGCCGCGACCGACCGGGCCCGGTCACCGGCCTGGCGGGCGGTGAGGGCGGCGTCGACGTCGGCGGAGCGGTCGGTGGCCACCTGTCGGGCCACGGCGAGCTGTTCGGCGAGCTCGGCGGCGGCGATGCTGGCCGCCTCGAGGGCGGCGGTGGCCTCCTCGACCCGTGCGCGCACCTCGAGGCCGGAGGGGGCGTTGGCCTGCCCACCGGTCGCCCAGTCGGCGCCGAGCAGGTCACCCGCGCCGGTGACCGCCCGGACGCGCGGATGGGTGCGCACCAGGGCCACGGCGGCGGGGAGGTCGGCGACGACGGCCACCCGCTCCAGCGCACGGGCCAGGGCCGGCCCGAGCTCGGCGGGCGCCTGCACCAGGTCCAGGGCCCAGCGGGCGCCGGCGGGCAGCTCGGGCCAGCCGTCGCGGGAGACTGGCGGGAGCCCCCCGGTGACCAGCAGCCCGGCCCGGCCACCGGCGCCGTCGGCCAGGTGGGCGAGCACGTCGGCCGCCTCGGCCACCCCCGCGACGACGACGGCGTCGGCCAGGCCACCGAGCGCGGCGGCCAGCGCCACCTCGGCGCCGGGGGTCACGGTGAGCCGGTCGGCGACCGGGCCCAGCACGCCGGGCAGCCCGGCATCGAGCACGGCGGCGGCTCCGTCGGCGGGGGCCAGCCCGAGGGCGAGGGCGTCGCGGCGGGCCTGCGCGCCGGCCCGGTCACGCTCCGCGGCGCGCTCGGCGGCGGTGAGATCGGTGACGGCGCGCACCGCCTCGCGGTGCGCGGTGACCGCCGCCGCGTGCGCCTCGGCCAGGTCGGTGTCGTCGCCGGCGTCGTCGGTGAGCTCCTCGCGCCGGCGGGCCAGCCGCTCGGCCGCGGCCTCGGCCCGCTCGGTCGCCTCCGCCGCGGCCGCGGCGAGGCGCTCGGTCTCCGCCTCCCCGGCGGCGGCGCGGGAGCGGCCGGCGGCCACCTGGCCGGAGAGCCGGGCCAGCTGCTCACGCCGGTCGGCGAGCGCCCGGGCGGCGGCGACCAGCGCCCGCTCGGCGTCGGCCAGCGCGGTCTCGACGTCGCTGCGGACGGCGACCGCGGTGGCGAGCCGGGCCCGTTCGGCGTCCAGGGAGGCGCCGAGCTCGCGCTCGGTGGTCTCGACCCGGTCGGCCTCCGCGTCGAGCTGCTCGGGGTCCCGGCCCGCGGGGCCGGCCGGGGGCGCGGCGGAGAGGTGCCGGTGCCGCTCGGCCGCCAGCTGGGCGACGCTGCGGAACCGCTCCCCCAGGGTGGACAGCCGGTACCAGGCCTCCTGCGCGGCGGCCAGCTGCGGTGCGTCGGCGGCCAGCTGCCGCTCCAGCGCCGACTCGGCGCGGGACGCCTCGGCGAGCGACTGCTCGACCACCGCCCGCCGGGCGCGCGCGGCGGTCTCGTCGGCGACGTCCTTGTCCAGCGCGTCGCGCAGGCCCACGAGGTCGTCGGCGAGCAGCCGGAGCCGGGAGTCGCGCAGGTCGGCCTGCACCCCGGCAGCACGCCGGGCCACCTCGGCCTGCCGGCCCAGCGGCTTGAGCTGGCGGCGCAGCTCCGCGGTCAGGTCGGTGAGCCGGTCGAGGTTGGCCTGCATCGCGTCGAGCTTGCGGAGCGCCTTCTCCTTGCGCTTGCGGTGCTTGAGGACCCCGGCGGCCTCCTCGATGAAGGCGCGGCGGTCCTCCGGGCGGCCGGAGAGCACCGCGTCGAGCTGCCCCTGGCCGACGATGACGTGCATCTCGCGGCCGATGCCGGAGTCGCTGAGCAGCTCCTGGACGTCGAGCAGGCGGACCTTGTCGCCGTTGATCTCGTACTCGCTCTCCCCGGAGCGGTACATGCGGCGGGTGATCGACACCTCGGTGTAGTCGATCGGGAGCGCGCCGTCGGCGTTGTCGATGGTGAGCGTCACCTCGGCCCGGCCCAGCGGCTGGCGGCCGGCCGTGCCGGCGAAGATGACGTCCTCCATCTTGCCGCCGCGCAGGCTCTTGGCGCCCTGCTCGCCGAGCACCCAGGCGATCGCGTCGACGACGTTGGACTTGCCCGAGCCGTTCGGGCCGACGACGGCGGTGATGCCCGGCTCCAGGCGGAGCGTCGTCGGCGACGCGAAGGACTTGAAGCCCTTGAGCGTCAGGCTGGACAGGTGCACGGTGAAACCCTAGCTCCGGCCGACGACGGAAAGCCGCTGCTGGAACGGCCTCGCCGCAGGGCACCGCCCCGAGCGGAGCGAGGGGTGGGAGGCGGCGAGGTCCTTCTTCAGGCCAGGGCGGGGGCGGCCGACTCGTCGGCCAGGGTGAGCAGCTCGCGGGCGATCACGTTGTCGCGCTCCTCGCGGAGGACGGCGAGCTCCTCCTCCAGGCGGCGTACCCGCGCCCGCAGCGCGGCGTTCTCCTGGGCCATCCGGAGCTCGTGCGGAGCGACGACGGAACCGAACAGGGCCTTGGCCATGACTGAGCGGCCTCTCACTGACAGGAGGTGGTTCCCCGTGCACCGACGAGGCGGTCTGCACGGGCTGGTCGTCTCAGGGTGACACCCGTCTCGACCTGGGTCAACGGATGCACTACCGCCTCACCGTGTCGGGTGGATGTCGCCTTGGTCACCCCGTGGTGAAGCCGTGCACGCCCCGCACCACGTCGTCCCGCGCCTGCACGCCGCGCACCGTGCCGGGGGCGTCCGCGCCGTCCAACCCGGCCAGCACCGCCGCGACGTCGTCGGCCGGCCCCTCCAGCACGACCTCCACCCGGCCGTCGGGCAGGTTGGTCGCCGAACCGGCCAGGCCCCGGGCGGTGGCCGCGCGGTGCACGAAGAAGCGGTAGCCGACGCCCTGGACCAGGCCGTCGACGAGCGCGACCACCCGCCGCGCGCTCATGCGCGCCGCCGGGGACGCGGCTGGCACTGCGGGCAGCTGTAGCTGGACCGGTTCATGAACTGCTCCCGGACGACGGCGGTGCCGCACCGCGGGCAGGGCCGGTCCTCCTGCCCGTAGACGGCCAGGTGCCGGGAGAAGTAGCCGCTCTGCCCGTTGACGTCGACGTAGAGCGAGTCGAACGACGTGCCGCCCTGCGCCAGCGACTCTCCGAGCACGTCCCGGATGCCCTCCAGCAGCGCGCCGACCTGCGGGCGGGTGAGCTTGTCGGTGGGCCGGGCACCGTGCAGCTGGGCGCGCCAGAGCGACTCGTCGGCGTAGATGTTGCCCACCCCGCCGATGAGCGTCTGGTCCAGCAGCGCCCGCTTCACCTCGGTGCGGCGCCGGCGGAGGGCGGCGGTGAACGCCGCCTCGTCGAAACCGGGGTCCAGCGGGTCGATGGCGATGTGCGCGAGACGGGGCGGCAGCCGGTCACCGGTGGTCTCCTCGACGGCCAGGCCGCCGAAGGTGCGCTGGTCGACGAAGCGCAGCTCCCGGCCGCCGTCGGTGAACCGGAAGCGGGCCCGCAGGTGCACCTCGTCGGGCTCGCTGCGCTTCTCCACCAGCAGCTGGCCACTCATCCCCAGGTGCGCCACCAGCGCCCGGTCGGCCGGGACGCCGTCGGCTCCGGCCAGCGGCAGCCACAGGTACTTGCCGCGCCGGTGGGCGGCGGTGAACGTGGCCCCGGTCAGCGTGGCGACGAAGTGGTCGACGCCCTCCAGGTGCCGGCGGACGGCGCGGGGGTGGTGCACCTCGACGGTGGCGACGGTGCGGCCGGCCACCCAGCGCTCCAGCCCGCGCCGGACGACCTCGACCTCGGGGAGCTCGGGCACTCAGACCCCCGTCTCGCCGGCTGTCCCGCCTTCGGGCCCCGGCTCGGCCGACAGGGCCCGCCAGGCGGCCTCCGCGGCCTCCTGCTCGGCGGCCTTCTTGGTGCGGCCCGAACCGCGGCCGCGGGCGGCGCCGGCCAGCAGCACCGACGCGGTGAACGTCTTGGCGTGGTCGGGGCCCTCGTCCTCGACCTCGTAGACCGGTGCGCCCAGCCCCTGCGCGGCGCCCAGTTCCTGGAGGCTGGTCTTCCAGTCCAGGCCGGCACCGCGGGTGGCCGACTCGGCCAGCAGCGGGTCGAACAGCCGGTGCACGATCGAGCTGGCGACGTCCAGGCCGCGGCCGAGGTGGATCGCGCCGATCAGCGCCTCGAGGGCGTCGGCGAGGATCGAGTCCTTCTCCCGGCCGCCGGTGGTCTGCTCACCGCGGCCGAGCAGCAGGTGCGGACCGATGCCACCGTCGCCGAGGGAGCGGGCGACCTTGGCCAGCGAGGTCATGTTGACCACCGACGCCCGCAGCTTGGCCAGCTGCCCCTCGGGCAGGTCGGGGTGGCTGCGGTAGAGCTCGTCGGTGACGACCAGGCCGAGCACCGAGTCGCCGAGGAACTCCAGGCGCTCGTTGGTGGGCAGGCCACCGTGCTCGTAGGCGTAGGACCGGTGGGTCAGCGCCAGGGTCAGCAGGTCACCGGGGAGCGAGACGTCCAGCGCGTCGGCCAGCCAGCGGGCGGCCTGGACGGCGTGCGTCCCACCGGTGGGGAAACCGCCACCGGCGTCCACCGCCGACGGCTGCACGGAGCCGTCGGCGGTGGACGCCGGTGTCGTGGTCGAGCTCGCCACGCGGGGAGCGGTTGCGGAGCTGGTCAGACCGCGAGGGTCTGACGGCCGTCGTACTGACCGCAGGTCGGGCAGGCCTGGTGCGGCGGCTTGAGCTCGCGGCAGGCCGGGTTCTGGCAGGCGGCCAGGGTGGGGGCGGTCGTCTTCCACTGCGAACGGCGGGACCGGGTGTTCGCGCGCGACATCTTCCGCTTCGGGACGGCCACGTCAGTTCTCCTCTGGGTCGGTGCGGGCGGACCCGGACTGGGACCCCTCCGCGGTGTCGGTCAGGTTCGCGAAGCGGTCGGCCAGACCGGCGAACCGGGGGTCGATCACCTCGTGCGAGTGGTCGGCGGGCAGGTCGTCGAGCCGCTCACCGCAGTCGACGCACAGCCCCGCGCAGTCGGGCGTGCAGGTGGGCGACAGCGGCAGGGTGAGCACCACGGTGTCGCGGACCAGAGGCGCGAGGTCGATCGCGTCACCCTCGATCCGGCGCACCTCGTCCTCGGCGCTGGTGGCCTCGGTGGTGCTGCCCTCGTAGGCGTACAGCTCCTGCACGTCCAGGGTCAGGGTGTCCGAGAGCGGCTCCAGGCAGCGGGCGCACTGGCCGGTCACCGGGACGTCGACCTCGCCGGAGACGAGCACGCCCTCCATGACCGACTCCAGCCGCAGCCGCAGCTCGACCGGCGCGCCTTCGGGGACGCCGATCATCTCCACACCCCAGCCCCCGGGGGCGGGCAGCGTCTTGTCCCACTCGCGCAGCGAGCCGGCGCGGCGGCCCAGCTCACGGAGTTCGACCTTCCACGCCTTGGCGGCGGCCCGCTCCGCGGCGGTCGCGGCGGGGTCGCCGGCAGGACGCCGGGCGTCGGTGGACGCGGCGTCGGAGCGGCGGGCGGAGGCAGCAGGCATGTCAGTACTCGTCGTCGTCGGTGTGGGGTGCCGGCACGGCCCCGCGCGGACGGCGCGGGACGGCACGGAGCCGGACAAGCGTCCAGCCTACCCGATCCTCGGCGGGCACCCGCCGGGCGCCGGGGCCGGGGCAGCCGTCAGGAGGACCTGAGGTTGCTGCGTGCCTGCTCGACCGAACGTGCCATGTGGGCGAGGGTGTTCCCGAAGTCGGCGAGCCGGGTGTCGACGTACTCGTCGACCTCGGCCCGCATCCGGGCCACCTCCGCCACCGTCTGGGCGCCGAGCTCGTCGGCGCGGGCGACGGCGGTGCGGTAGACCTCGGTCTCGGTGAGCAGCCGCTCGTTCTCGGCGACGCCCTCGGCGACCAGCTGCTCGGCCTGCGCCCGCCCCTCGGCGACCAGCTGGTCGCGCAGCCGCTCGGCCTCGGCGACGACGGCCTCGGCCTCGGCCTCGGCGCGGGCCAGCAGGTCGTCGGCCTGCTCGCGGGCCTGGGAGAGCAGCTCGTCGCGCTGCCGCCGGGCGGTGCCGACCATCTCCTCGCGCTGGCGGCGCGCGGCGGCGACGACCTGGTCGCTCTCGCTGCGGGTGCGCCCGGTCAGCCGCTCGGCCTCGGCCTGCGCCTGCTGGAGGATCTCGGTGCGCTGCTCGACGATCGCGCCGGCGGCGTGCACCTCCTCCGGGAGCGTCTCGCGCAGCTCGTCGAGCAGGTCCAGCAGGTGGTCGCGCGGGACCATGCAGGAGCCCGACATCGGCACGCTGCGGGCGTTCTCGATCACCGTGGTCAGCTCGTCCACGGTCTCGTAGAGCCGGTACACGACCTCGGTCATGCGGATGCCTCCCCTGCCCGGGCCACCAGCCGGTCGTTGACGGCCTTGGGGACCAGTGACGAGACGTCGCCGCCGAACCTGGCGATCTGCTTTACCAGGCTGGAGGACAGGTGGCCGACCTGGGGTGCGGTGGGCACGAACAGCGTCTCGACGCCGGCCAGTTCGCGGTTCATCTGCGCCATCTGCAGCTCGTACTCGAAGTCGCCGACGGCACGCAGCCCCTTGACCACCACCGGCAGGTCGTTCGCCGTGCAGTAGTCGACCAGCAGGCCGGAGAAGCTGTCGACGACGACGTTCGGCAGGTCGACGACGGCTTCACGCAGCAGCGCCATCCGCTCGTCGACGTCGAACAGGCCTGCCTTGCCCGGGTTCACCAGCACCGCGACGACCAGCTCGTCGTACAGCGCGGCGGCGCGGCGGATGACGTCGACGTGGCCGTTGGTGACCGGGTCGAACGAGCCGGGGCAGACCGCGCGCCTCACAACGAGCGACCGTACCGGAGCACGGCCTCGCCGTAGCGCCGATCGCGCAGCCCGGTGATCGGTGTCGGCCACTCGAACGGCGCGTCCCGGCTGGCGCGCTCGACCACGACGACCGCCTCCGGGGCCAGCCAGCCGCCGTCGGCCAGGGCACGCAGCACGCCGAGCACCTCGGCGTCGTCGATGGCGTAGGGCGGGTCGGCGAGCACCAGGTCGAACGCGGCCGGGGCCGGCCCGGCGACCACGGCGGTCACCTGCCCCTGGACGACGCGCGCGCCGGGCAGGCCCACGGCCTCGACGTTGGCGCGGAGCACCGGCAGCACCCCGGCCCCGGACTCCACGAACACCGCCTCCGCCGCCCCGCGGCTCAGCGCCTCCAGGCCCAGCGCGCCGGTGCCGGCGTACAGGTCGAGCACCCGGGCGCCGTCCAGGTCGAGCAGCGAGTTCAGGGAGTTGAACAGCCCCTCGCGGGCACGGTCGCCGGTGGGCCGCACCCCGGCCCGCGGCACCTTCAGCCGCCGCCCGCCCGCGGTTCCCGCGATGATCCGCGTCATAGGTGTCCCCCCACCCCTGGCCCGGTCCAGAGGCTCACCCCGAGCTCGCGAGGGGTGAGGGGGACCGGGTCCTTCAAGCCTTCTCCAGGTAGTCGGCGCGGTCGTCCAGCGCCAGGGCGGCGACCGCCGCGGCGAGCTCCGGGTGGTCGGCGAGCCCGCGGCCCTCCTCGACCAGCCGGGTGGCCTCCACCCGCGCCTCGGCGATCAGGTGCTCGTCGTCGAGCAGCGACAGCAGCCGCACCCCCGACCGCCGCCCGGACTGCGCAGCGCCGAGCACGTCGCCCTCCCGGCGGGTCTCCAGGTCCAGCCGGGCCAGCTCGAAGCCGTCGGTCGTGGCGGCGACCGCGGCGAGCCGCTGGCCGGTGGCCGAGGTGGCGGGCGCCTCGCTGACCAGCAGGCACAGCCCGGGGTGCTTGCCGCGCGCCACCCGGCCGCGCAGCTGGTGCAGCTGGCTGACGCCGAACCGGTCGGCGTCCATCACCACCATCACCGTGGCGTTGGGCACGTCGACGCCGACCTCGACGACGGTGGTGGCGACCAGCACGTCGACCTCGGCGGCCGCGAAGGCCCGCATCCGGGCCTCCTTGTCCTCCGGGGTCATCCGGCCGTGCAGCACCTCGACCCGCAGCTGCGCCAGTGGCCCGGCGCGCAGCTCCTCGGCGACGTCGAGCACCGCCAGCGGTGGTCGACGGTCGCTGCCGCCCTTCTCGTCCTCGGGCGGGGCGCCGTCCTCGCCGCCGGGGCCGTCGTCCTTCTCACCGGGGAGGTCACCGATGCGCGGGCAGACGACGTAGGCCTGCCGCCCGGCGGCGACCTCCTCGCGCACCCGCTCCCAGGCGCGGTCGAGCCAGCTCGGCTTCTCCCGGACCGGCACCAGCGAGCTGGACACCCCGCCGCGGCCGGCGGGCAGCTGGCGCAGCGTGGAGGTCTCCAGGTCGCCGTAGACGGTCATCGCCACGGTGCGCGGGATCGGGGTGGCGGTCATCACCAGCACGTGCGGCGGGCGGTTGCCCTTGGCCCGCAGCGCATCGCGCTGCTCGACGCCGAACCGGTGCTGCTCGTCGACGACGACGAGCCCCAGGTCGGCGAACTCCACCCCCTCCTGCAGCAAGGCGTGCGTGCCCACCACGATGCCGGCGCTTCCGTCGGCGACCGCGGCCCGCGCCTCGCGCCGGACCGCGGCCTTCTGCGAGCCGGTGAGCAGCACGACCCGGGTGCCGGCCGGGTCGCCGTCCAGCTCGCCGGCCCGACCGAGCGGACCGAGGACGGCGGCGAGGCTGCGGGCGTGCTGGGCGGCGAGCACCTCGGTGGGCGCCAGCAGCGCGGCCTGCCCCCCGGCGTCGACGACCTGGGCCATCGCCCGCAGCGCGACGACGGTCTTGCCCGAGCCGACCTCGCCCTGCAGCAGCCGGTTCATCGGCTGCTCGCGAGCGAGCTCCGCGGCGAGCTCCTCCCCCACCTCGCGCTGCCCGTCGGTGAGCGCGAACGGCAGCGCGGCGTCGACGGCGTCGAGCAGGCCACCGGCGCGGCGGGGGCGGGCGATCCCGGGCTCGAGCGCGGCGGCGCGGCGGCGGCCGGCCAGGGTGGCCTGCAGCACCAGCGCCTCGTCCCACTTGAGCCGCTCGTCGGCGGAGTCGACCTGCTCCTGGGACTCCGGGCGGTGCTTCCAGCGCAGCGCGGTGGCCAGCGGCACCAGCCCGTGCCGCTCGCGGACCGGCGCGGGCAGCGGGTCGTCGAGCGCCTGCTGCAGGGAGCGCTCGTCGTCCAGCAGCAGCTTCACCGACTTCTGGATCACCCAGCTGGAGACGTCCTTGCTGGCCGGGTAGATCGGCACCAGCGCCCGGGCCCAGTCGTCGTCGTCCCCGGTGATCACGTGGCAGTCGGGGTGGGTGAACTGCAGGTCGCCCTGCCACTTCCCGACGCTGCCGGCGAACAGCCCCCAGGCGCCGACCTCGAGGTGGGCGTGCCGGTGGTTGAAGAAGACCAGCCGCATGCTGCCCGCGCCGTCGCCGACGGTGACCTCGGTGATCGTGCCGCGGCGCTGGCGCATCGGCCGGCTGCTGACCTTCTTCACCTGGGCGAGCACGGTGACCCGGTCGCCGACCTGGAGGTCCTCCAACCGGCTCATCTCGCCGCGGCGCGCGTACCGGCGCGGGTAGTGCCGCAGCAGGTCGCGGACGGTGTGCAGCGAGAGCTGGTCGGCCATCGCCTTCGCCGTCTTCGGCCCCACCACCTTGCCCAGCGGGGTGTCCATCGCCAGCGCCACGTCACTCCACCCCGACCACTGTCACTCCACCCCGACCAGCAACGGGAGCGCACCCTCGCCGCCGGCGTGGCGCAGCACCTCGACCGTGGGGTGCACGGCGGCCAGGTGCGCGCACACGGCGTCGCCGAGCGCCTCGTCGCCGGCGACGACGGTGGTCAGCTCACCGCCGGCGGAGAGCAGCCGGTCCAGCAGCTCGGCGGCGACGGCGGCCTGGTCGACACCGATGACGACGACGTCGCCCTCCGCGCTGCCCAGCACGTCACCGGCGGAGCAGCGGCCGGCCGAGGTGAGCGCCTCGTGCTCGGCGACGGTGACCTCCGCCCAGCGGGTGGCGGCAGCGGCCTCGGCCATGGCGATCACGTCGTCGCCGAACCGGCGCGCGGGGTCGGCGACGGCGAGCGCGGCCACGCCTTGCACCGCCGAGCGGGTGGGGACGACGACGACGTCGCGCCCCTCCGCCCGGGCCCGCTCGGCCGCCCGCGCCGACACGGCGGTGACCTCGGGGTGGTTGGGCAGCAGCACGACCTGCTCGGCGCCGGTGCCCAGCACCGCGGCCAGCACCTCGTCCTCGACGACGGCGTCGACCGGGGCGGTGAGCACGGTGACCCCCTCCTCGGCGGCGAAGAGGTCGGCCAGGCCGGCCGAGCAGGCCAGCGCCACCACCGCGCGGACCCCGGGCGCGGCCGCCGGCGGGCGCACCGGGGCCAGCGGGGTGACCGCGATGCGGTGCGGTCGGCCGGCCTCGATCCCGGCCTCGATCGCCGCACCGACGTCGTGCACGTGGACGTGGACGTTCCACTCCCGCCCGCCGGGGGTGTCGACGCCGACGACGACCAGCGAGTCACCGAGCGCCGCCAGCCGGTGCTGCAGCGCGGTGACGGCGGCCTCGTCGGAGTCGGCCAGCAGGTACTGCACCTCGCTGCCGGGGCCGGCGGGGGGCTGGCCGACCAGCGGTGCGGGAGCGGCCCGGTGCCGGTGCGGCCGGCCGGCGAGCGGCGGGCGCGCCGGGACCTCCCCGGTGACCGTGCCGACGAGCGCGTCCAGCACCAGGCACCAGCCGGCACCGCCGGCGTCGACCACCCCGGCGTCGCGGAGGACGGCGAGCTGGCCGGGGGTGGCCTGCAGCGCGGTGCGTGCGCCGTCGGCGGCGGCCCGGACGACGTCGGGCAGCGCGTCGCGCCCGGCCTCGACCTCGGCCACGGCGGCGTCGGCCCCGGCGCGGGCGACGGTGAGGAAGGTGCCCTCCTCGGGGTCGGCCACCGCGCCGTAGGCGGCCCGTGCCGCGGCGGCGAGGGCCCCGGCGAGCACCGGGCCGTCGACCCGCGGGGCACCGGCCAGCCCGTCGGCCAGGCCGCGCAGCAGCTGGGCGAGGATCGCGCCGGAGTTGCCGCGGGCGCCGAGCACCGCGCCACGGGCGAACGCCGTCCACGCCGGTTCACCGGCCGCCGTCGTCAGCTCGGCCCGACCCGCCTCGGCGGTCAGCAGCAGGTTGGTGCCGGTGTCGCCGTCGGGCACCGGGAAGACGTTGAGCTCGTCCAGCCGGCTCCGGGAGGCGGACAGCGTCTGGACGACGGCGGCGCTCCACCGGCCGACCGCCGCGTCGTCGAGCACCTGCAGCACGGACGGGAGGGTACCGGCGCCCACCGACGGGAGCTGTTCCCACGCTCCCCGGGCTCCGGCCGTCCCGGCCGGTCCGACGGCCGCTGCGGGGACCGGCTACAGTGGTCTCCAGTCTGCGTGTGGGTACCCGTGTGCCCGTGTCCGAACGACCTCGCTGCAAACGACTTACGTTGAACGACTTCTGGGAGTGATCCACCGTGGCTGCCGTGTGCGATGTCTGTGGCAAGGGGCCCGGTTTCGGTATGTCGGTGTCGCACTCGCACCGCCGCACGCCGCGCCGTTGGAACCCGAACATCCAGTCCGTGCGGGCTGCGCTCTCCGGCGGTGGCCGGCAGCGCATGAACGTCTGCACCTCCTGCATCCGCGCGGGCAAGGTCGTCCGGGGCTGACACCCCGGAACTGATCGCCCCCGGCTCCGGCCGGGACACCAGACCCCGGAGGTCCTCGTGACCTCCGGGGTCTTTCGTGTGCCCGTCGACCCCCCGTGGGTTCGGCGGGGCCGGGTCAGCGGCCGATGCCCCGCGCCCGCGCGGCGGTGACGACCAGCTCGACGACGGTGTCGTGCGGCAGCTCGGTGCTGTCCACCACCAGGTGGTAGTGCCGCGCCTCGGCCGGGTCGCACCGGTAGAAGTGCCGCACGTAGGCGGTCCGGGCGGCGTCGGCGGCGTCCCGCTCCCGGCGCACGTCGTCCTCCGGCCCGCCCCGGTGGGCCAGCGCGGCGGCCAGCCGCCGGTCGGGGTGCCCGTCCAGCCGCACGTGCAGCACGTCGGGGCGGTCGCGCAGCACCATCGCCGCCGCCCGGCCGAGCACCACACCCCCGGCGCCCTCGGCGATCTCGGCCAGCACCCGCTCGGTCTGCACCCGGTAGGCGCGCTCGTCGGGCAGCGTCGAGGTGGGCAGCACCCCGCCGACCGGGTCGGGCATGGTGCCCAGCGAGGTGACCAGCCGCCACAGGCCCCGGGTGATCGTCTCGTCGTTGGCCTCCGCCTCGGCGACGGGGACGCCGAGGCGGCCGGCGACCTGGGCCGGGATCACCCGGTCGTGGAACGGCAGCCCGAGCCGCTCGGCGACGGCGGGGGCGATCTCCGCCCCGCCCGCACCGAACGACGCCGACACCGTCACGACGCCCATGCGTCCTCCCCACCCGTTGCGTCCCCGCGGACCGGGGCCAGGTCCTTGCCGAGGAACACCGCCTCCGGGGAGTCCGCGTACATGCCGTAACCCATGACGGGCGTGTAGCCGTGCCGCGCGTACAGCGCCAGCGCCTCGGGCTGCCGGTCGCCGGAGTTGAGGAGCAGGTGCCGGTGCCCGGCATCGGCGGCGGTGCGCTCGAGCTCGGTGAGCACCCGGGCGGCCAGCCCGCGGCGCCGGAACGCCGGCTCCACGTACATCCGCTTCAGCTCGACGGTGCCCGACGCCCGGTCGTGCACCCGCCAGCCGCCGCACGCCGCGGGCACGCCGTCGACGTCGGCGACGAGGAACAGGCCCTGCGGCGGTGCGAACTCCGCAGGGTCGACGACCGCGCCGTCCCGGCCGCCGTAGCGGACCACGTACTCCTGCTGCACCCGCTCGATGAGCTGCTGGGCCACCGGGTCGGCGTAGCCGACCGTGCGCAGCCGCACGCCCTGCTCAGCCGAAGTGGACATGTCCGGCCCCCTCCCCCAGGTCGGCGGCCACCTGCGCGGCGGGCACGCCGTCCACCTCGACCCCGGACGCGTCGTCGTGCACCCGGCCGATGACGGTCCAGCCCTCCGGCAGCGCCGCGGTGGGCGGGAAGGTGGCCACCAGGGCATGGTCCTCGCCGCCGGTGAGCACCCAGCCCAGCGGGTCGCCCCCGAGGGCGGCGGCCACCTGGGGCAGGGGGCCGGTGACGAAGGCGGCGAGCGTCGCGCGGTCCAGGTCGATGCCCACGCCGCTGTCGGCGGCCAGGTGGCCGGCGTCGGCGAGCAGCCCGTCGCTGGTGTCGCACATCGACGTCGCCCCGGCGTCGGCCGCGGCCGGGCCGGCGGCGTAGGGCGGGGTGGGACGGCGGTGCGCGGCGATGGCCGCGGCCGGGGCGCGGAAGCCGCGGCGCAGCACCGCCAGCCCGCAGGCCGACCAGCCGAGCCGGCCGGCGACGGCGACGACGTCCCCGGGGCGAGCGCCGTCGCGGCGGACCGGGGCGCGCCCGCCCAGGTCGCCCAGCGCGGTGACCGACAGGACGACCGACGACGAGTCCGGGGCGCTGGCCACGGTGTCCCCGCCGACGACCGCGGCACCGAAGGGCGCGCACTCGGCCGCCATGCCGTCGGCCACGCCCTCCAACCAGACCGCGGGGGTGTCGGCGGGGCAGGCCAGCCCGACCAGCAGCGCGGTCGGGACGGCGCCCATCGCGGCGACGTCGGCGAGGTTGGCGGCGGCGGCCTTGTGCCCGACGTCCTCGGCGGAGGACCAGTCGCGGCGGAAGTGCCGGCCCTCGACCAGCACGTCGGTGCAGGCCACGACCCGCCCGTCCGGGGCGCGCAGTACCGCGGCGTCGTCCCCGGGGCCGACCTCGGCCACCCGGGCGGAGCCGGAGCGGGCGAGCACCCGGGCGATCAGCCCGAACTCGCCGACCACGCCGATGGCGTCGGCGGGATCGGGTCGGGGCACCAGCGGCCGGGGGCGAGTCACCGGGCACCTCCTGCCGCTGGGGTACGTTGCCGGTCGGTCTGCCGTTCGGCAGGCTCGTTCCGCCCCCAGCCGTTGCCGACGTGGTGACGCCCGAGGAAGGTCAACCCGTGGTTCACGCCTACATCCTCATCCAGACCGAAGTCGGCAAGGCAGCCGCGGTCGCCGCGAGCATCGGCGAGATCGCCGGCGTGACCAAGGCGGAGGACGTGACGGGCCCCTACGACGTGATCGTGCGGGCCGAGGCGAACAACGTCGACGAGCTCGGCCGGCTGGTCGTGGCCCGGGTGCAGTCGGTCGACGGCATCACCCGCACGCTGACCTGCCCCGTCGTCAACATCTGAGGCACGTGAGCACCGCCCCGGACGCTCCCGCCGACCCCGCGCCGTCCCCGGCGCCCGACCCGCTGCGCCGGGCCGCGCTGATCGCGCTGGCCGTCGCGGTGCCGCTGGTGGCCGCGCTGCTCGTGGTGGTCAACGTCGTCGGGGGGAACGAGGAACCGGACGGCGACGACGACGCGGTGGCGGAGATCTCGGGCACGACGTCGGCGCCGCGCGGGGACCTGCCGCCGGTGGAGGTCGACACCCCGGAGGTGACGCCGGAGGCGGAGCTCGCCTGCCCGGTGCTGATGGACCAGCTGCCGCTGGAGCTGGCCGGGGAGACCTCGCGGATGGTCAACTCGGACTCGGTGTTCGCCTACGCCTGGGGCGACCCGGCCCAGGTGCTGATCTGCGGCGTCGACCCGGTCACCGCCGGGCAGCCGGACACCACCGAGATCCAGCTCAGCGGCGTGCAGTGGCTGGTCGACACCTCCGCCCCGGAGGCCAACGTGTGGACGACGGTCGACCGGCTGGTGCCGGTGCAGGTGACCGTGCCCGAGAGTGCGGACAGCTCGCTGCCGCAGGCGCTGAGCCCGATCATCGCCACCACGCTGCCCGTCACCGACCCGTCCGCCACCGACTGACCGACGGTTCGCCGACGGCGCCGCAGCCAGTCCAGGCTGAGAGCGAGAAGACCGAGAACCCGGTGAGAACGCCATGCTCGGTCCGGCGAGGTATTCCGAGCAGATGGGGGCGGAAGCATCACGGGCAAGGGGTCAATCAACCTGGTGCACCCCGCTGCCAACTTTGGTGGGATCGGCGAGGTTGCGCAGGCCCACGCCGCGATCGGTCAGGTCGTGGCTCGGTTCGGGGTGTCGCAAACGGTGCGGCCGAGTCGGTCGAGGGTGTTCACGACGGACTCATCGACGGGACGGGCGAGGGCCAGGAGTGCGGTCAGCCCGGGGCAGTCGGTGGTAGCGCCGGACTTCCTGTCCAGCCAGATCCACTCGGGAGCGACGCCGGCGGTCGTGAGGGCGTCGACCTGGCGGTCGAGATCCCGCTGGGTCGTCGAGACCCGCTCATACACAAGATCCACACCCGGGGGTTACCGGCGACGTCTGACAAGTCGGAGGCGGTTGGGTGAAGTGAGACGGCGTTTTGAGACGATCTCGGAGACGGTGACGACCTGTGGACTTGATTCGTTGGACTGGTGGCAGCGCGGGTGTCTCACTTCCAAGGATGTGAGACGGTCCGCCCGAGCGTGAGGTGACGCCTCTGGTGCCACGGCACATCGCGTTCGGTAAGGCCTCAAATGGCCGGAAGGCCACACGACCCGACTAGCACGATGCCAGCGACCCTTAAGTCCCCATCGCGGCGCTAGCGTGGCCGGATTAGGTGGAGCTAGGCGGCCGGGCCAACCCAGTTCGGTCGCCTAGCTTAATCGCGCCTCCTTATGTGGATTCGGGTCTGGGTCGTATCACCTGAATGGGTAGCGTGTCCGCCGCACCCCGGTCCGCCGCTTTTCGGCCATTTGAGCTAAATACCCCCAACCGCACAAGTATGCGAAGACGGCGGTAAATGCAGCTAGACCCGACTGAATTGCGTCAGAACTGTTGGCGAGGCCGCCCACCAAGAAGGCCACCCCTACTGTCAATGGGAGAAGATGGCGAGAGTCGGTGGGTGAGACTGATCCTCCTAGTCGGCGCTTCAACTGCAGTCTCGGGACAAGCGCCGAGCGCCAGTAGAATCCCAACGTAAAGCACAAGATCAGTACAGCTCCGATAAAGCAAACTAAACGCACCGATGACGTGGTCGGCTGTAGAAATCGCCAAGTCAGCTGGACTGCGCCACCAAGGATGGCGATCGTCGCGGCCAGCGTAACCAATGAGAGAACTCGGTCGACCCGCTCAGGCTTAGTCCAGCTGCGGATCCATCCTGCTTTCGCCATCAGAAACACCAAGCTCCCTTGTAGTGCCCCGGGACTACGGCAACGGTCGGCGCGGGCCCTGGGAAAGCGAGACCGTACTTGACCTTCAAGCATGTATTCGCGTAGAACCTGGCCGACACTGCCCAAGCCATCACGTTACCCACCGTCCACAGGACGAAGAAGTTCACGCCCGGCACGAACACAAGGAGTGCGAGCGCGGTCGCGTAGCTCCCGCCGGCCATCAGGCGGGTCTCCTTCTTGTTGAAGTAGGCCGTGCCAGTAATCCAACCCCAGGTGAACCTGGGATCTGCTACAACGGGGTATGCGTACGACATCTTGGTGTGTTCTACAACTTGAACGAGCGTAGTGCCTATGACCTCGTATCGGGTTGGCACCCCGGTGCCGTTGACGTCCTTGGCCCACGGAGCGCTCACGGCACCAATTAGAGTGCCATTCGTGCCGCGAATCTCTACGGACCCGTCCGCCAGGCGGGTCATCCGCGCAGTCGGAGGAAGAGACATTTCGTACTCATAGCGGGTAGGCGCTGCGGCACTCGAGATAACCGTTGCAAAGCGGACGCTCTCATCGCCAAGCTTTTGCACCGTCAAGCTGTCGTCATTCTCGGCGCCATAAACAGTAGTTCCGTCTTGAGCTGTTGTTGCCTTTTGCGAAGTGGCTAGATCTGGCAGTTGTACTCCAAGTTGAGTGGTTTGACCAGAAGCATCTTTCGAAGTCAGTAGTACAGGATTCGTGGAGGCGGACGGCGCCATGACACTTGTTGTTGCGCCGGAGTCGATGGACTGAGCAGCGGCGTATTGATCGCTTGCTATCGGCTGGAGCATCTCAGCGTCCTGCGATGGCGACGCTGCGTTGACCATGTCGGCCACTGCATCGGCCGGTCCCTGGACTCTGATCGTCTCACAGTCCGACATGTCACCCGATTCTTCGTCTTCCGTGCAGATATCGATACCGCTTCCGCCTTGCGAGATGTCCTTGGACGGTCCGCCGTTCAGGGTGTCATCGCCCACATCTCCGTTCAGGCGGTCTTCGCCGAGCCCTCCATATATGAGGTCAGTCCCCGCCCCACCGCTTAGAAGATCGTGTCCGTCATCGCCGTGCAGGACGTCGTCACCTTCGTCACCCTCCAGGGTGTCGTCTCCACTGCCACCCCGGAGCAAGTCGGCACCGTCGCCACCAGTCAGTACGTCGCCACCGTCTTCTCCCGACAGGTCGTCGTCACCTTGACCACCGATGAGCCGATCATCGCCCGTGCCGCCGCGGATTGTGTCGTTGCCCAAACCTCCGATGATCACGTCATTTCCTGCTTGGCCACTGGCGGAGTCGTCGCCCTCACCCAGGTCGATCCAGTCATTGCCGGGCCCGCCGAAGACGATGTCGTCACCACCCAGCGCTTCTACTCTGTCGTCTCCTCCCAGTGCGCAGATGATGTCTGGACCGGCAGTGCCGACGATAATGTCGGGACCACTGGTTCCCATGACTGTACAAGGCACTGCGATGGCATTTGTGTCGGTAAAAAGGGTTGTTCCAACGAATTCTTGAACTTTCCCCTCCGAAATCGGACGCTCTGCGCTCCTCGGGTAGCCGAACGTTGACTCGACTCCACCTGCCGCAAGCCACAGGTCGCGCGTCTGTCCAGTGACTGGATGTGCCCCGGTGGCGGGTGAGTGGTAAATGGAGCCGCCTTGAAAGTCGTTATAGCTGCCGCCGTTGACGTTGGTGGGGTCGCTGGTGGGGAAGCCGAGGTAGCTGCGTTCCCAGTTCATCGCTGCGTACTTGGCGCGGATGGGGCCTTGGACGTAGTAGGCGGCGGGTGCTCCGGGGGTGGAGTACATGATGGCGTCGCCGGAGAAATACTGGTGGAAGTGGTTGGGCTGGGCCATGCCGTACTGGGGGCTGGTGGGGTAGCCCAGAGGGCCGTTTTCGTAGCCGGTGGCGGCCCACTTGCTGCGGATGGGGCCGTTGCCGATGTCCCAGGCGTTCGTGGCCGGGGAGTAGTAGATGGAGCCGCGCTGGAAGTGGTTGAAGCAGCCGCCGTTCTGCAGACCGCAGGTCTGGCCGGTGGTGGGGTAGCCGAGGTGGCTGCCTTCCCAGCCGATGGCTGCCCACCGGTCTCTGATCGCGCCGGTGATGTCCTGGGCGCCGGTGGCGGCGGTCCAGTAGATGGACCCGCGTTCGAAGTGGTTGTAGCAGCCGCCGTCACGTAGCCCTGAAGTGACCCCCGTCGGCTGAACACCTCCAGACTTGGCATCAGCCAAGGAGGGAGGGCCCGGATGGGCCGACGGAGCAAGTACCCCGAGGAGTTCCGGCAGCGAGCCGCGCAGCTGGTGCTGGACAGCCGCCGCAGCGTCCGCGAGGTCGCCAGTGAGCTGGGCATCAACCACGAGACGCTGCGCAACTGGGTCACCGCCGAGAAGCGTCAGCGAGCCGATGGGCCGGCCGCGCTCAGTGCCGACGAGCGGATGGAGCTGGCCCGGCTGCGGCGCAAGGTCGCTGAGCTGGAAGTCGAGCGGGAGATCTTGAAAAAAGCCGCGGTCTTCTTCGCTCGGGAGACGGGCCGGTGAGCCGCGGACTGGTCTGCGAGTTCATCGCCGCGGAGAAGACCAGCTACGGCGTGCGCCGTCTCTGCCGAGTGTTTCGGATCAGCCCCACCAGCTTCTACGCATGGGCCGCCCGCGCCGGCGGGCCGACAGCCGGCGAGCTCGACGAGGCCTACGCGATCGAGGCCGCTCGTGAGGCCTGGGTAGCCCACCGCCGGATCTACGGCGCCCGCCGGCTGACCGCAGAAGTCCGCGACCGCGGGCACGGCTGGAACCGGAAACGGGTTGCGCGGCTGATGCGGCTGGGTGCGATCGAGGGCGTGCACCGGCGCCGGCGAGGCAAGTACGGCCGCCGCGCGGTCTCCACCGCGACCGCCCCGGACCGGGTGGAGCGGAACTTCACCGCGGCCGCCCCCAACCAGCTGTGGGTCGCCGACATCTCCTACCTGCGCTCCTGGGAAGGCTTCGTCTACCTCGCCGTGGTCGTCGACGCCTTCAGCCGCAAGGTCGTCGGCTGGGCGATGGCCGACCACCTGCGCACCGAGCTCGTCCTCGACGCCGTCGGCATGGCCATCACCACCCGCAAGCCCGCTGCAGGAACGGTGCACCACACCGACCGCGGCAGCCAGTACACCTCCTATGAGTTCGGCAAGGCGCTGCGCGACTCCGGGGTACTGGCCTCGATGGGCCGGGTCGGGTCGGCATTCGACAACGCGATGGCCGAATCGGTGTTCGCCACGCTGAAGACCGAACTGATCTACCGCCGCTCCTGGCCCACCCGCCACGAGCTGGAGATGGAGGTCTTCTCCTACCTCGAAGGCTTCTACAACACCCGCCGCCGGCACTCCCGGCTCGGCAACCTCAGCCCCACCGACTACGAGAACATGCACCTGACACAGAACGAGGTGTCCGCCTGACGGGGGTCACTTCAGGGCATCGGTGCGGGAGGCACATCGATGAGCGATCTCGGCCACGCGATCTTCTGCGGGCTGGACGTCGGCAAAGGCACCCATCACGCGGTGGCACTGGACCCTGACGGGAAGCGGCTGCACGATGCCGCGCTACCGCAAGACGAGCAGCGGTTGCGCCAACTGTTCACCGGCCTGCAGGTTCACGGCGACGTGCTGGTGGTCGTGGATCAGCCGGCCACAATCGGTGCGCTGCCGATCGCGGTCGCCCGGGACGTGGGATGCCAGGTCGCCTACCTGCCCGGGCTGGCGATGCGCCGGATCGCGGACCTGCACCCGGGGTCGGCCAAGACCGACGCCCGGGACGCCTACGTCATCGCCGAGGCCGCCCGGACCATGCCGCGCACACTGCGCCAGGTCGATCCCGGTGAAGAAGTGCTGGCCGAGCTCGGCGTGCTGATCGGATTCGACGATGACCAGGCCGCCGAGGCCACCCGGCTGAGCAACCGCATCCGCGGGCTGCTCACCCAGATCCACCCCGCCGCCGAGCGAGTACTCGGTCCTCGAGTGAGCACCACGGTCGTGCTGGAGTTGCTCTCCCGTTTCGGCGGCCCCGCCGGACTTCGCGCAGCCGGCAAGCGGCGACTGATCACCGTTGCCCGCAAGGCCGCACCCCGCGCTGGCGAGCAACTGGTCACCGACCTGCTCGCCGCACTCGACGAGCAGACAGTGGTCGTTCCCGGCAGCGCAGCCGCGGAGAAGGTGCTGCCGCGGCTGGCCGAATCCCTGGCCCAAGTGCTCACCCAACGGCGGCAGATCGCCGAGGAAGTGGAAGGGATCCTCGATGCCCACCCTCTTGCCAAGGTCCTGACCTCGATGCCCGGCGTGGGGATCAGGACCGCAGCCCGCATCCTGCTCGAAGTCGGCGACGGCAGCGCCTTCCCGACCTCCGGGCACCTGGCCGCCTACGCCGGCCTGGCGCCGGTCACCCGCCGCTCGGGCTCCTCGATCCGCGGCGAGCACCCGCCCCAGGGAGGCAACAAGCAGCTCAAGCGGGCACTGTTCCTCTCCGCCTTCGCCGCCCTGGCCGACCCAACCTCACGGGCCTACTACGACCGCAAGCGCGCCGCCGGGAAACGACACAACGCCGCCCTCATCTGCCTGGCCCGACGCCGAGTCGACGTCCTGTTCGCCATGCTCCGCGAAGGCACCCTCTACGAGACCCGGTCCGCCCGACCGGCTTGACCGGACCCATAGGGACACCCCCCCCGATACTGACCGATCGCTTCTCTCGACGCGCTATCGCCTTTCCCTTGTTGCTCCGGCAATGATCCCGAACGCGAGTATGGCCATCAGCGAGAACGTAAGCACGAGTAACAATCCGCGATCATTGGCTATCGAATCCCATAGTCCCCAGATCCCCAACGGAAGCAGGATGATGCCGACAATAAGACGCGTGCGCTGGATTGGTCTCATCACTAGAAGCAAGAGTCGATAACGCTGGCTATGGCAAAGGTGCCGAAGATAGACGATACCCCGTATTCGGCTACCAGGCCAGCGAATGCAAGGGCCGAAATTCCACCCGAAGCGGCAATGCCGGCTAGGGCGACTGCCGTTGCACTGCCTGCACCGATAACTCCGAGGATTGACAAAGCACAGGAGGAGATGAGTCCAGTCGGGTCGGATCGGTTGCAGGGATTCCCTGCGGCGTAGAGGTAGTCGTTGGCTTCTTGGCCGCTGGGGTCGGTCTGGGTGAAGCGGCCGTGGGTGGGGTCGTAGTAGCGGGCGCCGAGTTTGATCAGCCCCGAGTTGGTGTCGGTGTAGCCCTGGCCGTAGCGGTAGGGGTTGGTGGCGGCGTAGCTACCGGTGCTGGTCTTGGTGGCCCCGTAGGCGCTGTAGGTGTAGGCCGCGGCGACTGTGCCGGTGGTGGTTACGAGGGTGCGGACGGCGTCGACCTGGTCGGTGAAGGGGTAGTAGCTGGTCGCACCGTTCGGGTTGGTGATGCTGCCCTGGCGCACGGCGATCAGCGTGCCCTGCGGGTCCCGGACCGTCCAGGTGCCTGAGCCCGAGGCCGCGGACCAGGCGGGTGCCGGAGAGAGCGGGCTGAGGCCGAAGGTGGTGTTCCCGGCGGTAACCCGGTCGTTGTTGCCGGTTCCGGCGTAACCCGAGGTAACCGCGGTGCCGCCGGTGGGGGTGGTGGTGACGGCCTGATCGCGGTCGTTGTAGGCCACCGTGCGCCCGGGGCTGGACTTGGCGGTGGTCTGGTTGCCGTTGCCGTCGTAGCTGAAGCCGCTGCCGGTCAGGCCGCTGCCGGTGGCGCCGGTGAGCTGGTTGGCCGCGTCGTAGCTCAGCTGCTGGGCCGGGTTGGCGGTGGTGCAGGTGGCGCCGGCGGCGGTGTAGCTGCGGGTGCGGTTGCCGGCGGCGTCGTAGCAGAACGCCTCGTAGTCCACGCTCGCCCCGCCGGCGGTGGGGGTGGTGTTGGCGATGGTGAGCCGGTCGAGGGCGTCGTAGCTGTAGGCGGTGGTGCGGGCGGTGACCGCGTCCCGGATGGAGGTGACCAGTCCGGTGTCCTTGGTCGGGTTCTCCGCCGTGGCCGGGACGGTGGGGTCGGTGTAGACCAGGGTCAGGTCCAGCCGGGTGCTGCCGGCAGCCGTGCCCTTGATGTTGGTCGGCCGGCCGGAGCCGTCCAGGGTCCAGGTCTGGGTGGCCCCGCCGGGGTAGCGGACGCCGGTGCGCTGCCCGTCGTCATCGACCCGGAAGAGGATGCACTTGGTGGAGGCCGCACCGGGGCTGGTGTAGCTCTGCCCGGAGCACGTGCCGCCGGGCTCGGCGATGGAGGTCAGCTGGTTGGCGGTGTTGTAGCCGTAGGTGATCTGCCCGCCGGTGTCCTGGTAGCCGACCAGCAGCCCGAGGCCGTCGTAGTCCAGGTAGGTGTCGCCCTCGGGGGCTTCGATGGACTGGATGCGGTCGACCAGTTGGGCGTGACGGTTGTACTGGGTGTAGCGGGTCTGGGTGCCGGCGGGGTTGTACTCGGCGACCGAGCGCAGCGGCCCGTCGCCGGTGATGTAGCGGGACTCGGTGGAGCCGTCGTCGTGCCGGGTCCAGGCCACCCGGTCCAGCCGGTCGTAGCCGTAGCGGGTTTCCTTGCCGTTGCCGTCGGTCAGGCTGGTCAGCCGGGAGAGGGCGTCCCAGGTGTAGGTCTGCACCCCCCGCCCGGTGGTGGTCGCGCCGTCGGCGGTGGTGCCCGGCGGGATCATCGTGGCCAGCTGGCCGGCGGTGTCGTAGCGGTAGGCGGTGCGGTGCGCGGTGGTCGCCGCCGCCGATGCCCCGGGGGTGTAGAGGGCGTCGCGCTCCTCGCACAGCACCCCGGTCTTGGTCGCACTCGGCGCGCCGCCAGTTGCCATGGGACCTGCACTTGATCAAGTCGGCGCCGGCGCCGTGGCGACTACTTCTTTGATCGCAAGTACATGACCACAGCAAAGAGCAGGACCACGAATACTGCGATCGCAATGCCCACAACGGGGCTCGTTGACCCGCCCGTACTGTTCGTTGGATTGTTCGTTACCGCCAGGATGAGCACCTGCACTCCACCAGTAACGGGCGTTGTCGGTCTCCGTGGTGCGGACGGCAGCGATCACGAAGTCCAGGCTCATGCCTCCCGCTCCGTCCTCTCGCCGGTGAGGTTCGCGTCCGGTTCGCGACCCTCCACCGACACTCGCACCGCACTCGTCGGGCGTCGTCTCACTTCTTCCTCATCCGCTTGACGAGCAAGCCGATCACAGCAATCGCCATGATCACACCGACGATGACGAAGCTCGCCGGGCTGCTGTCACCGCCGCTGTAACTCGTATTCGCGGCCAAGATCTGCACTGTCGACTCCGATCACTGGGTACGGGCTTCCACGAACGGCACGTCATCGAGACCGGCCGGACGGTCAACGGCGCCGGGGACATCCCCGTTACGATGTCGGCGCCAAACGCTACGGCTCCCCACGCCGGCCCTCCTGCGGGCAACGCCCGGCCGACCTCGACCCGGTCAGCTGGACAGCCAGTCGGCGACGACCAGCCCGACGCCGGCGACGAGCAGCACCGCTCCCGCGAGTGCGGCGCCCCTTCGATCGTGGTCGAGGGGCTTCTCCTCGCGGTCGCTCACGCCGAGCCACCGGTTGCCCTTCTCGTTCATCGCCGAGATGACCGACCGTCCGGTGATGAGGAGCACTCCTGTCAGAGCGAGCGCCCCACCGATCACCACCCCGGCCACCGGCTCGAATCCCTTCAGCGATCACTCAGACCCGGAGAACGGGTGCAGGGTCGACATCTCGGCTCTCAGTTGTCCGGGAGCTGGGCGAGCTGGTCGGCGACGACGGCGGACAGCTCGGTGCGCGCCTCCTCCGCCGTCGGCTGCACCGAGGCCACCGCGACGGTGAACGCCCCGCGGGTGCACCAGGCGAACGCCGGCGGCCCCTCCAGCCCGTGCTCGGGCACCGCCTCGGGCATGGCCATCAGCACGCAGTCCTCCGGCAGGCCGGCCGGCGCGTGGTCCAGGGTGCCGCCGTAGTACTCGGCGTCGTTGCGGGCCAGGTCCTCGGCGTAGGTCGCCGCGCCGGCCGGGTCGGCGAACTGGTCGATGAAGACGCTGGTGATCCGCGGACCGTCGCGCCAGAACCGCTCCCACCCGCGCAGGTACCCGTACTCGCCGAGCACCTCCTCCTGCTGCTGCGCGTCCTCGCCGTAGCCGGCGACGTCGTCGACCGTCTTCTCCCCCGCCGGCGGGTCCAGGTCGTCGTCGGGCACCCGGGGCAGCCCGGAGGGCACCTCGTCGACCAGCAGCTCCTCCAGCTCCCGCGCGTCAGTGGGCAGCGACGGGGCCGGGCTCTGCGCCAGGGAGGTCTGCGGCGCCGGCTCGGTCTCCGCGCAGCCGGCACACACCGGGGCGACCGCCAGCAAGGCTGCCGCCAGCGCCCAGCGCGGCCACAGCCCGGAGGTCATCCGGCGTCCAGCGCGCTGCGCACCAGCCGGTCCACCAGCTCCGGGTAGCTGACGCCGGACGCCGCCCACATCCGCGGGAACATCGAGATCGGCGTGAAGCCGGGCATCGTGTTGACCTCGTTGACCACCAGCCGGTCCGCGCCGGTGGCCGGGTCGGTGGAGAGGAAGAAGTCGACCCGGGCCAGCCCGCGGCAGTCCATCGCCAGGTAGGCCCGCCGGGACATCTCCTGCACCGCCGCGGTCTGCGCCGGCGTCAGGTCGGCCGGGACGTCGAACTCCACGGCGTCGGCGAGGTACTTCGCGTCGAAGTCGTACCAGTCGGTGCCCGGCCGCAGCCGGATCTCCGCCGGCAGGCTGGTGTCCGGCACCGGGGAACCGGGCCGGGCGAGCACCCCGCACTCCACCTCGCGGCCGGGGACGGCGGCCTCGACGACCACCTTCGGGTCGACCGCGGCCGCCGTCGCCACCGCCGCGGGGAACTGCGCCCAGTCGGTGACCTTGGTGATGCCGATGCTGGAGCCGGCCCGCGAGGGCTTCACGAAGACCGGCAGGCCCAGCCGCTCCCGGGCCGTGGCGTCGAGCAGCTCGGGATCGGCGCTCAGCGCGCCGGCGGCGTCGCGGAGCACCACGTGGTCGCCCTGCGGGATGCCGGCGGCGGACAGGAGCTTCTTGGTGAACTCCTTGTCCATCGACGCCGCGCTGGCGAACACCCCGGAGCCCACGTAGGGCAGCCCCGACATCTCCAGCAGGCCCTGGATGGTGCCGTCCTCGCCGTAGGCGCCGTGCAGCACCGGGAAGACGACGTCGACCGCGGTGAGCCGGCCGATCGCCTGACCGGCGTCCAGCACCGCCAGGCCCCGCCCGGCCGGGTCGCCCACCAGGCAGACCGCGGTGCCGTCGGTGACCTCGGGCAGCTGCCCGGCGTCGATGGCCAGCGCCTTGCCGTCGTGCAGCACCCAGCGGCCGTCGCGGGTGATGCCCACCGGCACCACGTCGTAGCGCTCCGGGTCCAGCGCGGCCAGCACGCTGCCGGCCGAGACGCAGGAGATCGCGTGCTCCGCGCTCCGCCCGCCGAACACGACCGCGACCCTCGTCTTGCCCGGCTTCCCCGTCATCGCCGCCGACCCTAGCCGAGCGGGCGGCCGGCCACGGCAGGCAGCGCGGAGAGCCCGGCCTCGAGGTCGGCGACGAGGTCGGCGGTGTCCTCGATGCCGCAGGAGAAGCGCACGAACCCGGCCGGGACGGCGTCCCCGCCCCACTGCGCCCGCCGGTCGACGGTGGTGTGCACGCCACCGAAGCTGGTCGCCGCGGCGAAGAACCGGGTGGCCGCGACGAACGCCGCCACCGCCTCGGCGTCGGCGAGCTCGGCGGAGACGACCCCGTTGGGGCGCAGCATCTGGCGCTGGGCCAGCGCGAACGACGGGTCGCCCGGCCGCCACGGCCAGCGCACGTCCCGCACCGCTGGGGAGCCGGCCAGCACCTCGGTGAGCGCGGCGGCGTTGGCCGCCTGCCGGGCCAGCCGCAGGTCCAGGGTGCCCATCGAGCGGTGCGCCAGCCATGCCTCGAACGCCCCGGGGGTGTTGCCGGTCGTCTTGCGCCAGGCGGCGATCCGGGTGTTGAGCTCGCGGCCCCGCTCGGTGTGGGCGGTGCTCACGTGCCCCAGGAGCACGTCGCTGTGGCCGGTCAGCGCCTTGGTGTCCGACGCGACGACGACGTCGGCCCCCAGCGCCAGCGGGCGCTGGCCGATCGGGGTGGCCGTGGTGTTGTCGACCACCAGCACCGCGCCGGCCGCCTGGGTGGCCGCGGCCACGGCGGCGATGTCGCAGACGTCCAGCTGCGGGTTGCTGGGGGTCTCCAGCAGCACCAGCCGGGCGCCGTCGAGGTCGCCGCGGGCGGCGACGTCGGCGATCTCCAGGGTCGGCACCAGCTCCACCTGCACGCCGAACCGGGCCAGCTCGTCCCGGGCGAGCACCCGGGTGGCGTAGTAGCCGTCCGACGGCAGCACCACCCGGTCACCGGGGCCGGCCAGCGCGAGGACCGCGGAGCTGATCGCCGCCATGCCGGTGGCGAAGGACAGGCAGTCGCCGCCGTCCAGCTCACCGACCGCCCGCTCGAACACCCGCAGCGTCGGGTTGTCCGGCCGGGCGTACCCGTCGGCGCCCTGCCAGCCGGGGGCCTGGTCGCCGAGGTGGTACGGCGCGGCGAACACCGGGGAGGGCCGCAGCGGGGCACCCGGCACCAGGGGCTCGTCGCCGGCGTGCACCAGCCGGCTGCCGTCACCCAGCTCGGCGGGCAGGTCAGGGGTGGTCACAGGAGTCCTCCACGGGGGTGCGACAGTGACCCGGGGCTATTCGGGCTTGGCCTCGCGGGACATCATCTCGCGCACCATCCGCGCCGCCGACTCCCCCTCGTGGCACACCCGGACGACGGCTTCGGTGATCGGCACGTCGACCCCGTGGGCGCGGGCCAGGTCGAGCACCGAGCGGCAGCTCTTGACCCCCTCGGCGGTCTGCCGGGTGATCTGCTCGACCTCCGCGACCGACATGCCCTGGCCGAGGTGCTCGCCGAAGGTGCGGTTGCGCGACAGCGGGGAGGAGCAGGTGGCCACCAGGTCACCGAGCCCGGCCAGCCCGGCGAAGGTGGCGGCGTCCGCGCCCAGGGCCAGGCCCAGCCGGGTGGTCTCGGCCAGGCCCCGGGTGATCAGCGAGGCCCGGGTGTTGTCGCCGTAGCCGAGCCCGGCGGCGATGCCGCAGGCCAGCGCGATGACGTTCTTCACGGCGCCACCGAGCTCGCAGCCCACCAGGTCGGCGTTGGTGTACGGGCGGAAGTACCGGGTGTGGCAGGCGGCCTGCAGCGCCGCGGCGCGGTCGGTGTCCGCGCAGGCGATCACGGTGGCCGAGGGCTGCTCCTCGGCGATCTCCCGGGCCAGGTTCGGGCCCGACAGCGCGGCCACCCGGTCGGTGCCGGCGCCGGTGACCTCGCTGATCACCTCGCTCATCCGCTTGGTGGTGCCCAGCTCCACGCCCTTCATCAGCGACAGCAGCGTCGCGTCCGGCGGCAGCTGGGGCGCCCAGCCGGTCAGGTTGCGCCGCAGCGTCTGGCTGGGCACGGCCAGGACGACGACGTCGGCGCCGTCCAGCGCCTCGGCGGCGTCGCTGGTGGCCCGCACCGCGTCGGGCAGGCGCACGCCGGGCAGGTACTCGGCGTTCTCCCGGGTGCCGGCGATGGCCTCGGCCAGCTCGGGACGCCGCGCGTGCAGGGTCACCGTGCTGCCGGCGTCGGCGAGCACCTTGGCGAAGGTCGTGCCCCAGGAGCCGGCGCCGAGCACCGCGGCCCGGGTCACGCCGCGTCCCCGGGCAGCGTGCGGAGGGACGGGCGGGGGTGGAAGGCGGTCGGCGGGGTCTGGCCGCGCACCTCACCGAGCTCGTCGCGGACCCGGGTCATCACCAGGTCGGTCACCTCGCGCAGCAGCTCGGGGCTCAGCGCCCGGCCGGCGCGGACGTCGGCCCGCTGGGCGGAGAGGTCGACCGGCTCCCCCACCCGGTACTCCACCGGGGTCCGCAGCCGCAGGTGCAGCTTCCTGGCGTGGTAGTCGTGCACCCGCTGCGGACCCCACTGGGCCACCGGCAGCACCACGGCGTCGGTGGACAGCGCCAGCCGGGCCACCCCGGTGCGCGCCTGCATCGGCCACCAGTCCGGGTCGCGGGTGACCGACCCCTCCGGGTAGATCACCACCACCGCGCCGGCGTCGAGGGCCTGCTTCGCCGCGTGCACCGAGGAGCTGGCCGTGCTCGACCCCCGGGAGACCGGGAACTGCCCGGCGGCACGCAGGATCGTCCCGGCCAGGCCGCGGAACAGGGCGTCCTTGGCGAGGAAGTGCGGTACCCGCCCGGCGTCCCAGACCAGCCGGGCGCAGCCCAGCGGGTCGAGCACCGAGACGTGGTTGGCCACCAGCAGCACCCCGCCGGCCGGCGGGATGCGGTCGGCGTGCCGGTAGCGCAGCCGGAACACCAGCGAGGCCGCCGGGTACACGACGAGCACGCACAGCCACAGCGCGAACGGCACCGGCCGGCGGGTCGCCCAGCGGGGCGGCCTACGGCCCGGCGGGCCCTGCTCCTGCGACACGTGCACCCTCTCCTCCCGGGGCCGACGGCTCCTGAGCCGGTGACCCGACTCGTGATCGTGCCCCCCGCCCCCCGGTCGTGCGCAAGCGCCCCTGGCCCAGCTCCCCGCCGCGGTGGGTGAACCGGCCGCCGACCAGGGTGGCGAGCACCTCCGTCGTCCGCAGGCCGGCGGCGCCGTCGCGGGCCAGCACGGTGGCCGGCGGCTCGGCGACGACGACCAGGTCCGCGACGTCGCCCACCCGGACGGCGTCGCGGCCACCGCTGGCCGCCCGCAGCGCGACCGCCAGGTCCAGGTGCTGCTCGGGGTGCCAGGCGGCACGCTCGTCCAGCGACCGGTGCACGGCGGCGGCGATCCCGTCCCAGGGGTCCAGCGCGGCCACCGGGGCGTCCGAACCCAGCGCGAGCTCCGCCCCGGCGCCGGCGAGCGCGCCGTAGGGGAACGCCGTGCCCGTCGCGCCGGCCCAGTGCAGGTCGGCGGCGTCCCGGTCGTCGACGGCGTGCCGCGGCTGCACGCTGGCCACCACGCCGAGCTCGGCGAAGCGCGGCAGGTCGCGGTCGGCCACCTGCTGGGCGTGCTCGATCCGCCCCGGGGCGCCGACGGCGGCGAAGCCGTCCAGGGCGACGGCGGTGGCCCGGTCGCCGATGGCGTGCACCGCGAGGTCCAGCCCGGCCGCGCTCGCCCGGCGCAGCAGCCGTTCCAGCTCCGCCGGCGGGGTGCGCAGCAGCCCGTGCGCCTCCGGCCCGGTCACACCGGGGTAGGCGTGTGAGCAGTACGCCGTCCGGGTGCCGAGCGACCCGTCGACGAACACCTTCAGCGGGCCCAGCCGCACGCGGTCGGCGGCCACCGGGTCGGTCAGGCCGGGCAGCGGGTCGCCGCTGCGCAGGCCCGCGGCGAGCACGTCGTCCAGCCGGTCGACGTAGACGCCGGCGGCCACCCGTACCGCCGGCCCGCCCGGGCGCAGCGCCGCGCGCCGCACCCACGAGGTGACCAGGTCGTCGAACTCCAGGTCGACCACCGCGGTCACCCCGCGGGCGGCCGCGGCGTCGGTGGCCGCCAGCACCCACTCGTCCCGGACGTCGGGGCCGGCGGACTCCGCGGCCGCGTAGACCCGCATCGCCTCGTGCTCCCGCAGCACGCCGTCGGCGGTGCGCAGCCCCAGCCACCGGACGGCCGCGGTGCTGCACCAGGCGGTGTGCAGGTCGCCGCTGACCACCACCACCGGCAGCCCGGGCAGGGCGGCGTCGAGCACCGCGGCGTCCGGGCCGGTGGTCCACAACGCGTCGCGGAAGCCCTGGGCGACGACGACGGCGTCCCCGGCCGGCGGCGCCGCGGCCACCACCGCGGCGATCATCGCCGCCACCTGCTCCGCGGAGCCGGCGGTGGAGACGTCGATCCGGCGGCGGGCTGCCGCCCACTGTTCCAGGTGCACGTGCGCGTCCCGCAACCCGGGCAGCAGCACCGCGCCGTCCAGATCGACCACCTCGACACCGTCGGGCAGCCGGTCCAGGCCGGGCGCACCGCCGGACAGGTCGTCGGCGATCGCCACCACCCGGCCGGCGGTGACCAGCACGTCCCGGACCGCGGTCCCGAGCCGGGCCCGGCGCAGCAGCAGGCCGCTCACCGCGGCTCCCCGGCCACCTGCGCGGCGCGGCGGGCGCGGAAGGCGTCGACCGGCCAGGCGGTGATCCCGCCGATCCGGACGGCGGTGGCCGCACCGTCGTCGCCCCACTCGTAGGTGATCGGCTCCCCCGCCGAGCCGAAGCCGGCCACCGACTCCTGGCGCAGCGTGTCGCCGTCGACGACGGCCAGCTCCAGGTGCTCGTCGGCCGGCGCGGTCGAGCCGGGGTGCAGCAGCACGAGGCGGCCGCCGAGCAGGGCGACGTCGGTGACCCCCCACAGGTTGGCGAACCGGCCGGAGAACCGGGCCAGGTCCGCACCGGCGGCGTCCTCGGGCGCGGCCAGCGCCAGGTCGACCAGCCCGACCAGCCCCCGGGCGAGCACGTCGGCCGGGCCCTCCAGGCAGTTGGTCAGCACGCTGACCACCAGCTGCGCCTCCGGGTCGAGCCAGGTGCGGGTGATGTGCCCCGGGTAGCCGCCGCTGTGGCCGACCAGCCGACGCTCGCCCACGGTCTTCAGGTCCATGCCCAGCCCGTACCAGCGGGCCTCCTGCCCGTGCGCGCGGATCTCGGACTCCGGGCGGCGCATCAGCCGCTTGGCCGCCTCGGGCAGCAGCCGGTCGTCACCGGTCGCGTGCGCGGCGAAGAACGCCGAGAGGTCGCGGGCGGTGGACCAGAAGCCGGTGGCCGCGGCCATCGCCCGGGTGTCGACGTGCGGGATGCGCAGCCGGGTCAGCTCGCCCTCCAGCAGCGCGGTGTGCCCGGCCGCGTACTCCGCCGCGCGGGCCGGCTCCCACTCCGGGCCGGTGTCGGTCAGCCCGAGCGGGTCGACCACGGCGCGCTGCACGTGCTCGGCGTACCCGGTGCCGGTCACCGCCTCGACCACCTGGCCGAGCAGGGAGTAGCCGACGTTCGAGTACTTGAAGTGCTCGTTGCGGCCGAAGACGACGGCGTCCGGCCCGACCACGAGCTCGCTCAGCCGCTGCGCGTCCGGGAAGGCGTGCAGCAGCTGCCAGAAGTCGTTGTCCGCGCCGTCGCGCAGCAGCCCGGACTGGTGGCCCAGCAGCTCCCGGACGGTGACCGCCGCGACCGCCGCGGGCAGCCCGGGCACCCAGGAGCCGACCGGGTCGTCCAGCCGCAGCCGCCCGGCCTCGACCAGCTGCAGCACCGCGGTCGCGGTGAAGGTCTTGGAGTGCGAGGCGACCCGGAACAGGTGCCGCGGGGTCAGCGGCGCCCCGGTGGTCTCGTCGGCGACCCCGAGCGCGACGTCGAGGACCAACCGGCCACCCACCCGGACGGCGGCCTGCACGCCGGGCACCCGCCCCCGCCGGCGCTGGTGCTCCAGCCACGACTGCAGGTACGGCGCGGCCGCGGTGACGACGTCGGCGGTGCGGTCGGGGGTGCTGGGCATGCTCGGGCGCTCCTCGGGAGGGGACGGTGCCGCAGCAGCCCACCACACGGGCGCGCGGGCGGTGTGCTCACATGGCCCGGTGCACCAGTGGTCAGTGCAGCAGTGGTCCGTGGTCGTGCCGGCCAAGCGGCTGGTGTCGGCCAAGACGCGGCTGACCCCGCTCACCAGCGGGCTCGGCGCCGCGGGCACGGCCCGGCACGAGGAGCTGGTGCTCGCGCTGCTGGCCGACACCGTCGCCGCGGCGCTCGCCGCCGACGCCGTCGCCGGGGTGCTGGTGGTCACCGACGAGCCGCGGGCCGCCGCCGTCGTCGGCGCACTCGGGGCGGCCACCGTGGGCGACGAGCCCGACCGCGGGCTCAACGCCGCCCTGGAGCACGGCGCGGCGCACGCCCGGCGCACCGGCGCGACCGCCGTCGCGGCGCTCTCCTCCGACCTGCCGGCGTTGCGCCCGGCCGAGCTGACCGCGGCCCTGCGCGCGGCGGCGGCACACCCGCGGGCCTTCGCCGCCGACGCCGCCGGCACCGGGACGACGCTGCTCTGCGCCGGCCCCGGCGCCGCCCTGGACCCCCGGTTCGGGCGCGCTTCGGCCACCGCGCACGCGGCCAGCGGCGCCGTCCCGCTGGGCGGGAGCTGGCCGGGGCTGCGCCGCGACGTCGACACGCCTGCCGACCTGCGGTCCGCCGCGCGGCTCGGGCTGGGCCCGCGCAGCACGGATCTCCTCTCGGACACCCTCTGGTCACCTCGGTGAGGCAGGATCGACCCGTGCCTGCCGCCGACCCGACGCTCCCCGCCGACCGGTTCCTCAACCGTGAGCTCTCCTGGCTGGACTTCAACGCCCGGGTGCTCGAGCTGGCCGAGGACGACAGCCTGCCGTTGCTGGAGCGGGTGAAGTTCCTCTCGATCTTCGCCAGCAACCTCGACGAGTTCTTCATGGTCCGGATCGCCGGCCTCAAGCGCCGGCAGAGCACCGGCCTCACCGTCCGCTCCCCCGACGGGCTGACCATCCGCGAGCAGCTCGCCCTGGTCACCGAGCGCACCCAGGACCTGATGCACCGGCACGGCGGCGTCTTCACCAAGGACGTCACGCCGCTGCTGGAGGCGCAGGGCATCCGGATCCTGCACTGGAGCGACCTCGCCGACACCGATGCGATGCGCCTGCGCGAGTACTTCCGCGACCAGGTGTTCCCGGTGCTCACCCCGCTGGCGGTCGACCCGGCGCACCCCTTCCCCTACATCAGCGGGCTGTCGCTGAACCTGGCGGTCTCCGTCCGCGACCCGGACACCGGCGCCCCCCGCTTCGCGCGGGTCAAGGTGCCCAACAACGTGCCGCGGTTCATCCCGGTGTCCCCGGCCGGGGGGCAGCACAGCGACGCGACGGCGGTCTTCCTCCCGCTCGAGGACCTGATCGCCGCGCACCTCGGCCAGCTGTTCCCCGGCCTGGACGTGCTCGACCACCACCTGTTCCGGGTCACCCGCAACGCCGACCTCGAGGTCGAGGAGGACCGGGACGAGGACCTGCTGCAGGCCCTGGAGCGCGAGCTCGCCCGGCGCCGGTTCGGGCCGGCGGTGCGCCTGGAGATCACCGCGTCGATGGACCCGCAGATCCTCGACGTGCTCGTCTCCGAGCTGGAGATCAGCCCGTCCGACGTCGTCTCGGTGCCCGGGCTGCTGGACCTGGCCTCGCTGATGGAGCTCTACGACCTGGACCGGCCCGAGCTCAAGGACGACCCGTTCGTGCCGGCCACCCACCCCCGGCTCTCCGAGGGCGAGACCCCCAAGAGCGTGTTCGCGACGCTGCGCGAGGGCGACGTGCTGGTGCACCACCCCTACGACTCCTTCGCCACCAGCGTGCAGCGGTTCATCGAGCAGGCCGCCGCCGACCCGCACGTGCTGGCGATCAAGCAGACGCTCTACCGCACCTCGGGTGACTCCCCCATCGTCTCGGCGCTGATCGAGGCGGCGCAGGCCGGCAAGCAGGTCGTCGTCCTGGTGGAGATCAAGGCCCGCTTCGACGAGGAGGCGAACATCAGCTGGGCCCGTTCGCTGGAGCGGGCCGGCTGCCACGTCGTCTACGGGCTGGTGGGGCTCAAGACGCACTGCAAGACGGCGCTGGTGGTCCGGATGGAGAACGGGGTGATCCGCCGGTACTGCCACATCGGCACCGGCAACTACAACCCGAAGACCGCCCGGATCTACGAGGACCTGGGCATCCTCACCGCCGACCCCCGGGTGGGCGCCGACCTCACCGACCTGTTCAACACCCTCACCGGTTACTCCCGGCAGACCACCTACCGGTCACTGCTGGTGGCGCCCCGCGGGGTGCGCACCGGGCTGGTGGAGCGGATCCGCCGCGAGGCCCGGCACGCCGCCGAGGGGCGCGCGTCGGGCATCCGGATCAAGGTGAACTCCCTGGTCGACGAGCAGATCATCGACGCGCTCTACGAGGCGTCCCTGGCCGGCGTGCCGGTCGAGCTGCTGATCCGCGGCATCTGCGCGCTGCGCCCGGGGGTGCCGGGGCTGAGCGAGAACATCCGGGTGCGCTCGATCGTGGGCCGCTTCCTGGAGCACTCGCGGGCGATCAGCTTCGTCAACGACGGCGAGCCCGAGTGGTGGATCGGCAGCGCCGACCTCATGCACCGCAACCTCGACCGCCGGGTGGAGGTGCTGTTGCGGGTGAACGACCCGGCCGCCCAGCGCCAGCTGCAGCAGGTCTTCGACGGCGCGCTCGCGCCCGACGTGCTCAGCTGGGAGCTGTCCGCCGACGGGAGCTGGCGCCGCTGCGGGCAGCGCGACCACCAGCGGGAGCTGCTCACCGGGCGGGGTGAGCACGCTGCCTGAGCCCGCCCCGCTGATCCCGGCGGCCGGCGGTGCGCTGTGGCGCCGCCGCCCCGACGGCACGCTCGAGACCGCACTGGTGCACCGGCCCAAGTACGACGACTGGTCGCTGCCCAAGGGCAAGCTCGACCCCGGGGAGCACCCGCTGCTGGCCGCCGTGCGGGAGGTCGACGAGGAGACCGGCCTGCGCACCGTCGTCGGCCGGCGCAGCGTGCAGACCCGCTACGAGCACCGGCAGGGCCCCAAGCGGGTCGACTACTGGGTGATGCGCGCCGCCGGCGGTGACTTCGTGCCCAACGACGAGGTCGACGAGCTGCGCTGGCTGTCCCTGCCCGACGCCGACCGGGTGGTCAGCCACGACCACGACCGCGCGGTGCTGCACGACCTGGCCCGCACCGACGTGCCGCGGATGCCGCAGCTGCTGCTGGTCCGGCACGCGTCGGCCGGTGAGCGCGGCGACTGGGACGGCCCGGACGACGAGCGCCCGCTGGACCGCCGGGGCCGCGGGCAGGCGGCCGCGCTGGCCGCGGTGCTGCCCGCCTTCGGCCCCGTCCGGGTGCTCGCCGCGCCACCGGTGCGCTGCCGGGAGACGGTGACGCCGCTCGCGGAGGAGCTGGGCCTGCCGGTGGGCGAGGTGCCCGAGCTCGGCGAGGACGGCTTCGAGGCCGACCCCGAGGCGGGGCTGGCCGTCGTCGAACGGCTGCTGACCACCGACGCGCCGGACGACGGCGTGACCGTGGTGTGCAGCCAGGGCGGGGCGATCCCCTCGGTGCTGCTCTCCCTCGGGGTGCGCTGGCACGGCACCGCCGGGGCGCTGTGGCCGCCGGCGGCCAAGGGCAGCGTGTGGGCGCTCAGCGGCCGGCCGGGCGCGCTGGCCGCGGACTACTACCGCGACTTCACCGCCGACCCGGCGGCGCCGTCGGGCCGGGCGACCGGCACCGCCGGCCGGGTCGCCGCCACCAGCTGAGGAAGGACCCCGCTGCCCCCCACCGCTCGCACGCTCGCGGTGGGCCCCTGCAGCGGGGCCGTTCCAGCAGCTGGCGTCAGGCGGGCAGGGCGGGGAGCGCCTTCGGCTTCCAGGACGGGCGCTGCGCCTCGAACGCCGCGACGTCGTCCAGGTGGCGCTCGGTGAGCCCGACGTCGTCCAGCCCCTCCAGCAGCCGCCAGCGGGTGTAGTCGTCGATCTCGAACGGCACCGTGACGTCGGCGTAGGTGACCTGCTTGGCCCGCAGGTCGACCGTCACCGCCGTCGCCGGGTCGGCCTCGATCGCGGCCCACAGCGCCTCGACCTCCGGCTGCGCCATCAGCACGGTGAGCAGCCCGGACTTGGTCGAGTTGTTCTTGAAGATGTCGGCGAACCGGGAGCTGATCACGACCCGGAACCCGCCGTCGAGCAGCGCCCAGACGGCGTGCTCCCGGGAGGAGCCGGTGCCGAAGTCGGGGCCGGCGACCAGCACCGAGGCGTCGGCGTACTCCGGCTGGTTGAGCACGAAGTCCGGCTCGTTGGTGCGCCAGGCGACGAACAGCCCGTCCTCGAAGCCGGTGCGGGTGATCCGCTTGAGGTACTCCGCCGGGATGATCTGGTCGGTGTCGACGTTGCTGCGCCGCAGCGGGGCGGCGCTGCCGGTGTGCGTGGTGAAGGCGTCCATGGTGCGGCTCTCCAGCGGGTCAGACGGTCGTCGGGACGGCGTCGGGCAGGTCGGCGGGGGCGGTGAGCCGGCCGGTCAGCGCGGTGGCCGCGGCGACCGCCGGGGAGACCAGGTGGGTGCGACCGCCCTTGCCCTGCCGGCCCTGGAAGTTGCGGTTGCTGGTCGACGCCGACCGCTCGCCCGGCTTGAGCTGGTCGGGGTTCATGCCCAGGCACATCGAGCAGCCCGCGCCCCGCCACTCGGCGCCGGCGTCCAGGAAGACCTGGTCCAGCCCCTCGGCCTCGGCCTGCAGCTTCACCTGCACCGAGCCCGGGACGACGAGCATCCGGGTGCTCTCGTCGACGTGCTTGCCCTTGAGCAGCGCGGCGGCGACCCGGAGGTCCTCGATCCGGCCGTTGGTGCACGAGCCCAGGAAGACGGTGTCCACCTCGATCTCGCGCAGCGGGGTGCCGGCGGTCAGGCCCATGTACGCCAGCGCAGACTCGGCGGCCCGGCGCTCGCTCTCGTCGGCGATCTGCGCCGGGTCGGGCACGCTGGCGTCGATCGGCAGGCCCTGGCCGGGGTTCGTGCCCCAGGTGACGTAGGGGGTCAGCGACGCGGCGTCGATGCGCACCTCGCGGTCGAAGACGGCGTCGTCGTCGGTGCGCAGCGTGCGCCACTGCGCGACGGCGGCGTCCCAGTCCGCACCCTGCGGCGCGTGCGGGCGCCCCTGCAGGAAGTCGAACGTCGTCTGGTCCGGGGCGATGAGCCCGGCCCGGGCGCCGGCCTCGATGGACATGTTGCAGATCGTCATCCGGGCCTCCATCGACAGCGCCTCGATCGCGCTGCCGCGGTACTCGATGACGTGGCCCTGGCCGCCGCCGGTGCCGATCTCGGCGATGACCGCCAGGATGATGTCCTTGGCGCTCACCCCGGGCGGCAGCTCGCCGTCGACGGTCACCGCCATCTGCTTGGCCGGCAGCTGGGGCAGCGTCTGGGTGGCCAGCACGTGCTCGACCTCGCTGGTGCCGATGCCGAAGGCCAGCGCGCCGAACGCCCCGTGGGTGGAGGTGTGGCTGTCGCCGCAGACGATCGTCGTGCCGGGCTGGGTGAGCCCGAGCTGGGGGCCGATGACGTGCACGATGCCCTGGTCGCGGTCGCCCATCGGGGCCAGCCGGATGCCGAACTCGGCGGCGTTGCGCCGCAGCGCCTCGACCTGGGCGCGGGAGACCGGGTCGGCGATCGGCTTCAGGATGTCCAGCGTGGGGACGTTGTGGTCCTCGGTGGCCATGGTCAGGTCCGGCCGCCGGACGGTGCGACCCGCCGCGCGCAGGCCGTCGAAGGCCTGCGGGCTGGTCACCTCGTGCACGAGGTGCAGGTCGATGTAGAGGAGGTCGGGCTCCCCCGCCGTCCGCCGCACGACGTGCTGCTCGTACACCTTCTGCGCCAGGGTCGTGCCCACGGTGCGTCCTCCTCGATCGGGCGATGCGGTTGACCGTCTCACCCACTGGGATGCGAGTATTGCTGCGTGGGACAGCCTAACCCCGTTGCCGTGCTGGACAAAGCAGTGGCCATCCTCCGCGCCGTGAGCGACGACCCGGCCACGCTCGCCGAGCTGGTGACCCGCACCGGCCTGCCGCGCGCGACCGCGCACCGGCTGGCCACCGCCCTGGAGGGCCACCGCCTGCTGCGGCGCACCGCGGGTGGCGCCTGGGCACCCGGCCCCGGCCTCGCGGAGCTGGGCCGAGGTGGCGCCGACCTGGCCGACCTCGCCGGCCGGTACCTGCCGGGGCTGCGCGACGCGACCGGGGAGAGTGCCCAGTTCTACGTGCGCGACGGGGGCAGCCGGGTCTGCATCGCGGCGGCCGAACGGCTGAGCGGGCTGCGCGACACCGTGCCGGTGGGCGCTCGCCTCCCGCTCACCGCCGGGTCGGCCGCCCACGCCCTGCTGGCCTTCGCCCCCGCCGACGAGGTGAACGCCCTGCTGCCCTCGGCGAGCTTCACCGCCCGCACCCTGCTCGACGTCCGGCGTCGCGGCTGGGCGCACAGCATCGCCGAGCGCGAACCGGGGGTCGCGTCACTGTCGGCCCCGGTCCGCGACGGCACGGGCGGGGTGCTGGGCGCGATCTCGATCTCCGGCCCGATCGAACGGCTCGGGCGCCGGCCCAGCCCGGAGGTGGTGGCCGCGGTGCTCGAGGCAGCACTGACCCTCTCCCGCGCCGCGCGCTGACCGCACTTGATCGTTGATACGTAGTTCCGTACTTTCGGCGTCGTGGACGACGCCCGGCTGACCCGGATCGAGCAACGACTGGCGGCGCTGGAGGCACGGCTGATCGCCGTGCCGGCCGGCCCACCGGCGCCGGAGCAGTTCTGGCTGCTGCACGCGCTCGCCACCGAGGCGGCCGGGCTGCCCGGCGGCGCGGTGGCCTACGGCGGCCAGGTGCGGCTGCCCGGGGGCGAGGAGTACGCCTGGCAGCGGACGCACGGGGCCGAGGAGGTGCGCGCCGCGGACCCCGAGGAGGACGACGCGCTCGCCGCGGCCCTGTCCGCACTGGCCCACCCGGTGCGCCTGCGACTGCTGCGCGAGGTGCTGGGCGGCACCACCACGACCGCGGCGCTGGCCGCGCTCCCCGGGCTGGGCACCACCGGCCAGCTGCACCACCACCTGCGGCAGCTCACCACCGCCGGCTGGCTGCGCACGACCGCTCGCGGCGCGTACGGGGTGCCGCCCGAGCGGGTCGTCCCGCTGCACGTCGTCCTGGCGGCGGTGTCGTCGTGAGCGCGGGCGACGTCGGCACGGCCACCGGCCCGGTGGTGCGCCGGCTCGCAGCCCGGATCCGGCCGCCGCTGCTCCCGCTGGGCATCCTGCTGATCCTGGCCGACGCCCTCGGGGTGCTGCGGTGGACGGCACTGCTGGGCATCGCCGTCCTGCTCGGCGCCGGGCTGCTCGAGCGGGTGCGCCCGCCCGCGGCACCGCTGCGGGTCGTCGAGTCGCCGGTGCGGGGACCCTGGCGGGCACTCAACTCCCCCGCCACCAAGGTGCCCTCGCACGGCACGCACGGCCTGGGCCAGACCTGGGCGATCGACCTGGTGCTCGACCCGCCCGACGGCAGCCGCCCGGAGCTCGGCTCCGGCGGCCAGTGGCGCCGGCCCGAGGAGTACCCCGCGTTCGGCACGCCGCTGCTCAGCCCGGTCGACGGCGTGGTGGTCCGGGTGCACCAGCGGCGGCGCGACCACCGGGCCCGCAGCGGCTGGGTGTCGCTCCTGTACCTGATCGTGGTGGAGGGCTTCGTCCGGTCGTTCGGTGGCGCGCGCTGGATCGCCGGCAACCACGTCGTCGTCCGGGCCGACGACGGGGTGCACGCCGCCCTGGTGCACCTGCGACGGGGCTCGGTCCGGGTGCGGCCGGGCGAGCGGGTGGCCGCCGGCCAGCAGCTGGCCGAGTGCGGGAACTCCGGCAACAGCAGCGAACCGCACCTGCACGTCCAGCTCTGCGACTCACCCCACCTGGCTGCCGCCGGGGGCCTGCCGATGGCCTTCCGGGCCGGCGCGCCGGACGGCACCGACGGGCTGCCGGCCAACGGCGAGCTGCTCGGGGCGACCGGGTCCTGACGCACGACGGCCCGCAGCGGGAACACCCGCTGCGGGCCGTCGGCGGGTCGTGCCGGGACTACCGGCCGGCGGTGTCCGCGCCGCCGGTCGGGTCCTCGACCGCCTCGTCGTCCTCGACGACGACCGGCCGCAGCCGGGTCCAGACGGCGAAGGTGAGGGCGAAGACCACCATGCCCAGGCCGACCCACAGGTTCGCGTTCCAGCCGCCGGTCTTGGCCGCGTCGGCATCGCTGAAGTCGACGATGCCGACGACCACCAGGACGATGCCGTAGAACCCGATCAGCCCGGCGATGACCGTACGGACGTCGTAGGCCCCCGCGGTGTGCTTGCGGCCGGCCGCCTCAGCGGCCTGCCCGTTGGATCCGGTGCTCATGGGGTGCTCCTCTCGAGGGTGCTGGCCGCGGTCAGCGGAAGATCAGGTTCAGGGCGATGACGAGCACCAGCGAGATGCCGGCGAGCTTCGTCGGCGACTGGTACCAGGGCAGCTTGTGCGCATCGGGGTCGGTGCGCACCTCCTTGGGCGTCTCGGAGTAGACGAGGCCGGCCAGTTCTGAGACCGGCTTGGGCGTCGTGACCATGCTGACCCCGACGCTGACGGCGATGTCGACCACGAACGCCGCGCCCGCGGCGACGAAGCTCGCGCCCTGCCCCTCCAGGCCGATCACGCCGGTCTCGCTCAACGACCAGACCAGCACCGCGGCGAGCGTGCCGGACACCAGCCCGGTCCAGCCGGCCGTGGGCGTCATCCGCTTCCAGAACATGCCGAGGATGAACGTGGCGAACAGCGGGGCGTTGAAGAACCCGAACAGCGTCTGCAGGTAGTCCATCAGGTTGTCGAAGTTGGCGGCGATGAGCGCGGTGAAGATGGCGATCACCGTGGCGCCGACCGTGGCCAGCCGCCCGACCCGCAGGTAGTACTCGTCGGGCCGGTCCTTCTTCACGTACTGCTGCCACAGGTCGTAGCTGAAGACGGTGTTGAAGGCGGAGATGTTGGCTGCCATGCCGGCCATGAAGGAGGCGAGCAGACCGGCGATCGCCACGCCCAGCAGGCCGTTGGGCAGCACGTCGCGGATCAGCAGCAGGATCGAGTCGTTGTAGGTGACCCCCGGGTCCCCGCCGGCCTTCAGGTCCGCGGTCTCGTTGACCAGGACCGCGGCGATCATGCCGGGGACGATGACGATGAACGGGATGAACATCTTCGGGAACGACCCGATGATCGGGGTGCTCCGGGCCGCCGACATCGACTTGGTCGCCATCGCCCGCTGGACCTCGACGAAGTTCGTCGTCCAGTAGCCGAAGGAGAGCACGAAACCCAGGCCGAAGACGATGCCGATGACCGACAGCACCGGGTTCTCGATGCTGGTCAGGTCCGAACCCGGCCAGGAGCTCAGGTCGTTCTCGTTGCCGCTGTCCCGGATCGCGTCGATCAGGCCACCGACGCCACCCACCCGGTGCAGGCCGATGAGCGTCAGCGGCAGCAGCGCGGCCACGATGACGAAGAACTGCAGCACCTCGTTGTAGATGGCCGCGGAGAGGCCGCCGAGGGTGATGTAGCTGAGCACGATGACCGCGGCCACGATCAGCGAGATCCACTGCGGCCAGCCGAGCAGCGCGTTCACGATGGTGGCCAGCAGGTACAGGTTGATGCCGGCGATGAGCACCTGGGCCAGCGCGAAGCTCAGCGCGTTCACCAGGTGCGCCCCGGTGCCGAACCGCCGGCGCATGAACTCCGGCACGGACCGGACCTTCGAGCCGTAGTAGAAGGGCATCATCACGACGCCCAGGAAGAGCATCGCCGGGACGGCGCCGATCCAGAAGTAGTGGAACGTGGCCATGCCGAACTGGGCACCGTTGGCCGACATGCCGATGATCTCGACCGCGCCGAGGTTGGCCGAGATGAAGGCCAGGCCGGTCACCCAGGCCGGCAGCGACCGGCCGGAGAGGAAGAAGTCGAGGCTGTCGGACACGCGCCGCCGGGCGGCGAAGCCGATGAGCAGCACGACAGCGAAGTAGGCGACGACGAGCAGGTAGTCGACGAAGTTGGCGTCGAGCCGCAGCGTCTCGTCAGCAGCGAGCACCACCGGGGGTGTCCCTCCTGGGTCGGGATGGCGGGCCCCCGACACCCTCGTGCGGCGGCCCCTGTTCTGCCGTCAGGGGCGGGGCACGAGGGTCCAGCGCGGTGATCAGCAACGGGACGCTAACACCGTTGCTGTGAGCAAGCATTCCGGCGTTCACCGGGACGGGTGACGACCCGTGACCGGGAACACGAGAGCCCCCGACCCGGGTGGGTCGGGGGCTCTCCGCTGTAGCCCCGAAGGGATTCGAACCCTCGCTACCGCCGTGAGAGGGCGGCGTCCTGGGCCGCTAGACGACGGGGCCGTGCGCGCAGAGATGGTGCCACACCGGCCCGGCCGGATCGACACCCGGGGGTGGGTGGGCTCCGGAGACGACGAGAGCCCCCGACCCGGGTGGGTCGGGGGCTCTCCGCTGTAGCCCCGAAGGGATTCGAACCCTCGCTACCGCCGTGAGAGGGCGGCGTCCTGGGCCGCTAGACGACGGGGCCAGGCGTACTGCTCGGTGGTGCTGGAGGAGATGGTGCTTCCTCGCTGGGGTACCAGGACTCGAACCTAGACTAACGGAACCAGAAACCGTCGGGCTGCCAATTACCCCATACCCCAATGGCCGTTCATCGCCTTGCGGCGACGGGAAGAAACGATACCCGATGCGCGGGGAGCGTGTGGAGGCACCCCCCTCCCCGGCGCGTCAGCCCCCCGTCGGCCGGGCCCAGCGGTCGTCCGGCGGGGGCGGCGCCGCGTGCCCGGGCGGCCCGTAGGCGGGCGGCGCGTACCCGGGCGGGCCGTAGGCGGGCGGCCCGTAGGCGGGCGGGCCGTAGGCGGCCGGCCCGTAGGCGGGCGGCCCGTAGGCGGGCGGCCCGTACGCCGACTGCGGGACGGCCGGCGGCCCGACGTGGTGCGGGACGCCCTGGGACGGCCACCCCGGCCCGCTCGGGGCCTGGGACGTCACCCGCAGGTCCAGCGCCGGGCTGAGCAGCTCCGGGTGCAGCCGACGGCTCAGGCCGCGCACCCACAGCACGTAGGCGACCATGCCGACGGCGCCCAGCAACGCCGCCCACCAGCCGAGCAGGTCGTCGGAGGCGTCGGCGGAGACCGCGCCACCCAGGGCGCCCCCCAGCAGGAAGATCACCACGTTGTTCACGGTGTGCGCGACGATCGCCGCCTCGAGGCCGCCGGTCCACCAGACGACGGCGGAGAAGGACAGGCCCATGGCGAACCGGTAGAGGAACGACTCGACGTCCGGTGGGAGGTGGGCGGCGGAGAACAGCGTGGCGGTGACCAGCGCGGCGACCAGCGCACCGGCCCGCGGCCGGCCGATCCAGCCCGCGATGGCCTGGCTGAGGTAGCCGCGGAAGGCGTACTCCTCCGCGGCGGCCTGCAAGGGGGTGGTGAGGACCACGACCAGCACCAGCCAGCCGTAGGAGGCCGACGGCCCGGTGACGCCGCCCGGCCCGGTCACGGTGTCGATGACCACCAGCACGGCCACCGCGGCGCCCAGGGTGGCCAGGCCGCGCCAGCCCAGCGGCCGGAACAGCCGCCAGCGCAAACGGCCGAGGACCGAGGAGGACCAGCCGATCCGCATGCCGTGCGCCACCGACCAGCACAGCCAGATGATCGGGATCGCGACGATCAGCGAGATGTTGGTCAGCAGCAGCACGCCGGCGTCGGTGAGGTCCATGTACAGGTCGACGGTGAGGCCGGTGAACAGCGCGATCCCGCCGATCACCGCACCGGCGACGACGTACAGCACGACGAGCAGCAGCAGCCCCAGCACCGGTCGCCACCAGGCCCAGTCGCGGGTCCGCATGAGCAGCGCGTAGGGCTGCGGGGCATCGTGCGGGGGCGCCCCGGGTGGCGTGACCGGCCGGCTCTGCCGGCGGCGCCCGGTCGGGGGCGCCGGCGGCCCGGGAACGGCCGCCGGCGGGTACCAGACGGCCACCCGGGGCACGACCGGCGGCGCACCGGCCGGGCCCGTGGGCGGTGGGCCGGCGTAGGACTGACCCGGCGGGCCGGCGTAGGGCTCCCCCGGCTGCCCGCCGGGCCAGCCGCCCCAGCCGGTCATCCCGTCGCGATCCCGCGGGCGGCGGCCAGCCGGGCCAGGGTGCGCTCGCGGCCCAGCAGCTCGATCGACTCGTACAGCGGCGGGGAGACCGTGCGGCCGCTGACCGCCACCCGCACCGGCCCGAACGCCTGGCGCGGCTTGCGGCCCAGCCCGTCGACGAGGGCCTCCTTCAGCGCCGCCTCGATCGCCGGGGTCTCCCAGGCGGCCAGGTCGCGCAGCGCGGCCGTGGCGGCGTCGAGCACCTCCCCCGCGCCGGCGCCCAGCTGCTTGGCCGCGGCGGCCTCGTCGATCTCGACGTCGTCGGTGAAGAGGAAGCCCAGCAGACCGACGGCGTCGGAGAGCACGATCATGCGCTCCTGGGCCAGCGGGGCGATCGCCGTCAGCACGCGCTGCTGCTCGGGCGTCGGCGGGTCGGCGACCAGCCCGGCCGCGGCCAGGAAGGGCGTGACCCGGGCGCGGAACTCCTCGACCGGCAGTGCCCGCAGGTGGGCGGCGTTGATCGCCTCGGCCTTCTTGAGGTCGAAGCGCGCGGGGTTGGCGCTGACCCGGGTCACGTCGAAGGCCTCGACCATCTCCTGGACGGAGAAGACGTCGCGGTCCTCGGCGATCGACCAGCCCAGCAGCGCCAGGTAGTTGACCAGCCCCTCGGGCAGGAAGCCGCGCTCCCGGTAGACGTCGAAGTTGGACTGCGGGTCGCGCTTGGACAGCTTCTTGTTGCCCTCGCCGTTGACCAGCGGGAGGTGCCCGAAGCGGGGCGTGCCGGCGGCGACGCCGATGTCGGTGAGCGCCCGGTACAGCGCGAGCTGCCGCGGGGTGGAGGGCAGCAGGTCCTCCCCGCGGAGCACGTCGGTGACGCCCATCAGCGCGTCGTCGACGGGGTTCACGAAGGGGTAGAGCGGGGCGCCGTTGCCGCGGACCAGCACGAAGTCGGGCACCGAGCCGGCGGCGAAGCGCACCTCGCCGCGCACCAGGTCGGTCCAGCTGATGTCCTCGTCGGGCATCCGCAGCCGCAGCACGGGCTGGCGGCCCTCGGCGCGGAAGGCGGCCTTCTGCTCCTCGGTGAGGTGGCGGTCGGCGTTGTCGTAGCCCAGCTTGGGGTCCTGGCCGGCGGCCCGCCGGCGCGCGTCGACCTCCTCGTTGGTGGAGAACGACTCGTAGGCGTGGCCGGCGGCCAGCAGCTTCGCGGCGACCTCCCGGTAGACCTCCGCCCGCTCCGACTGGCGGTAGGGCCCGTTGGGACCGCCCACCTCGGGGCCCTCGTCCCAGTCCAGGCCCAGCCAGCGCAGGGAGTCGAGCAGGTGCCGGTAGGACTCCTCGGAGTCGCGGGCGGCGTCGGTGTCCTCGATGCGGAACAGGAAGCTGCCGCCGGTGTGCCGGGCGTGCGCCCAGTTGAACAGCGCCGCCCGCATCACCCCGACGTGCACCAGCCCCGTCGGGGACGGGCAGAACCGGGTCTTGACGCTCATCGGGCGCCACCGGCGGTGGAGGTCGGGTCGGCACCGGCCACGGAGCTGGTCAGCGTGCCCAGGCCCTCGATGGTGCACTCGACGCGCTGACCGGGGCGGATCGGCCCGACGCCGGCGGGGGTGCCGGTGAGCACGACGTCGCCGGGCAGCAGCGTCATCACCTGGGAGACGTGCGAGATCAGCCGCGGGACGTCGAACAGCAGCTGGCTGGTGCGGCCGGACTGGCGGAGCTCGCCGTCCACGCTGCAGGTGATCTCCAGGTCCGCCGGGTCCTTGCCCAGACCGGCCAGGTCGGTCTCGATCCACGGGCCCAGCGGGCAGAACGAGTCGAAGCCCTTCGCCCGGGTCCACTGCCCGTCGCTGCGCTGCATGTCCCGCTCGGTGACGTCGTTGCCGATCGTGTAGCCGAAGATGCTGGCCGGCGCCTGCTCCGGGGTGACCTGACGGGCCCCGCGGGCGCCGATGACGACGGCGAGCTCCACCTCGTGGTGCACGTTGGTGCTGCCCGGCGGGATGCGGATCGCGTCGCCGGGGCCGATCACGGTGGTGGAGGGCTTGAGGAAGAACAGCGGCTCCGCCGGCGCCTCACCGGTGTTCATCTCCTTGACGTGGTCGGCGTAGTTCTTGCCGATGCCGACCACCTTGCTCGGCAGGATCGGCGAGAGCAGCCGGACGTCGGCAGCGGCGAACCGCTGGCCGGTGAAGGAGATCTGACCGAACGGGTGGCCGTCGATCTGGGCGACCTGACCGTCCCCGTCGAGGACCCCGAAGGACATGCCGGCTGGGTGGGCGTAACGGACGATGCGCACGCCGCCAGGCTAGTCGGGGTCGACCTGCGGTCAGCCCGCCCGGTGCCGGACCGCGTAGGTGAGCGCGTCGACCAGGGCGTGCCAGGAGGCCTCGACGATGTTGTCGTGCACGCCGACGGTGGTCCACTCCCCCGCGCCGTCGGTGCTGTCGATGAGCACCCGGGTGGTGGCGCTGGTGCCGCCGTTCCAGCCCAGGATGCGCACCTTGTAGTCGGCCAGCGACACCCCGGCGAGCGCCGGGAACCGGCCGACGAGGGCCTGGCGCAGCGCGTTGTCCAGGGCGTTGACCGGCCCGTTGCCCTCCGCGGTGCTGATGACCCGCTCCCGTTCCCCGGTGGCGGTGTGCACGTGCACCTTCACGGTGGCCTCGCTGACCACCACGCCGTTGCCCCAGTGCTCGACCGAGGTGCGGTAGCTCTCCAGCTCGAACAGCGGCTCGGGGGCGCCGGGCAGCTGGGCGCGCAGCAGCAGCTCGAAGGAGGCGTCGGCGGCCTCGAACGACCAGCCGTCGGCCTCCAGCACCTTCACCTGGTCGACCACCCGGCCGATCGCGTCGCCCTGGCCGGTGAGGTCCACGCCCAGCTCGCGGCCCTTGAGCTCGACCGAGGCGCGGCCGGCCATCTCGGTGACCAGGATGCGCATGTCGTTGCCGACGACGGCCGGGTCGAGGTGGTTGTAGAGCTGCGGGTCGACCTTGATGGCGCTGGCGTGCAGGCCCGCCTTGTGGGCGAACGCGGAGGCGCCGACGAAGGGCTGGTGGTCGTCGGGGGCGATGTTGGCCAGCTCGGCGATGGCCGCGCTGACCCGGGTGAGCTCCGGCAGGCACTCGGCCGGCACCACGGGCAGGCCCATCTTGGTGACCAGGTTGCCGATCAGCGCGAACGTGTCGGCGTTGCCGGCGCGCTCGCCGTAGCCGTTGGCGGTGCCCTGCACGTGCGTCACCCCGGCCTCCACCGCGGCCAGGGAGTTGGCGACGGCGCAGCCGGTGTCGTCCTGGCAGTGGATGCCGAGCCGGCCGACGACCTGGCCCCGCACGTCGGCCACCACCCGGGCCACGCCCATGGGCAGCATGCCGCCGTTGGTGTCGCACATGACCCCGACCTCGGCGCCGGAGGCGAACGCGGTGGCCAGCACCCGCACCCCGTAGCCGGGGTCGACGGCGTACCCGTCGAAGAAGTGCTCGCAGTCGACGAACACCCGCCGTCCGGCGGCGACCAGGTGGCTCACGGTGTCGGCCACCATGGCCAGGTTCTCCTCCAGCGTCGTGCGCAGCGCCTCGCGCACGTGCCGGACGTCGGACTTGGCGACGATGCAGACCACCGGGGCCCCGGAGTCCAGCAGGGCCTGCACCTGCGGGTCGTCCTCGACGCGCACCCCGGCCTTGCGGGTCGCACCGAAGGCGACCAGCTGCGCGTGCCGCAGCTGCAGCTCGGTGCGCGCGCGGGCGAAGAACTCGGTGTCCTTGGGCAGCGCACCCGGCCAGCCGCCCTCGATGAAGCCGACACCGACCTCGTCCAGCAGCCGGGCCACGGCGAGCTTGTCGGCCACGGAGTAGCTGACGCCCTCCCGCTGGGCGCCGTCGCGCAGCGTGGTGTCGAAGACGTGGAAGTCCAGATCGGTCGGCACCGGGTCGGTCAGCACCGGGTCGGTCAGCACAAGGTCCTCCGGGTGAGGTGGGTCGTCCCCAGACACGAAAAAACCTCCCGGGGTACGGGAGGTTGCGCGCAGTCGGGGAGGAGACTGCGCGCTAGGCGATGATGATCGGGGCGGTGGCGTCCATCGGGTCGAGTGAAGCACGCCGGCCGCGGATGTGGAACGCCCCGTCCACTGCCTGGGACGCGAGGTCGCCGGCGCGCCGTGCGCCGCCGGGTCCGCATACGGTGCCGGCGTGATCGAGGTGGGCGCCCGGCGGCGCAACCAGCCGGCACCGCCGCACGTGCTCTACGCGGCCCTGACCACGCCGGATCGCGACCCCGCCCGGAATTGGCTGCTGCTGCTGGCCGACGAGCGGCGTCCGGCGGTCGTCGAGGCCGAGGAGCCCGGGCTGGTGGTGTGGTCGTCGCTGTGGCCTCGCCGGCCCGACGCCCGCATCCGGTTCGAGCTGCCGGCCGACGCCTCCGGCCAGGGCACGGACCTGCGCTGGGTGCTGCTGGTGGACGAGCCGCCGCCGGACGCCTCGTTGCTCGGCCACCTGCGCCGCCGGGTCAACGAACTGGTCAACGCGAACCTGAGGTACACGCTCGGCCAGTAGCGCCGGTCAGCCGCCGGCGAGCGCGGCGAGCCGGTCGCCGACCTCCGCGGTGCGGATCTGCGCCTTCGGGTCACGGGTGGACAGGTCGAAGGCGACCGCCGCGTTGACCTTCTTCGCCAGCTCCGGGCGGCCCAGGTGCTCCAGCATCAGGGCCACCGACAGCACGGTCGCGGTGGGGTCGGCGATGCCCTGCCCGGCGATGTCGGGGGCGGAGCCGTGCACCGGCTCGAACATGCTCGGGTTGGTGCCGGAGACGTCGAGGTTGCCGCTGGCGGCCAGCCCGATGCCGCCGGTGACCGCGGCCGCGACGTCGGTGACGATGTCGCCGAAGAGGTTGTCGGTGACGATCACGTCGTACCGGGCCGGGTCGGTGATGAAGAACATCGCCGCGGCGTCGACGTGCTGGTAGGCGACGGAGACCTCCGGGAACTCCGCGGCCACCTCCTCCACCGTGCGCGACCACAGCGACCCGGCGTGGGTGAGCACGTTGGTCTTGTGGATCAGCGTCAGGTGCTTGCGCGGGCGGGCGGTGGCCCGCTCGAAGGCGTACCGGACCACCCGCTCGACGCCGAAGGCGGTGTTCAGGCTGACCTCGGTGGCCACCTCGTGCGGGGTGTCCCGGCGCAGCACGCCGCCGTTGCCGACGTAGGGGCCCTCGGTGCCCTCGCGGACGCAGAGCATGTCGATCTCGCCCGGGTCGGCCAGCGGGCTGCTCACGCCGTCGAAGAGCCGGGCCGGGCGCAGGTTGACGTGGTGGTCGAGCTCGAAGCGGAGCTTCAGCAGCAGGCCGCGCTCGAGGATGCCGGCCGGCACGCTGGGGTCGCCGACGGCGCCGAGCAGGATCGCGTCGTGCTGGCGCAGCTCGTCGAGCACCGCGTCCGGCAGCAGCTCGCCGGTGCGCTGCCAGCGGGCCGCGCCCAGGTCGTACCGGGTCGTCTCGACGTCCGGCGCCACCGCGCCCAGGACCTTGAGGCCCTCCGCCACCACCTCGGTACCGATGCCGTCTCCAGGGACCACTGCCAGCCGCATGAGGCCAGAGGTTAGTGGTCGCCGTCTCCCGCACCACTACCCGCACACGCCGGACGCCCCCGGCGAGGGAGGTCCTCACCGGGGGCGCCGGGGTGCTGCGGGGTCGGTGGTACGGGGGTCAGGGCCGGCCGGCCCGGCGTGGTGCCGGGCCGGCCGGCACCGTCACGGGGCGGCCGGTCGCTCCCCCACCGGGACGAACTGGGTGCGCCCCGGGCCGGTGCTGCCGTTGTGCTGCAGCACCACCATCGCGCCCTTGGGCCCGCCGACGGCGGTGTCCTGGGCGTAGGCCGCCGGGTCCTGCGTCACCGAGATGGTGCTCCCGCCGGTGACCGGGACCAGCACCGCCGGGCCACCCGCGGCGGTGAACGACAGCCCCGGGTGCAGCGGGTCGAAGCTCATCCGCTCCCCCGCCAGCTCCGCGCCGCCGTCCGGCCCGGTGACCGTGCCCAGGTCGTCGACCGTGCCGTAGGCGCTGGTCGACTGGACCCCGAGGGAGACCCGGCCGGTGACCAGCGGCATCACCGACAGCGGCGCGGACAGCAGCTGGACGTCGGAGTCGAAGGCGTTGGTGTCGATCGTGCCGTCGGCGACGTTCAGGTAGCCGATCCACGGGTTCCCCCGGGGCAGCAGGTTGTACGCCCGGTCGGTGACCACGACCAGCGGCGCGTCGTAGTCGGCGATCCGGTAGGTGGTCACCTGGTAGTCCCAGGCGCCGTCACCGGTCGCGTCGAGGTAGACGCCGTAGTTCACCGCGGTCTCCGGGGAGGTGTACTTCCCGTGCGCCGAGACCCCGACGTAGAGCCACGGGTCCTGCGGGCTGACCGCGACGTCGGAGGCGACGCCCACCTGGGCCAGGTCCACCGACCGCTCCAGCTCGGACTTGTAGCAGTCCGCGCGGGCCTCGGTCGTGCACCTGGGCAGCTGCGGGCTTGCGCCCAGCCGCTCGAAGGCGCTGCCGAGGGAGGTGTAGGCCGTAGGGTCACCGAGGGTGCCGTTGGCCACGCCGCGGCCGACCAGCGCGATCGTCTTCCCCGGCTGCCGGTCCTGGGCGACCAGGTTCGACGCCGGCTTGGCGTTGGCGTGCACCGGCACCCGCAAGGTCGGCGCACCGCCGGTGCCCGGGGTGAGCACCACCCGGCCGCTGGCCTCGCCGAGGAACTGCCGCCCGTCGTCGGTGACCACGGTGGGGTCGGCCACCTTGCGCAGCTGGTCCCGGGTGACCGTCATGACCACGTTGACCACGGTCTTGGTGTTCGGGGCGACGGCGACCACCGACGGCTCGACCCGGTAGCTGACCCCGGGCTGCTGGGCCAGCGCCTCGTAGGCGAGGCGGTAGCGGACGGTCCGGTCGCTCTTGTTCGACACCGTGACCTGCCGGTTCTGCACCACCTTCGGGTCGACGGCCTCGACGACCCCGAAGGACGCCGACACGACGCCACTGCCGGCGTTCGCGTAGGCCAGCACCTGGTTGTCCAGCGCAGCCTTGGCGTCGATCCGGCCGGCGCCCTGACGGTTCGGTCCGTACACGGTGCCGTCGGCGGTGTGCACGTCGTGGACGGCGGTGTTCATGAGGTCGGCCTTGACCTCCTCCGTCGTCCAGTCCGGGTGGGCGGCGCGGACGAGCGCGGTGACCCCGGAGGTGGTCGGCGCGGCCATCGAGGTGCCGGACTCGCTGACGCCCTGGGTGCCGGTGCCGACCGCGGCGGAGTACAGCGTCACGCCGGGCGCGGAGACGTCCGGCTTGAGGCCGTTGGCCTGCCGGCTGCTGCGCGAGGAGAACGACGCGAGCAGGTCCACCTGCGCCGGGTCGTCGACCGTGGCCGCGTCCTTCAGGCTCGGCCCGAAGGTGACGGTGACCGGGCCGGCCACGACCGCGTCGGCCAGCGCCGCGCCGTCGGTGGCCGTGGTGAGGATGCCCGGGATCTGCGGGACGCCGGTGATGCCGGTCTCCAGCAGGTCGTCGTCACCGATGATCATGAAGCCGATCGCGCCGTGGTCGCGGGCGTTGCCACCCTTGGCCACCGAACCGCAGGCGAAGCCGGCGGCCTCGATGAGCACGATCTCGCCGCTGTAGTCCCCGCTCCAGGACGCACAGCCGGTCGGGTCGTCGCCGGCCTCGGGCAGCACCACCGGACCGGTGACGTCGGGCTTCACGGCCCCGGACTCGTCCAGGTCGCTGTAGGAGACCGACCGCAGCCCGGGCCGGACGCCCTCGGGTCCGCCGCCGGAGACGACCTGCCAGCCGTCGAAGACCCCGTAGCCGTCGTTGGAGGCGGCGACGCCGATGCCCCGCGGGGCGTTGCCGGGCGAGCCGCCGATGTCGTAGCTGTCGCCGGCGTTGCCGGCCGACATCACCACGAGCATGCCGCGGGCCATCGCCTCGTTGGCGACCATCGCGTCGGCGTCGTCGGCCAGGCCGTAGTCCGATCCGAGGGAGAGGTTGACCACGTCGAGGTGGTCGTCGATGGAGCCGTCACCGTTGGGGTCCATCGCCCACTCGATGGCCTGGACGGTGACGTCGGTGGACCCCTCACAGCCGAAGACCTTCAGCGCGTACAGCTCGGCGTCCGGCGCCATGCCGGGGCCGATGCGCAGGCTGCCGGCGTCGAAGCCGTCGCCGTAGCCACCGCGGTAGGTGGCGCCGTCGGCGGTGACCCCGTACCCGGCGGCCGTGCCGGCGACGTGGGTGCCGTGGCCGTTGCAGTCCAGCGGGTTGTCGTCGGGGCGGGCGACCGGCTGGTAGTCGGGGCTGGACGGGTCGGCGTTGTAGTCGTCACCGACGAAGTCGTGCCCACCGACCACCTTCGCGTTGGGGTACACCCCGGCCGGCGCGGGTGCCGCCTCGGCGGCCTGGAGGGCGGCGAACTGGGCGACGTCGCCGCTTCCGCCGAAGTCGGCGTGGGTGTAGTCGATGCCGGTGTCGATGATCCCGACCGAGACGCCCGCGCCGGTGTTGCCCAGGTCCTGCCAGGCGGCGACGGCGTCGACGACCCGGGCGGCACCGGTGTTGCTGATCGTCTTCGGGGTGATCGGGAGGACCGCGGTCACCCCGGGCAGCGTCCCCAGCGCGGCCTGGTCGGCCGCGTCGGCGGCCACCGCGACGCCGGTGACGACGGTCGAGGCGGTGTAGAGCACCTCGGCCTCCGGCACGGTCGCCGGCAACTCGCCGACGACGTCGGCCGCGGCGGCCTCCACCTCCGGCTTCGCCGCGCGGGCGGCATCGGCCGCCTGGGCCGCGCTCCCGGAGGCCAGGGCGTCGGCGTAGACCTGCGACGTCGCCGGCGTGTCCAACTGGAGGAAGAACGAGGCCGGCCCGCTCGCGGGGAGTCCGGCCGAGCCCTGGGCCGCCACGGCCGCCTGCACCTGTGCCAGCTGGTCCGCGCTCAGCTCCGCCTGCGCCCGGTCGCCGATCGGGGTGGCCGGCGCGGCCAGCGCCGCGGTCGTCCCCCCGGTGGTCACCAGGGCCGCCGCGACGGCGACGACCCCGGTCCGGACGGCGACGCGTCGGCGCCCCGCCCGGTTCGTGTGTGTGCTGTTCGAACCCACGTGCACCCCTGTCCGATGTTCCTGCGCGAGGTCCGCCTGCACGCACCGTCAGACGGACCAGACAGAGAGTGGTCATTGCCGTCGCTAACGGCCAATAGACCGTTCGGAGCAGTCATGGCGTCCAGGTGGCGCATCTGCCACACCTGGTCGGGCGCTGTGTTCGTCTTCTGTTCCGAGGATGTTCCACTGCTCGTGGCGTGGGCCGTTCGGCCCAGTGCCGGTGGCGCATACGACACGATCGATCCGCTCTCAACGACCCGACCCGTTCCGTCGGGCAACGACCTCGAACCAGGACGCAACGGGCCCGGAAGCGACGAGGCCGCGCCGTCCGGGTGGACGACGCGGCCTCGGGGCGCGGTGGGCTCAGGCGGGGTTGAGGTCCGCCGCCCGCACCTGGCGGGCACCGATGCGCCCGGCGATGTCGGCGAGCAGCTCGCCGCTGACCGGGCTGTCGACGGTGACCGCCATGAGCGCGTCACCGCCCTGCGTGGTCCGGCTGACCTGGGCGCCGGCGATGTTGATGCCCGCCTCCCCCAGCGCGGCACCCACGGCGCCGACCACCCCGGGCCGGTCCGCGTAGACGAAGAACAGCAGGTACCCGTCGGCGGTGAGGTCGAGGTCGAACCCGCTGACCTCGGTCAGCTTCGGCACCTGGTTCTTGCCGTAGAGGGTGCCGGAGACGGCTACCTCGGTGCCGTCGGCCATCGCCCCGCGGATGCTGATCAGGTTGCGGTAGTCGGGGCTCTCCGTGCTGCTGGACAGCCCCACCTCCAGGCCTCGCTGGTCGGCCAGCAGCGGGGCGTTGACGTAGGTGACCGGCTCCTCGACGACGTCGGAGAAGACCCCGCGCAGCACCGCGAGCTGGATGACGGAGACGTCGAACTCGGCGATCTTGCCCTGCACCTCGACGTGCACCGACTGGGCCAGCCCACCGGCCACCGCGGTGAACACCCGGCCCAGCTTCTCCGCCAGCGGCAGCCCGGGCCGGACGTCCTCGGCCACCACGCCGCCGGCCTGCACGTTGACCGCATCCGGCACGAAGTCGCCCTGCAGCGCCAGGCGCACGCTGCGCGCCACCGCGGTACCGGCCTTGTCCTGGGCCTCGGTGGTGGAGGCGCCCAGGTGCGGGGTGACGACGACGTTGGGCAGCCCGAACAGCGGGCTGTCGGTGCACGGCTCCTTGGCGTAGACGTCGATGCCCGCCGCGCCGACCTGGCCGGACTGCAGCGCCTCGGCCAGCGCCGCCTCGTCGACCAGCCCACCGCGGGCGGCGTTGACGATGATCACGCCGCGCTTGGTCGCGGCGAGCTGGTCGCGGCCGATCAGGCCGAGGGTCTCCGGCGTCTTCGGCAGGTGGACGGTGATGAAGTCCGCCTCGCGGAGCAGCTCGTCGAGGCTGACCAGCCGGACGCCGAGCTGGGCGGCCCGGCCGGGCTGGATGTACGGGTCGTAGGCGATCAGGGTGACGCCGAAGGCGGCCAGCCGCTGGGCCACCAGCACGCCGATGCGGCCGAGCCCGACCACGCCGACGGTCTTGTCGGTGACCTCGACGCCGGTGAACTTCGAGCGGGCCCACTTCCCGTCGCGCAGCGAGGCGTCCGCGGCCGGGATGTGCCGGGCGGCGGCCAGCAGCAGCGCGACGGCGTGCTCCGCGGCGCTGACGATGTTCGACGTCGGCGCGTTGACCACCAGCACACCGCGCTCGGTGGCGGCGGGGACGTCGACGTTGTCCAGCCCGATGCCCGCCCGCGCGACGACCTTCAGCCGGGGGGCCGCGGCGAGCGCCTCGGCGTCGATCTGGGTGGCGGAGCGGATGAGGACGGCGGAGGCCTCGGCCAGCGCCGGCAGCAGCGCGGCGCGGTCGGCGCCGTCGACGTGGCGGATCTCCACGTCGTCGCCCAGCACCTGCAGGACGCTGGGTGCGAGCTCTTCGGCGATGAGGACGACGGGCGCGGTCCCGGGCGTGGTGGCGGTCACGGGGCAACAGCCTAGGAGCGCGGCCGCCCCGCCGGTCGGGCCGGTGTCGCCGGTCCCACTGGGTGGACGCCGGGCGGACACCCCGACCGCCCGGGTGAGGCGTGCTTGCCCCCCGCCGCCCGGCGCCCGCATCCTGACCGCAGCGCCGGTGCCGCCGGCCCGTGCGGAGGAGACCATGAGCAACGACCCGGACGCCCCCGGCCGGCAGGAGCCCGGCTGGGGCCAGCAGCCGCAGTCCGGCCCGCCGTCCCCCTACGGGCAGTACGGCCAGTCCCCGCAGCCGGCGCCCTGGGGCCCCTACGGTCCACCGCCCCAGCAGACGTCCCCGCCCGCGTCGTGGGGCCAGTACGGCCAGCAGCCGCAGTACGGCCGGTACGGGCCCTACGGTGGCGCTCCCGGCGGCTTCGACCCGGCGCTGCCCCCCGCCCGGCCCGGCGCGGTCATCACCGCGGCGGTGCTGGCCTTCGTCTACGCGGCGCTCGGGGTGCTGGTCGCCCTCGGCCTGTTCGCCGGTGGCGCGTTCCTCGACGACCTGGTCGACGCGAGCCTGGCCGCCGACCCCTCGCTGGGCAGCGACGTGGGCGCGGAGGAGGTCGGCACCCTGCGCGGGATCATCGTGCTGATGGGGGTCCTCGCGCTGGCCTGGACGGTGGTGATGGCCTGGGGCGGCGCGCTGGCGCTGCGCGGCCGCAGCCGGGTACTGCTGCTGGTCGGGGCGTCGATCTCGGTGGCGGCCACCGGGTTCCTGCTGCTGTCCGCCGTCCTCACGGCCGCCGCCGGGGAGCCCGGGATGGCCGGCCCGCTGGTCTTCTCCCTGGTGCTCTTCCTCGGTGCGCTCGCCGTCCTGGTGCTGCTGTGCCTGCGCCCCGCCGCGGACTACTTCGACGCACACCGGGCCCGGCGGCAGGCCCGGCGGTGAACGCGGACGGCCCCCGCAGCGTGCGCTGCGGGGGCCGTCCGTGCGGTGCGGGCACGATCAGCGGGCGGCGGTGCCCGTGTAGTCGTCGCTGGCCGAGACCCAGCTCATCAGGCCACGGAGCTTGCGGCCGGTCTCCTCGATCGGGTGCGCCTCGGCGGCGGCCCGCTTGGCCTTGAAGTCCGGGGCACCGGCGTCCTGGTCGGCGATGAACGCCGCGGCCCACGAGCCGTCCTGGATGGCGGTGAGCACGTCCTTCATCGACTCCTTGACCCGGGCGTCGACGACCTTGGGGCCGGAGGTGTAGTCGCCGTACTCGGCGGTGTCGGACACCGACCAGCGCTGCTTGGCGATGCCGCCCTCGTACATCAGGTCGACGATCAGCTTCAGCTCGTGCAGGCACTCGAAGTAGGCGATCTCCGGCTGGTAGCCCGCCTCGGTGAGGGTCTCGAACCCGGCGGCGACCAGGGCCGACATGCCGCCGCAGAGCACCGCCTGCTCACCGAAGAGGTCGGTCTCGGTCTCCTCGGCGAAGGTGGTCTTGATGACCCCGGCGCGGGTGCCGCCGATGCCCTTGGCGTAGGAGAGCGCGAGCGCCTGGGCCTTGCCGCTGGCGTCCTGCTCGACGGCGATCAGGCAGGGCACGCCCTTGCCGTCGGCGAACTCCCGGCGCACCAGGTGGCCGGGGCCCTTGGGGGCGACCATCGCGACGTCCACGCCGGCCGGGGGCTTGATGTAGCCGAACCGGATGTTGAACCCGTGGCCGAAGAAGAGGGCGTCGCCGTCCTGCAGGTTGGGCTCGACGGACTCGGCGTACAGCTTCCGCTGCACGTGGTCCGGCGCCAGGATCATGATCAGGTCGGCCTCGGCGGAGGCCTCGGCCGGGGTGACCACGCGCAGGCCCTCGGCCTCGGCCTTGGCCCGGCTCTTCGAGCCCTCGGGCAGGCCGACGCGGACGTCGACGCCGGAGTCGCGCAGCGAGAGCGCGTGCGCGTGCCCCTGGCTGCCGTAGCCCAGGACGGCGACGGTGCGCCCCTGGATGATCGAGAGGTCGGCGTCGTCGTCGTAGAAGATCTCGGCGGCCATCTGGTGGTGCTCTCCTTCGGTTGGTGACTTCCTGGAACGGCCCCGTCGCGGGGCCCCGCGGCGTGCGGAGCGCGTCGTGGGGGGCGACGGGGTCCTTTGACTAGGCGGAGCGCTCGACCGGGCGCAAGGTACCGGCGCCGCTCATCGACCGGGGGCCGCGGGCCAGCGCGACCGTGCCCGACTGCGCCATCTCCTTGATGCCCAGCGGGGCGAGGACGGCCAGCAGCGCCTGCAGCTTGTCCGGGGTGCCGGTCGCCTCGAGGGTGACCGTCTCGGTGTTGACGTCGATGACCCGGGCGCGGAACAGCTCGGCGGTCTGCAGCACCTGGGACCGGTCGGCCATCGGTGCGCGGACCTTCACCAGCAGCAGCTCGCGCTGCACGGCCGCGTCGGACTCCAGCTCGACGATCTTGATCACCTCGATCAGCTTGTTCAGCTGCTTGGTGATCTGCTCCAGCGGCTGGCTCTCCGCCTCGGCGACGATGGTCATCCGGGACAGGTCGGGGTTCTCGGTCGGCCCGACGGCGAGGGACTCGATGTTGAACCCGCGCCGGCTGAACAGCGCCGACACCCGGGCGAGCACCCCGGACTTGTTCTCGACCAGCACCGACAGCGTGTGGCGTGGCATCAGACCTGGCCCTCTCCGAAGACGGGCCGCACGTCGCGCGCGGCCATGATCTCGTCGTTGCTCGCGCCGGCGGCGACCATCGGCCACACCTGGGCGTCGGAGCCGACGACGAAGTCGATCACCACGGGGGCGTCGTTGATCGCCATCGCCTTCTCGATCACCCCGTCGACGTCGTCCTTGATCTCGCACCGCAGCCCCACGCAACCCAGCGCCTCGGCCAGGGTGACGAAGTCGGGGATGCGCACCGGCTTGGCCGCCCCCGGCTTGCCGCTGTGGGTGTTCAGGTGGGTGTTGGAGTAGCGCCCCTCGTAGAAGAGCGTCTGCCACTGCCGGACCATCCCGAGGTTGCCGTTGTTGATCACGGCCACCTTGATCGGGATGCCCTCGATGGCGCAGGTGGCCAGCTCCTGGTTGGTCATCTGGAAGCAGCCGTCGCCGTCGATGGCCCACACGGTCGTGCCGGGAGCGCCGTACTTGGCGCCCATGGCCGCCGGGACGGCGTAGCCCATCGTGCCCAGCCCGCCGCTGTTGAGCCAGGTGCCCGGCTTCTCGTAGCGGATGAACTGGGCGGCCCACATCTGGTGCTGGCCGACGCCGGAGGTGTAGATCGCGTCGGGCCCCGCGATCGCGCCGAGCCGCTCGATCACGTACTGCGGGGACAGCGCGCCGTCCTCGGGCCAGTCGTAGCCCAGCGGGTAGCGGGTGCGCCAGTCGTCCAGCTGGGTCCACCAGGCAGCGAGGTCGGAGGTGTGGCCGGCGGCCTGCTCGGCGCGCAGCGCGGTCACCAGCTCGGCGATGGTCTCCTTGGCGTCGCCCACGATCGGGACGTCGGCCTTGCGGTTCTTGCCGATCTCGGCCGGGTCGATGTCAGCGTGCACGACCTGCGCCTCGGGCGCGAAGCTCGACAGCTGGCCGGTGACCCGGTCGTCGAACCGGGCGCCGAGGGCGATCAGCACGTCGGACTTCTGCAGGGCGGTGACCGCGGCGACGGTGCCGTGCATCCCGGGCATGCCCAGGTTCTGCCGGTGGCTGTCGGGGAAGGCGCCGCGGGCCATCAGCGTGGTGACCACCGGGGCGCCGGTCAGCTCGGCCAGCTCGGCCAGCTCGGGGCTGGCGCCGGCCTTGAGCACCCCGCCTCCGACGTAGAGCACCGGCCGGCTCGCCCGGGCGATGAGCGCCGCCGCCTCGCGGACCTGCTTGCCGTGCGGGCGCGTCGTCGGCTTGTAGCCGGGCAGGTCCAGCCGCGGCGGCCAGCTGAAGTCGGTGGTCGCCTGCAGGGCGTCCTTGCTGATGTCGACCAGCACCGGGCCGGGGCGGCCGGTGCCGGCCAGGTGGAAGGCCTCGGCGATCGCCTGCGGGATGTCGTCGGGGTCGGTGACCAGGAAGTTGTGCTTGGTGATCGGCATGGTGATGCCGCGGATGTCCGCCTCCTGGAAGGCGTCGGTGCCGATCGCCGCGCTGGGCACCTGGCCGGTGATGGCCACCACGGGCACGGAGTCCATGTAGGCGTCGGCCAGCGGGGTGACCAGGTTGGTCGCGCCCGGTCCGGAGGTGGCCATGCAGACGCCGACCCGGCCGGTGGCCTGGGCGTAGCCGGTGGCGGCGTGCCCGGCGCCCTGCTCGTGGCGCACCAGCACGTGCCGGACGGCGGAGTCGAACAGCGGGTCGTAGGCGGGCAGGATCGCTCCGCCCGGGATGCCGAACACGACCTCGACCCCGACCGCCTCGAGCGCGCGGACCAGGCTCTGCGCCCCGGTGATGCCGGTGGCGGGCTCGGCGGCGGCCGCGGCGATCGAGCGCTCGGTGGCCTCGACCCCGAGCGTCGCGGCGGCGGCGGCCTCGGTGGGGCGACCGGCGTGGCCGGTGCGGGACCGGCTCCCGGCGCGGCGGTGGGGCCGGGGGCCGCTGCGGTGCGGCCGGTGCTGGTGCTCATTGTCGACGATCTCCCTGGGCGGGTGGGGTGCTGCGGCGGGTCGCTCGATGGTCGGGCCGAGCGGTGCCCGGCCAACAAAAAACCCCTCGTGCCGTGGCACGGAGGGGTGGCGCGTCGGTCGGGAGGGACCGGCGCGCTAGCGGATCGCTACGAGACCAGGAGCACGGAGCAGACGGGTGCGGGGCACCGGACCACTGTGCGCCCCTCCCCGTCCCGGCGTCAACAGCTGCGTCTCATCCAGTGGACAGCGGCGTGAGCGAACGTGGGACGGCGGTCAGCGGCCGCCCGCGGCGGCCGGCTCGCCGTCGAGGAGCGTGGCGTCGAAGGAGTCGATGACCGCTGCCAGGCCCTCGGGTCCGACGGGCCGCCCGAGCAGGTGGCCCTGCAGGTACCGGCAGCCCAGCACCTGCAGCGCGGCCAGCTCCCCCGGCGTCTCCACCCCCTCGGCGACGACGTCGATCGAGAGCCGGCGGCCCAGCTCGATGACCGTGTGCACCAGGGCGGCGCTGCGCTCGTCGGCCTCGATGCCGGCCAGGAACTCCCGGTCCATCTTGAGCACGTCCACCGGGAGCCGGGTGAGGTGGGCGAACGTCGAGTAGCCGCGGCCGAAGTCGTCCAGGGAGATCACGCAGCCCATGTCGTGCAGCGTCTGCAGGTCGCCGTCGGCCCGGTCGGGCTGGCCGAGGAAGAGCGACTCGGCGACCTCCAGCATCAGCCGCCGCGGGGGCAGCCCGGAGCGCGCCAGCGCCGCGGCGACGTCGGGGACCAGGCTGCCCGACTGCAGGTGCCGGACGCTGATGTTCACCCCCAGCTGCAGGTCCCGCCCCTGGCGCAGCAGCCCGGCGAGCTCCGCGGTGGCCTGCTCCAGCACCCAGCGCTGCAGCGGCACGATCAGCCCGTCGTCCTCGGCCAGCGGGACGAACTCCGCCGGCGGCACCGGCCCGAGCACCGGGTGGTCCCAGCGCAGCAGCGCCTCCACGCCCAGCACCCGGCGTTCCACGGTGCCGACGACCGGTTGGTACTCCAGCCGCAGCTCGCCCCGGGCCAGCGCGTCGGGCAGGTCCCGGGCGAGCCGGGTGCGCCGGCCGGTCGCGCTGTCGGCCGCCTCGCCGTGGCGGCGCACGCAGCCCTTGCCGGCCGCCTTGGCCGCCCGCAGCGCGAGGTCGGCGGAGCGGATGGTCACGGCCACCTCGTCGACCGGGTCGAGCGCGGTCACCCCGATGCTGCAGGAGACGTCGAAGACCAGGTCCGGGTCCGCACCCGGCGTCGGCACCGCCCGGTGCACGCCGGCGAGCTCGGTGACCACCCGCTCGGCCAGCGCCGTCGCCTCCGACAGCCCACCGCGCACCACGACGGCGAACTCGTCGCCGCCGAGCCGGCCGACCAGGTCACGGTCGCGGACGGTGGCGCGGAGCCGGTCGGCGACCTCGATCAGCAGCAGGTCACCCGCCTCGTGCCCGGCGACGTCGTTGACCGCCTTGAAGCCGTCCAGGTCCAGCAGGAGCAGGCAGCCGGCCTCGCCGGCGGCCGCACGGCTGCGGGCCCCGGCCAGCGCTGCCATCAGGCGGGCCCGGTTGGGCAGCCCGGTCAGGTAGTCGGTGTAGGCCAGCCGCTCGAGCTCCAGCTCGACCGAGCGCCGGTCGTCGACGTCGCGCAGGTGGAGCACCAGCCCGTTCCCGCCGCGAGCCGCGCCGCGCGGGGCGCCCTCGGGGGCGGCGTGCAGCGCCTCCGACGGGATGACCCGGACCGGCTCGAACGGCCGCCACCCGCCGTCGCGGGTGCGGAGCCGGAAGGAGCGGCCGCTCGGGTCGTCCAGGTCGGCGGCGGCCAGCACGCGCACCAGGTCGGCGCGGTCCTCGGGGTGGACGAAGTCCAGCAGCGGCCGTCCTTCCAGGTCGCGCGCGGCCCAGGCAGCCGGACCCTTGCCGGCCCCGGACGCCCAGGTGATCGCGCCCCGCTGGTCCAGCACGATGGTGATGTCCGCGGCGCTGTGCACCAGCGTGCGGAAGTACGCCTCGGCGCGCAGCACCTGACGGGTCAGCCGGGTGGCGTCGGCGGCCCAGAGCAGCGTGCGGGCCAGGGTGGCGGCCAGCAGAACCCCGGTCGCCACCGCCTCCAGCACGCTGATCGGCCGCCCGCCGGCCCACCCGGCCAGCAGCAGGAGGACGACCCCGAACGCCAGGCAGTAGCTGACCAGCACCCCCGCCAGCGGGGTGACCACCGGGTCGGCGTCCTCGTCGGTGCCCGGGCCCGGGTCCGCGTCGAGCGCCAGCGTCGTGGCCGCCAGGCCAGCCACGTAGGCCACGGCGGTCAGTGCGTCCCACCCCGCGGCAGGCTCCGCGGCCGCGATCGACCCGCTGGTCAACGTCACCGCCAACGCACCGAGCGCGAGCAGCAGCCAGCCGGCGGCCCGGCGGCGTGCCGGACCCACCGAGGCCAGCGTGACCAGCCCGACCGCGACGAGCACCGCGCTGGCCGCCGGGTACCCGGAGGTAAGCAGCCGATCGGCACCGGCCGCCCGCGGGGCGACCGCGGGGAGCACCACCTCGACCAGGACACCGAGGGCGATCAGCGCGACGGCGCCGTCGAGGGCCACCTGCAGGCTCGCCCGCCCGCCCGCGGCACGCGCGAGCAGGTACCACAGCACCAGGGCGAGCGGTGCAGTGGCGGCCAGCGCCACGTCGGCCGGCCCTCCGGTCTGCGGGTTGACCCCGGCGCCGGTCACGCCGCGGATCAGCTGTCCGGCCCCGACCAGGGCGGTGATGACCGCGAAGGTTCGCCACACGCCCGGGGACACGGCGCCGGGACGGCGGCTGTGCCGGTGCACCAGCACGCCCACGATCAGGGTGGTCGCCCCCGCCAGCAGCGGGCCGGCGTGGCGGGACAGGCCGGCGGGCGCCAGGACGGGGAGCGCGGCCAGCCCCGCGGCGACGGCGGCCAGCGCGACCAGCACCGTGGTGCGCGGCCACGTGCCGGTCGCCGGCGGCGCCACACCCGGGCACCCCCGCGGAGCGTTCACACCGCCCGCCCGACGAGCCCGGGCCACAGCCGCCCCGCGCCAGCGTCCAGCAGCTCGGTGAGCGCACCGAGCGGGACGGGCCGGGAGAGCAGGAAGCCCTGCGCGAAGCCGCAGCCGACGCCCTCCAGCACGGCGAGCTGGCTGGTGGTCTCCACGCCCTCGGCGACCACGTCGATGCCCAGCGATGCGCCCAGGCCGACGACGGACTCGCACACCACCCGGGTGTAGGCGTCCCGGTCGACGGCGGCCAGCAGCGCCCGGTCGAGCTTGATCACGTCGACCGGGAGCCGACCCAGCCGCGGCAGGGCGGACCGGCCGCTGCCGAAGTCGTCGAGGGCCAGGTGCACCCCCATCAGCCGCAGCGCGGTCACGTCGTCGATCACGTGCGGGCCGTCCAGGGCCGCCTCGGGCACCTCCACCACGAGCCGCTCGGGCGACAGCCCGCTGGCTGCCAGCGCGGTCGTGACGTCGGCGACCAGCGTGCCGGCGGCCAGGTGGGCGGCGGAGACGTTGACCCCGAGCCGGAGCGGCGCCGGGCCGTGCTGCGGCAGCTGCTGCACCCCGGCGGTGGCCTCGGCCAGCAGCCAGCGCTGCAGCTCGACCACCAGACCGGCGCGCTCGGCGACCGGCAGGAACTCCTCCGGCTGCACCTCGCCGTGCACCGGGTGCCGCCAGCGCAGCAGCGCCTCCACCCCGGCGACCTGGTGGTCGGTCAGGGACACGATGGGCTGCCAGACGAGCGTGAGCTCACCCCGTTCGCGGGCGCCGACCAGGTCGCGGCGCAGCTGGTCCCGGCGGTCCCGGGCGGCGGTCAGCTCCGGGCGGTAACGGCGCACCGAGCCCGGCCCCGCCGCGCGGGCGTCGAGCACGGCCAGGTCGGCCCGGTCACTGGCCTGGCGGCCGGTGAGGCCGGGCGGCAGCGCCACGACGCCGACGACGGCGGTGAGGTCGACCAGGCCGGCATCGGTGCCGATCGGCGCCTCGATGACGGCCAGGCAGCGTGCGGCGAGGCGGTCCGGCTCGTCGCCGGTGCCGTGGGCGAGCACGCCGAACGCCTCGGCGGAGAGCCGGGCGACCTGGTCCTCGGTGCGCACGGTGGCGCGCAGCCGGCGGGCGACCTCGGCGACGGCGACGTCCACGACGTCCCGGCCGGCCTGCTCGCCGGCCTCGCGCAACCCCAGCACCTCGATGACCAGCAGCGCCACCTCACCGGAGGGGTCCGCACCGGCCGGCCGGTCGAGGAGCTGCGCCAGCGAGCGCTGCTGGGCCGCCCGGTTGGGCAGCCCGGTCAGGGGGTCGGTGAAGGCCAGGGAGCTCAGCTCGCGCTCCCGGTCCAGGCGCGCGCCCACGTCCCGGCAGTGCAGCACCAGTGCCCGCACCTCCGCGTCGGCGCGCAGGTCGGTGGCCGCCGCCTCCAGCACCCGCCAGCCCACGCCGGGCACGGGCAGCCGGAAGGTGTGCACCCCGGTGGGGCCGGGGACGTCCGACGGGCCGGTCAGCCACGCCAGCACCCCGGCCGCGTCGTCCGGGTGCACCACGTCGGCCAGCCGGGAGCCGGTCAGCGGGACGTCGACCGGCGTGGCCGCCGACAGCCCGGGGGCGGCCCAGGAGATCCGCAGGGTGCCGTCGAGCACGAGCGCCGCGTCGCTCCCGGCCTGCGCCAGCGACCGGGCGAACGACGGCGACTGCAGCAGCCGGGCGAACCCGCGGGCCCGGTCCCGGTCACCGCGCTGCCGGCGCCAGAGCCCGAGGGCCAGGCAGCCGAGCAGCACGCCGCCGGCCGGCCGGGGCGGCACCAGGTCGGTGAGGAGTGCGAGGGCGACCGCGACCACGGCGGCGCCGAACAGCACCCCGGTGGCCTGGCGGGCCAGCACCGGGGCAGCGCTCAACCACCAGCCGGGTGCGCGCCGGCGCCTGGACTCCACACGGTGAACTGTCGGCGCCGGACCCACCCGGCCGAACGGTGCGCCGGGTGGGTCTCACCCCATGGGGGCGGCGGCGGTCAGCCGCAGACGGCGCCCTGCGCGGCCGAACCGACCAGCTTGGCGTACTTGCCGAGCACGCCGGTCGTGTAGCGGGGCGCGGGCGGCGCCCACCCCGTGCGGCGGCGGGCCAGCTCGTCGTCGTCGACCAGCAGCTCCAGGGTGCGGTTGGCCAGGTCCAGGCGGATCGGGTCGCCGTCCTGCACGAAGGCGATCGGGCCGCCGTCGGTGGCCTCGGGCGCGATGTGCCCGACGCAGAGGCCGGTGGTGCCCCCGGAGAACCGGCCGTCGGTGAGCAGCAGGACGTCCTTGCCCAGCCCGGCGCCCTTGATCGCGCCGGTCACCGCGAGCATCTCCCGCATCCCCGGGCCGCCCTTGGGGCCCTCGTAGCGGATGACCACCACGTCCCCGGCCTGCAGCGTGCCCTCGGTGACGGCGTCCATCGCGCCCTGCTCACCGTCGAAGACCCGGGCGGTGCCCTCGAACACGTCGGTGTCGAAGCCGGCGGACTTGACCACCGCGCCGTCGGGGGCCAGCGACCCGCGCAGGATCGTCAGGCCGCCGGTGCGGTGGATCGGCTCGTTCATCGCGTGGATGATCGCGCCGTCGGGGTCCGGCGGGGACAGCTCGGCGAGGTTCTCCGCCATGGTCTTCCCGGTGACGGTGAGGGTGTCGCCGTGCAGCAGGCCTGCGTCCAGCAGCGCCCGCAGCACGACGGGGACGCCGCCGACCCGGTCGACGTCGGTCATCACGAACCGGCCGAAGGGCTTCACGTCGGCCAGGTGCGGGGTGCGGTCGCCGATCCGGTTGAAGTCCTCCAGCGTCAGCTCGACCTGCGCCTCGTGCGCGATCGCCATCAGGTGCAGGACGGCGTTGGTGGAGCCGCCCAGCGCCATGACCACGGTGATCGCGTTCTCGAACGCCTCGCGGGTCATGATCTGCCGCGCGGTGATGCCCGTGCGGAGCAGCTCGACCACGGCCTCGCCGGACTTGACCGCGTAGTCGTCGCGGCGGCGGTCCGGGGCCGGCGGGGCGGCGCTGCCGGGCAGGCTCATGCCCAGCGCCTCGGCGACGCTGGCCATCGTGTTGGCGGTGTACATGCCACCGCAGGAGCCCTGGCCGGGGCAGGCGGCCTTCTCGATCGCGGTGAGCTCCTCGCGGGTGATCAGCCCGCGCGCGCACGCACCGACGCCTTCGAAGACGTCGATGATCGTGAGGTCCTTGTCGCCCAGCTTCCCCGGCAGGGTGGACCCGGAGTAGAGGAAGACGCTGGCCAGGTCCAGCCGCGCGGCGGCCATCAGCATGCCGGGCAGGGACTTGTCGCAGCCGGCCAGCAGCACCGAGCCGTCCAGCCGCTCGGCGAACATGACCGTCTCCACCGAGTCGGCGATCACCTCGCGGGACACCAGCGAGGCGCGCATGCCCTCGTGCCCCATGGAGATGCCGTCGGAGACCGAGATGGTGCCGAACTCCAGCGGGAACCCGCCGGCGGCGTGCACCCCCTCCTTGGCGCTCTTGGCCAGCCGGTCCAGGGAGAGGTTGCAGGGGGTGATCTCGTTCCAGGACGAGGCGACGCCGATCTGCGGCTTGGCGAAGTCGTCGTCGCCCATGCCCACCGCGCGCAGCATCGCCCGGGCCGGGGCCTTGGCGTCCCCGTCGGTCACCGCCCGGCTGCGCGGCTTGATGTCGATGCCGGGTGCACCCGGGGTGGTCTGCTCGGCACGGTCGTCCACGGTGCTGGTCACGACGGCGATGCTAGGCGGGTCCGGCCGCCTCCCCCAGATGCGGTCCATGCTGGTACCAGCACCACCACCCAGTCCCGAGGAGGACACCCGTGCCCGGCACCCCGCGCGAGGAGCTCGCCGCCTTCCTGCGGTCCCGCCGCCGGCAGGTCGACCCGGCCGCCGTCGGCCTGCCCGGGGCCGGCGCCCGGCGCACCCCGGGGCTGCGCCGGGAGGAGGTCGCGCTGCTCGCCGGGGTCAGCCACACCTGGTACACGTGGCTGGAGCAGGGGCGGGACATCCGGCCCTCCCGGCAGGTGGTCGACGCGGTGGCCGGCACGCTGCAGATGTCGGCCGCCGAGCACGAGTACGTGCTGCGGCTGGCCGGGCACCCCGCCGCGACCCCGTCCGGCACCGCCGGCGGCCTGCCGCCGCACCTGCAGCGGCTGCTGGACGCGCTGGGCCCCTCCCCCGCCTACGCGATCACCCCCGACTGGTCGATCGTCGGCTGGAACGACGCCTACGCGCGCTTCTACCCGGGCGCCGCCGACGCCGCCGAGGGCGACCGGAACCTGCTGTGGCTGGTCTTCACCGATCCCCGGGTGCGCGGGCTGCTCGCCGACTGGACCACCGACAGCCGACGCTTCCTCACCCAGTTCCGGGCCGAGGTCGGTGGCCGGCTGCACGACCCGGCCGTGGTGCGCCTGGTGGCCCGCCTGGAGGCGGCCAGCGAGCACTTCCGGGCCGGCTGGGCCAGCCACGACGTCGACCGGTTCACCTCCGGCGAGCGCCGCTTCGCCCATCCCGAGGTCGGTGAGCTCGTGCTGGAGCACCACCAGCTCACCCCCGCCGACGCGCCCGGGGTGCACCTGGTGGTCTACACCGCCGCGCCGGGCACCGACGCCGCCGACCGGCTCGCCCGGCTCGCCGCGGGGTGAGCCGGGTCTGGGAGCCGAGTGGTTCTGGGACCATGGCGGACGTGAGGACGGCGCGGATGCGGATGAGCCGGACGGCGCTGCTGCCGGTGGGCCTGCTGGCCATCGGGGTGCTGCCGCTGGCGACCGCCACGGCCTGGCTGCTGCTCCTGCTGGTGGTGCCGCTGGTGCTCGGCCTGTGGGTGCTCCGGGTCGGCGTCGACGTCGGCCCCGACGGGATGACCGCCCGCTCCCTGGCCGGCCGGCGGCTGGTGCCCTGGGCCGAGCTGGCCGGCGTGCGGGTGGCCGAGGACCGCGCACTGTGGCTGGTCACGACCGGCGGCAGCGAGGTGCGCCTGCCGGTGCTGCGGGCCCGCGACCTGCCCCGGCTGGCCGCGCTGACCGGCGGGCGCATCCCCGCCCCCTGAGCAACGACCCCGTCCCCCGGACTCCTCGCAGGCTCGGGGCGAGCCTCTGGACGGGGCCGTCAGTAGTCGCGGACGACGTTCTCCAGCGGGCGGCCGGCCAGCACCCGTGCCAGCTGCTCGGTCACGGCCGCGGTCGCCCGTGCCTCGGTGCCGGGCACGTCGCCGGCCACGTGCGGGGTGAGCAGCAGCCCCGGGGCGGCGAACAGCGGGTGCCCGTCGGGCAGCGGCTCGGGGTCGGTGACGTCCAGCGCCGCGCGCAGCCGGCCGCGGTGCAGCTCGGCCAGCAGGGCGTCGGTGTCCACGACCACGCCGCGGGCGGCGTTGACCAGCAGGGCGCCGTCCTTCATCGCGGCCAGGAAGCCGGCGTCGACCATGCCGGTCGTCTGCGGGGTGACCGGGACGATGAGCACCACGACGTCGGCGTGCGGCAGCAGGCCGGGCAGCTCGTCCATCGCGTGCACGCCGTCGCGGGCGGTGCGCGCGACCCAGGTCAGCTCGACGTCGAAGCCGGCGAGCATCCGGCCGATGGCCCGGCCGATGTCGCCCGCGCCGACGACGAGCACCCGGGCGCCGACCAGCGAGTGGTGCGTGGCGGGCGCCCAGCGACCGGCGTCCTGCGCCCGGGTGAAGGAGGGGAGGCCCCGCTGGGCGGCGAGCGTCGCGGCGACCGCCCATTCGGCGGTCGCGGGGGTGTGCGCACCCCGGGCGTTGCAGAGCACCACCCGGTCGGGCAGCCGGCCGGCGAACTTCTCCGCGCCCGCGCTGAGCAGCTGCACCAGGCGCAGGTCCGGCAGCGCGTCCAGCAGCTCCTGGGTGGGCGCCGCGCCGCCCCGCGGCACGAGCACCTGGGCGCGGGTGGCCTCCCCGGTGGGCAGGCCGTCGGCCGGGTCGAAGCGGTGGGCGGTCACCCGCGGTGACAGCGCCTCGACCGCTCCGGCCATCGCGCGCGAGGGCACGAGCACGTGCAGCGTCTCGTCGGGGCCGAGCTCCAGCAGGGGCGGGGACGTGTCCGGCACGGCTCCCGACCCTAGGGTGCGGCGGTCCCGGCGGCCCGTCCGGGCGACCGCGGCGGTGGCGGGCGGGCCGTACTGTGGCAGGCGTGGGCGGGTCGACGGCGGGAGCGCGCACCCGGCTGGCCGGCGCCCTGCTCGCCGGCACCCTGCTCGGCGGTGCCGCCCTGACCGGCTGCGGCGGCGGCTACACCCCGTCCGGTCCGTTCCGGGAGATCCCGCAGGGGCAGCCGCCGCAGGTGGGCCCGCCGCCGGGGAGCGCCCCCGCCCCCGTCCCGGGGCAGCCCTCCACGCCCGGCACCCAGCAGGAGCAGGCCGCCGGCGACCCGAACGTCGTCGCCACCGACCTCGACGTCCCCACCGGGCTCGTGGTGCTGCCCGACGGCACCGCCGTCGTCGGGGAGCGGGACACCGGCCGGCTGCTGCAGGTCTTCCCCGACCGCTCGCCGGCCCGCGAGCTGATGGTGCTGCCGGTCGACACCACCGGCGAGGGCGGGCTGCTCGGGCTGGCGCTCTCCCCCACCTTCGCCGAGGACGGGCTGCTCTACGCCTACGTGTCCACCGCCACCGACAACCGGGTGGTCCGCTTCCCGATCGGCGGCGCGCCCAACCCGGTGCTCACCGGCATCCCGCGCGGTGCGGTGGCCAACGGCGGCGGGCTGGCCTTCGGGCCGGACGGCACCCTTTACGTGGGGACCGGCAACACCGGCGACCCGGCGCTCGCCGCCGACCCCGCGTCGCTGGCCGGCAAGGTGCTGGCCGTCGACGTGTTCGGCCAGCCGGTCGGCGCCGGCCCGGTCACCTCACGCGGCCACCGGGACGTCACCGCGCTCTGCGCGGGCCTCGACGACCGGGTGTACGCCACCGATGAGGCGGCCACCGGCCCCGACGCGCTGGACGCGGTACGACCCGACGGCGACGTCGGGCCGGCCGGTGCGCGCCCGGTGCTGGAGGTGCCCGCCGAGGAGGGCGGGCTGGGCGGTTGCGCGGTCAGCGGTGCCTACGTGTTCCTCGGCGCCCTCGACGGCGAGCGGGTGACGATCGTGCAGCTGGACGAGACCGGCCGGCCGGTCGAGGAGCCGGAGTCCTTCCTGGACGGCCGCTACGGGCGGCTGCGCAGCGTCGCCGTCGACCCGGCGGGCGCCCTGTGGGTCACCACCTCGAACCGCGACGGCGCCGGCGAGCCGGCCGAGGACGACGACAAGGTGCTCCGGGTGACCCCGCCGTCGTCGGGGGCCACCTCCCCGGTCTGACCGGCCGGCAGCAGCGGCACGGGCCCCCGGCGGGGCCCGTGCCGCGGACGCTCAGCCCTGCAGCACGCGCTCCTCGAGCATGCGCTTGACCGTGGGCGCGTCGGCCTTGCCGCGGGTGGCCTTCATGACCTGCCCGACGAGCGCGCCCAGCGCCTGCACCTTGCCGGCGCGGACCTTCTCGACCACGTCGGGGGCTCCGGCGATGGCGGCGTCGACGGCGGCGACCAGCTCGTCGGACTCCCCCATCACCGCCAGCCCCTGCGCCTCGACGACCTGCGCCGGGCCGCCCTGGCCGCCGAGCACGCCGTCGAGCACCTGCCGGGCGAGCTTGTCGTTGATCGTGCCGGCGGTGATCAGCCCGGTGAGCTCGGCGACCTGCGCCGGGGTGATGGCCAGCTCGGCCAGCTCCACGCCGCCGTCGTTGGCCCGCCGGGCCAGGTCGCCCAGCCACCACTTGCGGGCGTCGCCCGGGGCGGCGCCGGCGGCGACGGTCTGCTCGACCAGGCCCAGCGCACCGGCGTTGGCCAGCCAGGTCATCTCGGTGCCGGAGATGCCCCACTCCTGCTGCAGCCGGACGCGGCGGGCGGCGGGCAGCTCGGGCAGCGCGGCGCGCAGCGACTCGACCCAGTCGGCGTCCGGCGCGAGCGGCACCAGGTCGGGCTCGGGGAAGTACCGGTAGTCGGTGGCCTCCTCCTTGCTGCGCCCGGGCGAGGTGGAGCCGGTGTCCTCGTGGAAGTGCCGGGTCTCCTGCCGGATCGTCCCGCCGTCGTCGAGCAGGGCGGCCTGGCGGCGCATCTCGTACCGGACCGCCCGCTCGACCGACCGCAACGAGTTGACGTTCTTGGTCTCGGTGCGGGTGCCCCACTCGAGGCTGCCGACCGGGGCGAGGGAGGTGTTCACGTCGCAGCGCAGGTTGCCCTGCTCCATGCGCACCTCGGAGACCCCGAGGGTCAGCAGGATCTCGCGCAGCTCGGTGACGTAGGCGCGGGCCACCTCCGGCGCCTTGGCGCCGGTGCCCGGCACCGGCCGGGTGACGATCTCGACCAGCGGGATTCCGGCGCGGTTGAAGTCGACCAGCGAGTGGTCGGCGCCCTGGATGCGGCCGGTGGCGCCACCGACGTGCAGGTTCTTGCCGGTGTCCTCCTCCAGGTGCACCCGCTCGATCTCCACCCGGTAGGTCTCCCCGTCGACCTCGACGTCGAGGTGTCCGGCGGTGCACAGCGGCTCGTCGTACTGGCTGGTCTGGAAGCCCTTGGGGATGTCCGGGTAGAAGTAGTTCTTCCGGGCGAACCGCGACCAGTTGGCGATCCGGCAGCCCAGCGCCAGGCCGATCCGGATCGTCGCCTCGATCGCCGCGGCGTTGGCCACCGGCAGCGAGCCGGGCAGCGCCAGGCAGACCGGGCAGGTCTGGGTGTTCGGCTCGGCGCCGAAGGTGGTCGAGCAGCCGCAGAACATCTTCGACGCGGTGCCCAGCTCGACGTGCGTCTCCAGGCCGATCACCGGCTCGTAGCGGGCGACGGCATCGTCGAACTCGACCAACCGGTCCGTCATGGTGGCGGTCACTCCTTCTCCTCCGGGTAGCTGAGCTCGCCCGTCGCCCGGGTCTGCTTCCCTGTGGGTGCGGTGCGCCCGGTGAACCAGGCGCCGACCGCGGTGAGCAGGCCCAGCACGATGAAGACGGCGAAGATCGCGCGGCCGGTGACGGCCCAGAGCACGATGCCGGCGACGATCACGAAGGCGGTCAGCCCCCAGGCGGCCTTGAGCGGGCCGGTCACGCCGCGCTCCCGGCGGCCGGCAGCTCGTCGAGCAGGCGGTGGCCGCGGGCGGCGTCCTGGGCGGCCTCGAGCGCGGCGGCGACCCGGTAGCAGCGGTCGTCGGCCAGCGCGGGCGCCATCACCTGCAGGCCGACGGGCAGCCCCTCGGACAGCCCGCTGGGCACCGAGATCGCCGGCAGCCCGGCCAGGCTGGCCGGGAGCGTGCACAGGTCGGCGGCGTACATCGAGATCGGGTCCTCCACCCGCGCGCCCAGCGGCCAGGCGACGGTCGGGCTGGTCGGGCTGACCAGCACGTCGACCCCGGCGAAGGCGGCGGCGAACTCGCCGGCGATGAGCGAGCGGACCTTCTGCGCCTGGCCGTAGTAGGCCTCGTAGTAGCCGCTGGACAGCGCGTAGGTGCCCAGGATGATCCGGCGCTTGACCTCCGGGCCGAAGCCCTGCTCCCGGGTCAGCGCCATGACGTCGTCCAGGTCCCGGCTGCCGTCGTCACCGGCGCGCAGCCCGAAGCGGACGCCCTCGTAGCGGGCCAGGTTGCTCGACGCCTCGCTCGGGGCGATCAGGTAGTAGGCGGCCAGGGCCAGGTCGAAGGAGGGGCAGGAGACCTCGGTGACCTCGGCGCCGAGGCTCGCCAGCAGCTCGACCGCCTCCCGGGTCCGGGCCAGCACGCCGGGGTCGTACCCGTCGGTGTGCCCGTCGCCGCCGAGCTCGCGGACGACGCCCACCCGCACGCCGCTCAGGTCGCCGGCGGCGCCGGCCCGGGCCGCGTCGGCGAGCCCGAACAGCGGCGAGTCGATGCTGGTGGAGTCCCGCGGGTCGTGGCCGCCGATGACCTCGTGCATCAGGGCGGCGTCGAGCACCGTGCGGGCCATCGGACCGGCCTGGTCGAGGCTGGAGGAGAACGCGATCAGGCCGTACCGGGAGACCGAGCCGTAGGTGGGCTTGTGCCCGACCAGGCCGGTGACCGCGGCGGGCTGGCGGATCGAGCCGCCGGTGTCGGTGCCGATCGCCCAGGGCGCCAGGTGCCCGGCGACGGCGGAGCTGGACCCACCGGAGGAGCCGCCGGGGATCCGGTCGTGGTCCCAGGGGTTGCGGCTCACGCCGTAGGCGGAGTTCTCGGTGGAGGAGCCCATCGCGAACTCGTCCATGTTCGTCTTGCCGAGCAGCACGGTGCCGGCCTCGGCGAGCCGGGTGGCGATCGTCGCGCTGTACGGCGGCCGCCAGCCCTCGAGGATCTTCGAGCCGCTGGTGGTGGGCACCCCCTCGGTGACGACGAGGTCCTTGAGCGCCACCGGGACACCGGCCAGCGGGCCGAGCTCGGCGCCCGCGGCGCGCGACTCGTCGACGGCGGTCGCGGCGGCGAGCGCCGCGTCGGCGTCGACGTGCAGGTAGGCGCCGAGGGCGCCGTCCTCGGCGGCGATCCGGTCCAGGTGGGCGCGGGTCACCTCGGCGGCGCTCACCTCACCGGCGGTCAGCCGGCGGGACATCTCGGCGACGTCGAGGGTGGTCAGGTCGGTGCTCACTGCTCGACTCCGTACTCGTTCCGCTCCTCGGTGGCTGGCGCGCCCTGCGATGCTCGCTCGCACGTCGTCATCGCCGCGCTCACTCGGCCTCCCCCAGGATGCGCGGCACGCGGAAACGGCCGTCCTCGGCGGCGGGGGCCGCGGCCAGCACCGCCTCACGGGGCAGGCTCGGGGTGACCACGTCGGCGCGCAGCACGTTCGTCAGCGGCACGGCGTGGGTCATCGGCGGGACGTCCCCGGCGGCGGCCTCACCGACGCGGGCGACCGCTGCGAGCACCTGGTCGAGCTGGCCGGCGAACCGGTCGAGCTCCTCGTCGGTCACCGCCAGCCGGGCCAGGCGCGCCAGGTGCGCGACGTCGTCCCGGGAGATGCTGCTCATGCTCTGTTGCGACCCCACTCCGTCTGCCGGCCGGGCCCGGTGGAGGCCCACGTCCACGACCCCGCCACTGTACGTGGGGGCCGGACGGCGGTCGGCGGTGCACAGGAGGCCGTGCGAGCCGGGCTTGGTGCGCGGGCCGGCATGCGGGAGGCTGCACCTGCCCGCGATCGACGGAGATCGGCCTGCACCGGACGACACCGGAGGATCGACGTGTCCTACCTCTTGCGGCTGGTCGTGCCCGACCGGCCCGGCATCCTCGGCGCGGTCGCCACCGCGCTGGGCGAGGCCGGCATCGACATCGTCTCCGTCGACGTCCTGGAGCGCGGCAACGGCGTGGCCGTGGACGACATCGTGGTCGAGCTGCCGCCCGAGCGGGTGGCCGACAGCCTGATCACCGCGGCGACCGCGGTGGAGGGCGTCCAGGTGGAGTCGCTGCGCCCGTTCGCCGGGCCGCTGGACACGCACCGGGAGCTGGACCTGCTCGAGGCGCTCGCGCCGGCCGGCGAGGGCACGGTGAAGATGCTGGCCGCGGAGCTGCCACGGGTCTTCCGCAGCGGCTGGGCGGTGGTGCTCACCGGCTCGGGCGACGACGTCCAGCTGCTCGCCGCCTCGGACGCCGCGCCCTCCCTGGACGGGGTGGCCATGCCGTGGCTGCCGCTGACCGGGCCGCTGCTGCTGCCCAGCGAGGCGGACTGGGTGCCGGCCCGCTGGCAGGAGCTCGCGGTGGAGATGATGGCGGCACCGCTCGACGGCGCTGCGGCGGTGCTCCTCGGCCGCTCCGGCGGACCGGCGTTCCGGCGCTCGGAGCTGCTGCGGCTGACGCACCTCACCGGCCTCGCCGCGACCGTCGCCCGGATGCCCCCCGTCTGAGGGCGGCCCCTCTCCCTGCGCCGAGCTACCCCTCCTCGCTCCCGTCGCCGATGGTGGCGACCTCGCGGGCGGCGTCCGGGCCCTGCTCGAGCAGCACCTGGAACCCGTCGTCGTCCAGGATCGGCGCCTTCACCTGCACGGCCTTGTCGTACTTGCTGCCCGGGTCGGCGCCGACGACGACGAAGCCGGTCTTCTTCGACACCGAGCCGGTGACCTTGCCGCCGCGCTCCTGGATCGCGGCGATCGCCTGGTCCCGGCTCAGGTCGCGCAGCGACCCGGTGACGACGACGGTGACCCCGGTGAGCGGCCCCGGCCCGGCGTCCTCGCCCTCGTCGGCCATCCGGACCCCGGCCCGGCGCCACTTCTCCACGACCTCGCGGTGCCAGTCGACGGCGAACCAGTCGCGCACCGCCGTGGCGATGGTGGGACCGACGCCCTCGGCGGCCGCGAGCTCCTCCTCGGTGGCGGCCATCAGCCGGTCGATGGAGCGGAACTCGCGGGCCAGCGCCTGGGCGGCGGTCGGGCCGACGTGCCGGATGGACAGCCCCACGAGCACCCGCCACAGCGGCACGTCCTTGCGGGTCTGCAGGTTGGCGAGCAGCTTCTGCCCGTTCGCGGAGAGGGTGCCGTCCTTCTTGGTGAAGAAGTCGGTGCGGCACAACGCGTCCTCGTCCAGGAAGAAGACGTCCCCCTCGTCGGTCAGCAGGTGCGACCCGAGGAGGGCGACCGCCGCCTCGTAGCCGAGCACCTCGATGTCGAAGGCACCGCGGCCGGCCACGTGGTAGACGCGCTCACGCAGCTGGGCGGGGCACGAGCGGGAGTTCGGGCAGCGGATGTCGGCATCGCCCTCCTTCTCCGGGCGCAGCTCCGTGCCGCACTCGGGGCAGTGGGTGGGCATGACGAAGGCCCGCTCGTCGCCGGTGCGCGCCGCGACGACCGGGCCGAGCACCTCGGGGATGACGTCGCCGGCCTTGCGGATGACGACGGTGTCGCCGATCAGCACGCCCTTGCGCTGCACCTCGCTGGCGTTGTGCAGGGTGGCGAGCTGGACGGTGGAGCCGGCGACCTTGACCGGCTCCATGTACGCGAACGGCGTCACCCGGCCGGTGCGGCCCACGTTGACCCGGATGTCGACCAGCGTCGTGGTGGCCTCCTCCGGCGGGTACTTGAACGCGATCGCCCACCGGGGGGCGCGGCTGGTCGACCCGAGCCGTCGCTGCAGCGCGACCTGGTCGACCTTCACCACGACGCCGTCGATCTCGTGCTCGACCGAGTGCCGCTGGTCGCGGTAGCGCTCGATGTAGCCCCAGACCGCCTCGAGGTCGTCGACGACCTCGTACCGCCCGCTGGTGGGCAGGCCGAGGTCGCGCAGCCGGGCGTAGGCCTCGGACTGCCGCTCCGGCTGCCAGCCGTCGTGGGCGCCGATGCCGTGCACGATCAGCTGCAGCGGGCGCGAGGCGGTGACCTTCGGGTCCTTCTGGCGCAGCGAGCCGGCCGCGGCGTTGCGCGGGTTGGCGAACGGCGCCTTGCCCTGCTCGACCATCGCGGCGTTGAGGTCGGCGAACGCGGCCACCGGGAAGTAGATCTCGCCGCGCACCTCGAGGCGGTCGGGCAGGTCGTCGCCGTCGAGCTGCTGCGGGACGTCGCGCATGGTGCGCACGTTGGCGGTGACGTCCTCGCCGGTGGCGCCGTCGCCGCGGGTGGCCGCGCGCACCAGCCGGCCCTTCTCGTAGAGCAGCGCGACGGCCAGGCCGTCGATCTTGAGCTCGCACAGCCAGCTGACGCCGGTGCCCGCGTCCCGCTCGACCCGGGCGGCCCAGGCCGACAGCTCGTCGGAGGAGAAGGCGTTGTCCAGGCTCTGCATCCGTTCCAGGTGCTGGACCGGCGCGAACGTGGCGGTGAAGCCGCCGTTGACCTTCTGGCTGGGCGAATCGGGGGTGATCAGCGCCGGGTGGGCGGCCTCGATCGCCCTCAGCTCGCCGAGACGCTCGTCGTACTGGCCGTCGCTGACCAGCGGCGCGTCCTGCACGTAGTAGGCGAAGGCGTACCGGTCGAGCTCCTCGGAGAGGTCGCGGTGCCGGGTGCGCGCGTCGTCGGGGACCTCGGTGAGGTCCTCCCGGTCGACGGCCGCCTCGACCGTGGGCTGCTGCTCCAGCCCCTCCTGCTCCACCCCTGCCTCGGTGCTCACGGGCAGCACGGTATCCGGCGGGTCCGACGGGAAACGGCCATCGCCGTCGCGTCACCCGCCCGGGGAACCGGGTGCGGGCCGGCGAGGCGGGCGTACCTCGACGGCCGAGCAGACCGCGAGCAGCCCCACGACGACGGCGACGACGACCGACCAGCCGCCCAGCCCGTCCCAGGCGGTCAGCGCGCGCACGGCCACCACGCCGAGGGCGACCGCCGCGAGCGCGTTGAGCAGGCGGTACCACCAGGGCCGGGCGCGGCCCAGGGCGGCGTAGCGGTCGGTCCAGGTGCCGCTGCCCGGTGGTGGGGCGAAGTCACCGCGCACGGCGGCCCGCATGCCGCCGACCACTCCTCTGCCGGCCACCCGGCGGGGCTCCTGGACGGCTTCCCCGCGGAGCAGCCGGACGGCGTCCTCGGGGAGGTCCAGCACCGTCGCGAGGTGGTCCACCACCTCGTCCGGCCCACCGGACCGGAAGAGCGCGCCGGCGACCGCTGCCGGGTCGGCCCCGGTGAGCCGGGCCAGCCGGCCCGCGTCCCCGTGCACGGTGCCCCAGCGGTGCCGGTCGACCTCCACCCCGCGCTCGTACAGCACGTAGTCGGCGTCCACCCGGCCCTGCCGGACGGCGAGTGCGACCGTCCGCTGCCCCGAGACACCAGCCAGCCGCTGCGCCCACTCCCAGGAGGGGTGCGCCTCGTCGGGCACCAGGGCGGTCCAGCGCTCGTCCCCCACCAGCGTGGCCTCCCAGCGGGTCACGCCGATGGCCTCCTCGACCCGGTGCACGGGCGCCTTGACCAGGAGCACCGCACCGTCGCGCGCGTCGTCGGCGAGGACGTGCAGCTCCGCGGGGACCGCGGCGCGGACGAGCGCCTCGGCCTCGGCGCCGTCCCGCCAGTCCGAGGCCACCACCGGCAGGGCGAAGCCGTCCCGACCGTGGACCCGGCTCGTGTCCGGGTCCACCCGGACCAGGCCCACGACGTCCGCCCACCGCACGGTGACCCGCTCCGCGGAGTCGAGGAACAGACTCACCCCCTCCTCGCCGACGACCAGCCGGGCGGCGGGCGGCGCGCCGGAGCGCCGGGTGGGCCGGAACTCCCGACCGAGGACCACCTCCTGCGACCACTCCGGCCAGCGGGGCAACCCGGCCGGGCCGGCCGCCAGCGGTTCGGGCAGTGCGAGCAGGGCGGCGTCCCGCAGCGCGGCCGCCACGACCCGCACGGCCTCCGGGGTGAGGGCGGTCGCCCGGGCGCGCAGCTCGGACCGGGTCACCGGGGTGGTGCCGGTGACCCGGTCGCGCGCGTGGCTGCGCGCCTCCTCGACCGCGGACCGCGGGTCGTCGAGCACCGCCTCGAGCACGGCCCGCTCGTGGTCCAACTCCTCGGGCCGCGGACCGTGCAGGGCGAGCGCGACCAGCTGTTCCCACAGCACGTGGGCGGCGACCGCCTCGTGCCCCGGTCGTACGTCGGTGGAGAGCACCACCACGTCCTCGTCCGGGCCCACGGGGACCTGCTCGGTCTGCACCGCGTAGCTGACCCCGCGCCGGTGGCGCAGCTCGTCCTCGACCCGGCTGCGGAGCACCGCCAGGCAGGCCCCCACCCCTGACCGCACGCCCGTGCGAGCCGCCAGGGTCACTCGCTCGGGGAAGGGCGATCCGGTCCAAGCCGGCGTGTCCAGCGCGCGAGGTACGGCTGCAGGGCGCGGCGGGACCTCTCCTCCCGGCAACGGGAGGGACGCATCAGCGGGGACCGGCCCGGACCACCAGACGGCGGCGTTCCGGCGGTGGAACCAGCGCGCCGACCACGTCCGCACGTCGGACACGGTCAACGCCAGCAGCGCCGGCTCGGGGACGGCTGCCAGCCCGGGGCCGTCCGCTCCGTAGAGCTCACCGAGCAGGTGCGCGACGGGGGGCGAGGCGACCGTGCCGCCCTCGGCGCGCAAGACGTCGGCCTCGACCTGGAGCCGGTCGACCGGCGGGTCGGCCAACTGGGTGCACACGTCCCGCAGGAAGGCGGCCACCTGATCCGCCGGACCGGTGCACGTGAACTCGGTCGTCGTGAGGTCGACGGAGGCGTTCACCTCGATCGCCCGCCTGCCCACCCCGCCCATCACCAGGTGCTCGACGAGGTGGGTGATGCCGCTGCGGACGAACGTCTCGTCCTGCCGGCCGACCCCGAACACGAGCCCGGCGGCGACCGGCGCCGGCCCGTCGGCCACGAAGGCCGGGACCCCGTCGATGCTGGTGGTGTGCACGCCGGCAGGCTAGGGCTGCCGGACGCCGATCAGCGGGGAGCCGCGCGGACAGCCACCCGACCGGGTCGGGCGGTCAGTCGGGCAGCAGGAACCTCGCCGCCTCGCGCACGTGCTGCATCGCCGTCCGGGCGTAGGCCGGGCTGGCGCCGGCCAGGCCGCAGGCCGGCGTCAGGGTGACCGCCTCGTGCAGCTGCTCCACCGGGAAGCCGAGCTCCCGCCACCACGACTGCACCCGACTGGCGGTCACCTTCGGGGCGCCCAGGGTGGCGTCGGTCCCCGGCACCACCCCGACCAGCAGCTGGGTGCCGGCCTCGACCGCGGTGCCGATGTCGTCGAGGTCCTGCACCATGCCGAGGTCGAAGGAGACGCCGGCGGCCCCGGCGGCGCGGAACAGCTCCAGCGGCGCCCGGTTGGCGCAGCAGTGCACGACCACGGGCGCCGCGATCCGGCCCACGACGTCGGCGAGCAGCTCCTCGACCACCTGCGCCTCGACCGCGGCCAGCTTGCCGAAGCCGCTCGCCGTGGGCAGCCCGCCCTGCAGCACCGCGGGCACCGAGGGCTCGTCGAGCTGCACGACGACCCGGGCGCCGGGCACCCGCCCGGTCACCGCGGCGACGTGCGCGGCGACGCCCTCGGCCAGCGACTGGGCGAGGTCGCGCCGCGCGCCGGCGTCGACGACGGCCCGGTCACCGCGGGTGCGCTCCAGTCCGGCGGCCAGCGTCCAGGGGCCGGTGACCTGCACCTTGAACGGGCCCGTGTGGCCCTCGGCCACCTCGTGGAGGGCGTCGAGGTCACGGGCCAGGAGCTCCTGCGCGCGGCGCTGGTCGGTGCCCGGGCGGGCGACCAGCCGCCAGCCGGCCGGCACCAGGTCGACGGCGACGTCGACCAGCAGCGCCGCCGAGCGGCCGATCATGTCCGACCCGGCACCCCGGCCGGGCAGCTCGGGCAGGTGCGGGAAGTCCGGCAGCTCGCCGAGCACCACCCGCATCGCCTCGAGCGGGTCGGTGCCGGGCAGCGACCCGACACCGGAGGCGGGTCCCCAGAGTGCGGGCTGCGGCGACTCGTCCGCGTTCCCGCCGCCGTCCGGCGACCCGGGTGCGTCGAGGGGTCCTTCGTCTGTCGGCGGGGCCACGCCGCCGACCGTAGCCCGCGCCGTCCCGGCGCCGTCCGCCGGATCCGGGTCGCTCAGGCCGCGAGGTCCACGGCGGCCTGGCCGAGCACCCGGTCCCCGCGCACCGGGTCCGGCGCGTAGAGCACCGCCGACTGCCCCGGGGCCACGCCGCGCTGCGGGCTCCCCAGCTCGATCCGCAGCCCGCCGTCCCCGGCCGCGGAGACGGTGCACGGCACCGCCGCACCGTGGGCGCGCAGCTGCACCTCGGCGGTGAACGGCAGCTCGGGCGCGGGCCCGGCCCAGGTGGGCAGCGCGGTGCGCACCTCGCCGACCTCGGCCTGCTCCGCGGTGCCCACGGTGACCGTGCGGCTCACCGGCTCGATGCCCAGCACGTACCGGGGCCGCTGGTCGCCGGTGGTGATGCCCAGCCCGCGCCGCTGCCCGACGGTGAACCCGTACGCGCCGCCGTGCGTGCCGACCGTCTCCCCGGTCAGCGCGTCGACCACCGGGCCGGGCTGCTCGCCCAGGCGGCGGGCCAGGAAGCCGCGGGTGTCCCCGTCGGGGATGAAGCAGATGTCGTGCGAGTCGGGCTTGGCGGCCACCGCGTAGCCCCGCTCGGCGGCCAGCTCGCGCACGCGCTCCTTGGTCATCTCCCCCAGCGGGAAGGCAGCACCGGCCAGCTGCTCGGGGGTGAGCACGCCCAGCACGTAGGACTGGTCCTTCGCCGCGTCCACCGAGCGGCGGAGCTCGCCCCCGGCCAGCCGGGCGTGGTGGCCGGTGACGACGGCGTCGAACCCGAGCGCCTGCGCGCGGTCCAGCACCGCGGAGAACTTGATCTTCTCGTTGCAGCGCAGGCAGGGGTTGGGCGTGCGGCCGGCGGCGTACTCGGCGACGAAGTCCTCGACGACGTCCTCCCGGAACCGCTCGGCCAGGTCCCAGACGTAGAACGGGATGCCCAGGGCGTCGGCGACCCGCCGGGCGTCGTGCGCGTCCTCGACGCTGCAGCAGCCCCGCGACCCGCTGCGCAGCTGCTGGCGGTCCGGGGAGAGCGCCAGGTGCACACCGGTGACGTCGTGGCCGGCCTCGACCGCCAGTGCGGCGGCGACCGCGGAGTCCACTCCCCCGCTCATCGCGGCGATGACCCGCACGGTCAGGACCGCCCGGTGCCGGCCCGGCGGGCCCGCTCGACGACCGGCGCGATCACCTCGAGCACGGCGTCGACGTCGCCGTCGGTGGAGGTGTGGCCGAGGCTGAAGCGCAGCGAGCTGCGCGCCCGGGCGGCGTCGGCCCCGGTGGCCAGCAGCACGTGGCTGGGGCGGGCGACGCCGGCGCTGCACGCCGACCCGGTCGAGCACTCGATGCCGCGCGCGTCGAGCAGCATCAGCAGCGCGTCGCCCTCCGCGCCCGGGAAGGACAGGTGCGCGTTGCCGGGCAGCCGCCCCGGCCCGCCGGCCACGACGTCGTCCAGCGGTGGCCCGTTGAGCTGCGCGTCGGGCACCTGGGCGACCACGCCGGCCACCAGGCGGTCGCGCAGCGCGGCGACCCGGGCGACCCGCTCGACCCGGTCGACGACGGCCAGCCGGGTGGCGGTGGCGAGCCCGACGATCGCGGCGACGTCGAGGGTGCCCGACCGCACGTCGCGCTCCTGGCCACCGCCGTGCAGCAGCGGGGTGCACTCGGCGTCCCGGCGCAGCAGCAGCGCACCGGCGCCCATCGGCCCACCCAGCTTGTGCCCGGTCATGGTCAGCGCGTCGACGCCGCTGGCGGTGAAGTCGACGGCCAGCTGCCCGACGGCCTGCACGGCGTCGGTGTGCAGCGGGACGCCGACGGCGTGCGCGACCTCGGCCAGGGCGGCCACGTCGCTGACCGCACCGATCTCGTTGTTCGCCCACATGACGCTGACCAGGGCGACGTCGGTGCCCTCACCGAGCGCGTCGGCCAGCGCCTCGGGGGTGATCCGGCCGCTGGGCTCGACCCGCAGCCAGGTGACCTCGGCACCGTCGTGCTTCTCCAGCCACTCCACGCTGTCCAGGACGGCGTGGTGCTCCGCCGGGCTGGCCACGATCCGGCGCCGCCGGTCGTCGACGCCGCGGCGGGCCCAGTAGAGGCCCTTGACGGCGAGGTTGTCGCCCTCGGTGCCGCCGGCGGTGAACAGCACCTCCGAGGGGCGGGCGCCCAGGGCCGCGGCGAGCTGCTCGCGCGACTGCTCGGCCACCCGCCGGGCCTCCCGCCCGCTGGCGTGCAGCGAGGAGGCGTTGCCGACCCGGCCCAGCTGCGCGGCCATCGCCTCGACGGCGGCCGGCACCATCGGGGTGGTGGCCGCGTGGTCCAGGTAGGTCATGGCAGGTCCACGGGGGTCATGGCAGGTCCTGGTGCGTCATGGCACCGGCAAGCGTAGGCGCCGCAGGACGGGCCCGGTCGCCGGGCGCCCGGCTGGTGGAAGTGGACGGCCCCGCACGCGCGTCGGGCGCCGGCCCCGGAGGACCGACGCCCGACACGTGACGTACTGGGCCCGTCGACTACTTGCGGGCGGCGATCTGCTCGGTCGCGGCGGGGACGACGGCGTTCAGGTCGCCGACCACGCCGAAGTCGGCCAGCTCGAAGATCGGCGCCTCGGGGTCCTTGTTGACCGCGACGATCGTCTTCGAGGTCTGCATCCCCGCGCGGTGCTGGATCGCCCCGGAGATGCCCACGGCGATGTACAGCTGCGGGGAGACGGTCTTGCCGGTCTGCCCGACCTGGAAGGTGTGCGGGTAGAAGCCGGAGTCGACCGCGGCGCGCGAGGCGCCGACGGCGCCGCCGAGGGCGTCGGCGAGCCCCTCGATGACGGCGAAGTTCTCCGCACTGGCCACCCCGCGGCCGCCGGAGACGACGATCGACGCCTCGGTGAGCTCGGGCCGGCTGCTCTTCTGCTCCACCACGCGGTCGACCACCCGGGTCTGCCGGGCCTGGTCGGAGACCGACACGGCCACGGGCTGTTCGGTGCCGGCCGCCGGGGCGGGCTCCGCGGTGACCGAGTTGCCGCGCAGGGTGTAGATCGGCGTGCCCACCGTCACCTTCGAGTGCACGATCGTCGCCCCGGCGAAGGCCACCTGGGTGGCGGTGCCGTCGGGGGCGATCTCGGTGACGTCGGTGAGGAAGCCGCTGCCGGTCTTGATCGCGAGCCGACCGGCGATCTCCTTGCCCTCCGACGAGGACGGGATGACGACCGCGACCGGCTGCTTCTCCGCGACCAGCTGGGCCAGCACCTCGGCCTTGGGGGCCACCAGGTAGGCGTCGACGTCGTCGGACTCGGCCACGTAGACGGTGGCCGCGCCGTACTCGGCCAGCTGCTCGCGGACCGACGCGGCGGTGCCGGGGGCGCCGAGCACCACCGCCGAGGGCTCACCCAGGGCGCGGGCCGCGGTCAGCGCCTCCAGCGTCGTCTTGCGTGCCCGGCCGGACGGGTCGAGCTCGGCCAGGACCAGTACCTCTGCCATGTTCCGCTGCTCCTCTTCCTCGAGGTCCGGCTCAGACGATCTTCTGCTCGGCGAGGAAGCCGACCAGCTTGCCGGCGCCGTCGCCGTCGTCGGCGACCTTCACGCCCTCGCCCTTGGGCGGGCGGCCGGCGAAGTCGACGACGGCGCTGGTGGCGGTGGCCAGGCCGACCGTCGCCGGGTCGATGCCCAGGTCGGCGAGGGTGAGGGTCTCCACCGGCTTCTTCTTGGCCGCCATGATCCCCTTGAACGACGGGTACCGGGGCTCGTTGATGGTGTCCCAGGTGGAGACGATCGCCGGCAGCTCCGCCTCCAGCGCCCAGTAGCCGCCGTCGGTCTGCCGCTCGACCTTGGCCGTGGTGCCCTCGACCGTGAGCTTGCGGGCACCGGACAGCTGCGGGATGCCCAGCCGCTCGGACAGCAGCGCGGGCATGACCGAGACCTGGCCGTCGGTCGACTCGGCGCCGCAGAGCACCAGGTCGTACGGCAGCCGGGACAGCGCCGCGGCGAGCACGGCGCTGGTCTGCGGGGCGCAGGAGCCGTGCATCGCCGGGTCGCTGACGTGCACCGCCTTGTCCGCGCCCATCGACAGCGCCTTGCGGATCGCGTCGGTGGCGGTGTCCGGGCCGACGGTCAGCACGGTCACCTCGCCGCCGTGCGCCTCCTTGAGGGTCAGCGCCTCCTCGATGGCGTACTCGTCCATCTCGTTGATGACGTTGTCGGCGGTGGCCCGGGCGACGGTGTTGTCCGCCGGGTCCAGCTTCCGCTCGCTGCCGGAGTCGGGGACCTGCTTGACCAGAACGACGATGTCCATCGTCAGACGACCTCCGCGGTGCTCAGTCGGGGCGCGGGCGGGGGCCCGCCTCGCTGCCGATCATCGAGGCTACCCACCGGTAACGACGCCGGTGAGGGTGGGCCCCGTCACGTCGGAGGGTGCCACTCCCCGGTCGCGGCGAAGTGCTCGAGGGTCCGCGTGCACGGGCCCAGGTCCATGCCCCGCGCCGCCAGCCACGCGTCGGAGTGGTACGTGTCGGCGTACCGCTCACCGCCGTCGCAGAGCAGGGTCACCACGCTGCCGGTGCGGCCGGCGGCGAGCATCTCCGCCACCAGCCCGAACGCGCCCCACAGGTTCGTGCCGGTCGACCCGCCGGCCCGCCGGCCGGTGACCCGCTGCAGGTGCCGCATCGCGGCGAGCGACCCCTCGTCGGGCACGCGCACCATCCGGTCGACGATGGTCGGCACGAACGACGGCTCCACCCGGGGCCGGCCGATCCCCTCGATCCGCGACCCGCGCGCGGTCGCCGCCGGGTCGCCGTCCCGCCAGCCGGCGAAGAACGCCGACCCCTCGGGGTCGACGACGGCCAGCCGGGTGGGCAGCCGGCGGTAGCGCAGGTACCGGCCGATCGTGGCGCTGGTGCCGCCGGTCCCCGCCCCGACGACGACCCACTCCGGCACCGGGTGCCGCTCCCGGGCGAGCTGGTCGAACACCGACTCGGCGATGTTGTTGTTGCCGCGCCAGTCGGTGGCGCGCTCGGCGTTGGTGAACTGGTCCAGGTAGTGACCGTCGCACTCCGCGGCGATCCGGCGCGCCTCGTCGTAGACGCTGCCGGCGTCGGCGACCAGGTGGCACCGGCCGCCGTGGAACTCGATGAGCGCGATCTTCTCCGGGCTGGTGGCCGCGGGCATCACCGCGACGAAGGGCAGCCCCAGCATCCGCGCGAAGTAGGCCTCGCTGACCGCGGTCGAGCCGCTGGAGGCCTCCACCACGGTGCTGCCCTCGTGCAGCTGCCCGGAGCACAGCGCGTAGAGGAACAGCGACCGCGCCAGCCGGTGCTTGAGGCTGCCGGTGGGGTGGGTGGACTCGTCCTTGAGGTAGAGGTCGATGCCCCACTCCGGGGGCAGGGGGTAGACCAGCAGGTGGGTGTCGGCCGACCGGTGCGCGTCGGCCTCCACCAGCGACACCGCCCACTCGACCCAGGCGCGGGCGGCGCGGTCGGAGCGGTCGACGTCGGCGGGTCGCGGGGCGGTCACCCCGGCATGATGCCCGGTCGGCTCCCGAGCAGCTCAGCTGCGGCGGGCGGTGCGGCACTGTGCGGCAGGTGCCCACTCCGGCGCCGGAGTGGGCACCTGCCGCACAGTGCCCGGGCTGCCCGGGGCGCTCACCGGCCGGTGAAGGTGGCCTTGCCCGGCCCCTGCTCCAGGAACGAGCGCATCCCGGTGGCCTGGTCCTCGGTGTCGAACAGCTCGGCGAACAGCCGGCTCTCCAGCTGCAGGCCGGCCGCGAGGGACCCGTCCAGCCCCTCGTCGATCGCCCGCTTGGCAGCGGCCAGCGCCAGCGGCGGGCCGGCGGCGAACTTGCGGGCCATCGCGAGGGCGGTCGGGTAGACGTCGTCGTCGGGGACGACGGCGTCGGCCAGCCCCATCTCCAGCGCCTCCTCCGCGGACACGTGCCGGCCGGTGAAGACCAGGTCCTTGGCCTTGGCCGGGCCGACCAGCCGGGCCAGGCGCTGGGTGCCGCCGGCGCCCGGGATCACCCCGAGCTGGATCTCCGGCTGCCCGATCTTCGCGCCGTGCCCCATCACCCGGAAGTCCGCGCACAGCGCCAGCTCGTACCCGCCGCCCAGGGCGTAGCCGGTGATCGCGGCGATGACCGGCTTCGGCACCCGGGCCACCTCGGTGAAGGACGCGGTGAGCTCGCGGCCCCAGGCGACCATGCTCGCGCCGGTCAGCTGGGACATCGCCTTGATGTCGGCGCCGGCGGCGAACACCCGCTCACCGCCGTAGAGGACGACGGCGCGCACGTCGTCCCGCGACCCGGCCTCCAGCGCCGCGGCGCGCACCTCGCGGTGCAGCTGCTCGTCGATCGCGTTCATCTTCGGCCGGTCCAGCCGGATCGTGCCGACGCCGTCCTCGACCTGCAGGGTGACGAACTCGGGCGATGTCATGCCGGGCCTCCGTGGAGTCGGTGGGACGTCGGTGTCCGGTTGCTGACCTTAGGCGGCGCGGCGGGCGGCGAACCGGCCGCGCTCCAGCTGGACGTCGAGCCCGACGCCGAAGGCCTCCGAGAGCAGCGGCGCGGTGAGCACCTCGGCCATCGGGCCGGCGGCGACCACCTCGCCTTCGCGCAGCAGCAGCGCGTGGGTGTACCCCGGGGGGATCTCCTCGACGTGGTGGGTGACCAGCACCTGGGCGGGGGCGTAGTGGTCGCGGGCCAGGCCGGTGAGCCGGGTGACCAGGTCCTCCCGGCCGCCGAGGTCCAGCCCCGCGCCGGGCTCGTCCAGCAGCAGCAGCTCGGGGTCGGTCATCAGCGCGCGGGCGATCTGGGTGCGCTTGCGCTCACCCTCGCTGAGGGTGCCGAAGGGCCGGTGCGCGAAGGGCGAGACACCCCACTGCTGCATCAGCATCGCCGCGCGGGTCAGGTCGTGGACGTCGTAGCGCTCGCGCCACCGGCCCATCACCGCGTAGCCGGCGCTGACCACCACGTCGCCCACCCGCTCGCTCGGGGAGATCCGCTGGGCGAGCGCCGCGCTGGTCAGCCCGATCCGCGGGCGCAGCTCGAAGACGTCGACGGCGCCGAGGGTCTCCCCCAGCACCCGCACCTCGCCGCGGGTCGGGTGCAGCTGCGCGCCCGCCAGCTGCAGCAGCGTGGTCTTGCCCGCCCCGTTGGGCCCCAGCAGCACCCAGCGCTCGTCGGCCCGGACGGTCCAGTCGACCCCGCGCAACAGGTGCGCCTGGCCCCGGACGACGTCCACACCCCGGATCTCGACGACGGGCTCGTGTTCCACGCAGGCCATCCAACCAACCAACCGGGCGTCGCGACGACCGGGCCGGGGCCGTGTCGGGCACCATGCTCCGGGTGGACGCACAGACGGGGGCACGCTGGCACGGCGGGACGGCGGAGGTGTGGCCGGGCAGCCCGGCTCCGCTCGGCGCGCACTGGGACGGCACGGGGACCAACTTCGCCCTGTGGTCGGCCGGCGCGTCGGGGGTCGACCTGTGCCTGTTCGACGCCGACGGCACCGAGCACCGGCAGCAGCTGCAGGAGACCACCCACCAGGTGTGGCACGGGCGGCTGCCCGGCGTCGGCCCCGGGCAGCGGTACGGGTACCGCGTGCACGGTCCGCACGACCCGGCGTCCGGCGCCCGGTACAACCCGGCCAAGCTGCTGCTGGACCCCTACACGCGGGCGGTCGACGGCGAACTCGTGCTCGACGACGCGCTGTTCGGGCACGACCGGCACGACCCGAACCTCGCCGACCCGCGCGACTCCGCGCCCTTCGTGCCCCGGGGCGTGGTCATCCACGACTCGTTCCCCTGGGACGGCGACACCCGGCTGGACACCCCCTGGTCGGACACCGTCGTCTACGAGGTGCACGTCAAGGGGGCGACGATGCTGCACCCCGACGTCCCCCCGACGCTGCGCGGCACCTACGCCGGCCTCGCGCACCCGGCCTTCGTCGAGCACCTGGTCTCCCTCGGCGTGACCGCGGTCGAGCTGCTGCCGGTGCACCACTTCGTCAGCGAGCCGCACCTGCTGCGGCGCGGGCTGACCAACCACTGGGGCTACAACACCCTGGGCTACTTCGCCCCGCACGCCGCCTACAGCTCAGCGGGGTCGGCCGGCGGCCAGGTCACCGAGTTCAAGGCGATGGTCAAGGCGCTGCACGCGGCGGGCATCGAGGTGATCCTGGACGTCGTCTACAACCACACCGCGGAGGGCGACCACACCGGCCCGACCCTGTCGTTCAAGGGCATCGACAACGCGGGCTACTACCGGCTCGGCGGCTTCGGCGCCGGCGACGACCGGTCCCGCTACACCGACTACACCGGCTGCGGGAACACCCTCGACGTCCGGCGGCCGGCCGTGCTCGGGCTGCTGATGGACTCGTTGCGCTACTGGGTCACCGAGATGCACGTGGACGGCTTCCGGTTCGACCTCGCCTCCGCGCTGGCCCGCTCGATGCACGACGTCGACCGGTTGTCCGCCTTCTTCGACGTCGTCCACCAGGACCCGGTGGTGAGCACCGTCAAGCTGATCGCCGAGCCGTGGGACGTCGGCGAGGGCGGCTACCAGGTGGGCAACTTCCCCCCACCGTGGACGGAGTGGAACGGCAAGTACCGCGACACCGTGCGCGACGTGTGGTCCGGCGCGCGGGTGGGCGTCCGCGACCTGGCCTACCGCCTCACCGGGTCCTCCGACCTCTACCGCTCCGACGGCCGCCGCCCGTTCGCCTCGGTCAACTTCATCACCGCGCACGACGGCTTCACCATGGCCGACCTGGTCACCTACGAGCAGAAGCGCAACGAGGCCAACGGCGAGGACAACCGGGACGGCGAGAGCCACAACCGGAACTGGAACTGCGGCGTCGAGGGCCCCACCGACGACCCCGCCGTCACCGAGCTGCGGGCCCGGCAGGTGCGCAACCACCTGGCCACGCTGCTGCTGTCCACCGGGGTGCCGATGCTGACCGCCGGGGACGAGCTGGGGCGCACCCAGGGCGGCAACAACAACGCCTACTGCCAGGACAACGAGGTCTCCTGGATCGACTGGGGGGCGATCGACGCCGACCTGTGGTCCTTCGTCGCGCACGCGGTGGGGCTGCGTCGCCGCTCGCCGGTGCTGCGCCAGGAGGCGTTCTTCGAGGGCGCCGAGGTGGCCGGCACCGGAGGCACCCGCGACCTGGCCTGGTTCTCCCCCAGCGGGGAGCAGCTCACCAGCAGCGACTGGTTCGACACCGGGCTGCAGACCGTGGGCATGTACCTCGACGGCCGCGGGATCCGGCACCGCGACCAGCGCGGGCGACCGGTGGTCGACGACTCGTGGCTGATCTGGCTGCACGCCGGCGCCGACGCCGTCGACGTCGTCCTGCCGGGCGACCCGTGGGGCGACGGGTACGAGCTGGTGCTCGCGACCGAGTACCCGACCGGCCAGCCACCCCGACCGACCGCCCTGCCCCCGGGTCCGGCCCAGCTGCCCGGCCGCTCGGTGTGGGCGCTCCGGGTGCTCCGGCACCCGCAGCCGGAGGCGCACGCCGACTGACCCTCAGCCCACCACCGCCGACGGCCGGCCGGCCGCCACCGCGACGGCGAGCGCGTCCAGCGGCCGGCGCGGCAGCAGCCGGGGCAGGTCGGTGACCGTGCCGGCCAGGAACCCGCCGGCCACCGCGCTGAAGAGGGACAGCAGCATCGGCGGCTGGAACGGGAGCAGCCCCGCGCCGGCCAACGCCGCCCGGTGGTCCTGCAACGAGACCGGGCGGCGCGCCACCCCCCACGCCCGGGCGAGGTCCGCCGCAGTGAAGGCGGCGGTCCCGGCCAGCTCGTAGGTCTGCCCGTGGTGCGCTGCGGCGTCGGCCGCCACGACGGCGGTGACCTCGGCCAGGTCCTCCCGGGCGACGGCCGCGAGTGCACCGTCCCCGAACGGCGCCGTCACCGCACCGTCCAGCGGGCTGGCGAGCCGACCGAACAGCTCGGCGTACAGCCCGTTGCGCAGCACGGTCCAGCCCAGCCGGCCCGCCCGGAGACGCCGCTCGGTCCACCGGTGCGCCAGCGCGAAGCCCAGGTGGTCGCCGGCCGCGGTCAGGCTGGTGTAGACGACGTGCCGGACACCCTGGTCCTCGGCCGCGGTGATCACCCGGTCGTGCCGGGCGATGACGACGTCGTCCTCGGCGTAGCCCGCGGAGACGAGCACGAGGGTCTGCACCCCCGAGAGGTCGAGCGTCGCCGGGTCGTCGAAGTCCAGCGCGCGCGCGCCGGCACCGAGCCGCCGGGGATCGCGGGACCCGGCGAGGGCCGGGACGCCGGCGGCCAGCAGCCGGGCGTGGACGCGGGAACCGAGCTGACCGGACGCGCCGGTGACGAGCAGCATGAGGGGTCTTCCTCCGGAGGGTGGACGATGTCCGACGGCGTGATCGTCAGCGGCCCGCGCGGCCGGGACAAGGAGGCACTTCCATGTCAGCAGGGCACACCGGGGGAACCGACCTGCTCGAGCCGTGCGGCCGGGCCGATCACCCGGACTGCGGCATCCGCGACGTGCTCGACCGGGTGGGCGACACCTGGTCGGTGCTGGTGCTCTCCGAGCTGTCCGCCGGCACCCGTCGCTTCGGCGAGCTGCAGCGAGCGGTCGCCGGGGTGTCCCAGCGGATGCTCACCCTCACGGTGCGCCGGCTGGAGCGCGACGGGCTCGTGACGCGGACGGTGTACCCCACCGTGCCGGCCACGGTCACCTACGCGCTGACCGACCGCGGCCGTGAGCTCAGCGCCCTGGTGCGGGGGTTGGCGGAGTGGTCACTCGCCAACCGCGCCGCGATCGCCGGGTCACGGGAGAGCTGGGACGCGGCCCACCCGGGCTCCACCGTCCGCTGACCCTGCCGGGCCGCACCTGCTGTTGATCATGGGCACGTCGCCCGTAGACCCGCGGCCGGCGGAGTGTCGACGGGCAGGACCACCATGATCAACGGCGGACCTGCGGCTCTGGAGACGCAGACGGCCCCGTTCCCGGATCGGGAACGGGGCCGTCTCGGCGTGTGGGGCTCGGTTACTCGGCGGCCTGTTCGAAGGTGATGACGGTCCAGCCCAGCAGCAGGCGGTCGCCGTCGGCCAGCACGTGCGGCACGCCCGGCTCGAGCTGGGTCCACTCGGTGGCCTCGGGGCCGGCGACGTGCGTGCCGTTGAGCGACCCCAGGTCGATCAGCGACACCTCCCGACCGGACCGCTGGATGGCGGCGTGCGCGGAGGACAGCACGTTCTGCGTGTCGGCGATCGGCACGGGCCGCGCCGAGCCGCTGGTGACCAGGTCGTGGCCGTCGGGACGGCGACCGAGGACCAGGTCCTCGTCGACGGTGACGACCAGGCCGTCGTCGAAGCGGAGCACCGGCGCCGCCGGCGGCTCCGGCCGCCAGAACGCGGTCTGCTCACCCGACGGTGCAGCCGCCGCGGCGGCGCGCCCGCCACCGCTGAAGCCGCCGTCGGTGCTGGCGGTGAAGGGCGACTCGCTGGGCAGACCGGTCGACCTCGGCACGGCGACCGAGGGCGGCACGGCGGCGGCCAGCTGCAGCAGCGCGCCGGAGCCGGGCACGGTGCCCTCGACGAGGTCCAGGGCGACCCCCGGCGGCATCGCGGCGGCCGGCTGCCCGGGCCCCACGTACAGCGTCTGCCCCAGGGCGAAGCCCGCGGCCAGGGTGCAGCCGTCGGCGGCCGACCCAGAGACGGGCACGCCGTCGACGGCGGGCTGACCCTTGCCCGACCACAGCGCGACGCCGGAGCCGGCGCCGTCGGTGGTGTCGGCGAGGACCAGGGCGAAGGAGACGGGGCCGTCGGAGAGCCGGCTCACCTGCCCGGCGACGGCGGCGAGCACGCGGTCGGCGCCCGGGCCGCTGACGCCGAGACAGGCGTGCAGCGCGGCGACGAGCGCCGGTGAACCGGGGGCGTCGACCCACAGCAGGCCACCGCCGCGGCGGGCGACGACAGAGTCTCCGGGGAGCACCTCACAGCGGTCGGGCATGGAGGCCAGCCTAACGACGCGCGCGCACATCCGAGCGCCCGCCACCGCACGCCGCGCCGTGATCTCGGCCCGTTCTGCACGGCACGTACCAGCGGTCACACCTTCACCACCGAGACTGCGACGTTCCGCTGTCGAGCGCGCACCCAGCGTGAGCGATCGACCGGCGACCGCACGCCCTCAGGCGTTGACCACGACCCCGAGCTCGGCGGGCGTGGCCAGCAGCTCGGAGTGCGGCAGCACCCGGACCGTGTAACCGAAGGCGCCGGTACGCTCGAGTGGCACGGTGCCGGTGAACCAGTGCCGCGAACCCTCCGCGCCGTCGTGCCGCAGCCGGAGCGTGGTGACCTCGTGCAGCCCGTCCGCGTCGTCGACCCGGCCGTAGGCCGCCTCGACCAGGACGTCGGACGGCGCGAGGCCGGGCAGCTCCACCTCGGCCCGCAGCCCGATGCCCCCGCCGATCTCCGGGGTCTCCCCCACGCCGGTCGCCTCCACGTGGGCCACCCGCACCCCCGGCCACTGCTCCAGCAGCTGCGCGCGCCAGGCCGCCTCCGCGCGAGCCGGCTCGTAGCCGCCGGCGGCCATCGCCCGGGCGGCCCCGGCCGCCGGGACGTAGAGCCGCTGCACGTAGTCGCGCACCATCCGGGTCGCGAGCACCTTCGGCCCGGTCTCGCGCAGGGTGTCGCGGACCATCTCCACCCAGCGGGTCGGGATGCCGTCGGCGTCGACCTCGTAGAAGCGCGGGATGACCTGGCGGCCGAGGAGGTCGTAGATGGCCTGCGCCTCCACGTCGTCCCGCCGCTCCGGGTCCGCGACGCCGTCGGCGGTCGGGATCGCCCAGCCGTTCTGGCCGTCGAACCACTCGTCCCACCACCCGTCGCGGATCGAGAGGTTCAGCCCGCCGTTCAGCGCCGACTTCATGCCCGAGGTGCCGCAGGCCTCCAGCGGCCGCAGCGGGTTGTTCAGCCAGACGTCGCAGCCCCAGTACAGGTAGCGGGCCATGCCGATGTCGTAGTTGGGCAGGAAGGCGATCCGGTGCCGGATCTCCGGGTCGTCGGCGAACTTCACCATCTGCTGGATCAGCTGCTTGCCGCCGTCGTCGGCCGGGTGGCTCTTGCCGGCGATGACCAGCTGGACCGGCCGCTCGTCGTCCAGCAGCAGGGCCTTGAGGCGTGCGGGGTCGCGCAGCATGAGCGTGAGCCGCTTGTAGGAGGGCACCCGGCGGGCGAAGCCGATGGTCAGCACGTCCGGGTCGAACGCGGTCTCGGTCCAGTCCAGCTCGGCCTCGGCCGCACCGCGGGACAGCGCGGTGGCCCGCACCCGGCGGCGCACCTCGTCGACCAGCCGGCCGCGCAGCAGCCGGCGGGTGCTCCAGAGCTCGCCGGCGGGGATGCGGTCGACCCCGTCGAAGTGCACGTCGTCGTCGACCTCGAGCGGGTCGCCCTGGCTGGTGGTCTGCGTGCCCAGCTCCAGCAGCTCGCGCGCGGTCCAGGTCGGGGCGTGCACCCCGTTGGTGATCGAGCCGATCGGCACGTCGTCGGGGTCGAAGCCCGGCCACAGGGGCCCGAACATGTCCCGGCTGACGTGGCCGTGCAGCTGGCTCACCCCGTTGGCCCGCTGGCCCAGCCGCAGCCCCATGTGCGCCATGTTGAACTTGCTCGGGTCCTCCTCGGCGCCCAGCGGCAGCAGCTGGTCGACCGGGACGCCGAAGCCGGCGAAGTACCGCTCGATGAGCGCCTTGGGGAACCGGTCGATCCCCGCCGGCACCGGGGTGTGGGTGGTGAAGACCGTGCCGCCGCGCACCGCCTGGAGCGCCTCGGCGAAGGACAGCCCGTGCGACTCGGTGAGCTCGCGGATCCGCTCGACGCCCTGGAACCCGGCGTGGCCCTCGTTGGCGTGGAACACCTCCGGCTGCGGGGTGCCGGTCAGCGCGCAGAAGGCCCGCAGGGCCCGCACCCCGCCGATGCCCAGCAGCATCTCCTGGCGCAGCCGGTGGTCCTCGCCGCCGCCGTAGAGCCGGTCGGTGACCCCGCGCTCGGCCGGGGCGTTCTCCTCGATGTCGCTGTCGAGCAGCAGCAGCGACACCCGGCCCACCTGGGCCCGGTAGACGTGGGCGTAGAGGGTGCGCCCCTCGGGCAGCGGCACCGCGACGACGACGGCGTTGCGGTCGCCGTCGCGCAGCAGCTTCAGCGGCAGGCCGTGCGGGTCCAGCGCCGGGTAGTGCTCCAGCTGCCAGCCGTCGGCGGACAGCCCCTGGGAGAAGTAGCCGGACCGGTAGAGCAGCCCCACCCCGATCAGCGGGACGCCCAGGTCCGAGGCGGCCTTGAGGTGGTCGCCGGCCAGGATCCCCAGGCCCCCGGAGTACTGCGGCAGCACCTCGGTGATGCCGAACTCGGCGGAGAAGTAGGCGATCGTCGCCGGTGCGTCCGCGCCCAGTGACTGGTACCAGTGCGGGGCGTCGAGGTACTCCCGGAGGTCGTCGGCGACCGACTGCAGCCGCTGCAGGAAGGCCGGGTCACCGGCCAGCGTGGCCAGGCGTTCGGCCGACACCTCACCCAGGACCTTCACCGGGTCGCCCCCGCAGCTGTCCCACAGCTCGGGGTCCAGCGCCTCGAACAGGTCGCGGGTCTCCGGGTGCCAGGACCAGCGCAGGTTCGTGACCAGCTGGGAGAGCGGACGGAGCGCCTCGGGCAGCGAGGCTCGGACGGTGAGTCGACGCAGGGCTCGCACGGACCCGACCCTAGCCGCGGACCCCGGTCCGCACCGGGTCGAACGACCTCCGCCGTCCACCCACCGGACACGACCTCCCGGGCCGACCGGGCCGGTCCGGGCGGCCCGACGGCTCACCCGCCTGGCGGAGGGGAGATCACTTCGACGTGCCCACCTGTGCGGATGTGGATAGCGTGGCCGCGATGACTGGCCGCGCAGATCTCCGTCTCGGCATCACCGATGTCGCCCCCGTCGTGTCGTGCGGGTCGTTCTCGACCCGCGCCGTGGTCGGTGAGCACCTGCCGATCACCGCCACCGTCTTCCGCGAGGGCCACGACGCCGTGGCCGCCACCGTGGTGCTCACGCCCCCGGACGGCCCCGCGGGAGCTCCCGCCCTCACCAGGATGCGGAAGTACGGGCCCGAACCCGACCGCTGGACCGCCACCGTCGTCCCCGACCGGGAGGGTCTGTGGACCTACCGGGTCGAGGCGTGGGACGACCCGTTGAGCACCTGGCACCACGACGTCGAGGTGAAGGTCGAGGCCGGCCAGGGCGCCGACGAGCTCGCCAACGACCTCGAGTCCGGTGCCCGGCTGCTGGAGGAGGTCGTGGCCGGCGTGCCCGAGGAGCACCGCCCGGCGCTGCACGACGCCATCGGCGCGCTCCGCGACGAGGGCCGCGAGCTGACCGCCCGGATCGCCCCGGCGTTCGCCCCGGCGCTGCAGCAGTTCCTCCACGAGCACCCGGTCCGCCGGCTGGTCACCGCGACGCAGGAGCACGAGCTGTGGGTCGACCGCCCGCGGGCGCTGTACGGCTCCTGGTACGAGTTCTTCCCGCGCTCGGAGGGCCCGGTCGTCGGCGACCAGCCCACGCACGGCACCTTCGCGCAGGCCGCCGACCGGCTGCCGGCCATCGCCGACATGGGCTTCGACGTGGTCTACCTGCCGCCGATCCACCCGATCGGCAAGGTCAACCGCAAGGGGAAGAACAACACCCTGGTCGCCACCCCGGAGGACGTCGGCTCCCCGTGGGCGATCGGCAGCGACGAGGGCGGGCACGACGCCGTCCACCCGCAGCTGGGCACCCTCGACGACTTCAAGGCCTTCGTCGGCCGCACCCGCGAGCTGGGCATGGAGGTCGCCCTGGACCTCGCGCTGCAGGCGGCGCCGGACCACCCCTGGGTGCGCGAGCACCCGGAGTGGTTCACCACCAAGCCCGACGGCACGATCGCCTACGCGGAGAACCCGCCGAAGAAGTACCAGGACATCTACCCGATCAACTTCGACAACGACCCGGCGGGCATCTACGCCGAGGTGCTGCGGGTGGTCCGGCACTGGATGGACGCCGGGGTGCGGGTGTTCCGGGTCGACAACCCGCACACCAAGCCGCTGAACTTCTGGCACTGGCTGATCTGGGAGGTCAAGAAGACCGACCCGGACGTGATCTTCCTGGCCGAGGCGTTCACCCGGCCGGCCATGATGCACCAGCTCGCCCGGGTCGGCTTCACCCAGAGCTACACCTACTTCACCTGGCGCACGGAGAAGTGGGAGCTCGAGGAGTACGGCCGCGAGCTGGCCGCCAACGCCCACTACATGCGGCCGAACTTCTTCGTGAACACCCCGGACATCCTGCACGAGACGCTGCAGGTCGGCGGCCCGCCGATGTTCAAGATCCGCGCGGTGCTGGCGTCGATGATGAGCCCGACCTGGGGCGTCTACTCCGGCTACGAGCTGTTCGAGCACGTCGGCCTGCGCCCGGGCAGCGAGGAGTACCTGGACACCGAGAAGTTCCAGCTGCGTCCCCGCGACTGGGCCGGCGCCGACGCCAGCGGCCGCTCGCTGGCGCCCTACCTGCGCCGGCTCAACGAGGTCCGCCGGGCGCACCCGGCGCTGCAGCAGCTGCGCACGCTGCGGTTCCACCACATCGACAACGAGAACCTGCTGTGCTTCTCCAAGACCGACCCGGGCTCGGACGACGCAGTGCTCGTGGTGGTCTCGCTGAACAGCAGCTACGCCCAGATCGGCACCACCTCGCTGGACATGCCGGCCCTCGGGCTGGACTGGTCCGACCGGTTCTCGGTCACCGACGAGATCACCGGCGCGCACTACGACTGGGGCCAGCACAACTACGTCGAGCTCGACCCCTACCGGGAGCCGGCCCACGTGTTCACCGTGCACCGCAGCCTGGCCGCACCGGTGGACCCGCAGTGACCGGCCGACCGGCCTCCTGACCGTCCTCACCCGCGACGGCGCCGGACCTGCCGCGGCCGGCGCCGTCGCACCGCCCCGCACCTCCGAGAACGAACGAGGACCCCAGTTCCATGACCCTCCCCGTCCCCGCCCAGTCGACCCCCGGCACGGCTGAGCAGTCGGGCCTGCCCGCCCCCGGCAGCGACCCCGAGTGGTTCAAGCGCGCCGTCTTCTACGAGGTGCTCGTCCGCGGCTTCGCCGACAGCAACGCCGACGGCATCGGCGACCTGCGCGGCATGATCGGCAAGCTCGACTACCTGCAGTGGCTCGGCGTCGACTGCCTCTGGCTGCCGCCCTTCTTCGCCTCACCGCTGCGTGACGGCGGCTACGACGTCAGCGACTACACCGCGGTGCTGCCGGAGTTCGGCGACATCGAGGACTTCAAGGAGCTCATCAGCGAGGCCCACTCCCGTGGGATGCGGATGATCATCGACTTCGTCATGAACCACACCTCGGACCAGCACCCCTGGTTCCAGGCCAGCCGCAGCGACCCCGACGGCCCCTTCGGCGACTTCTACGTGTGGGCCGACGACGACACCGGCTACGCCGATGCGCGGATCATCTTCGTCGACACCGAGAGCTCGAACTGGACGTTCGACCCGGTCCGCAAGCAGTACTTCTGGCACCGCTTCTTCAGCCACCAGCCCGACCTGAACTTCGAGAACCCGAAGGTGCAGGAGGCGATCATCGACGCCCTGCGCTTCTGGCTCGACCTCGGCATCGACGGCTTCCGGCTCGACGCCGTCCCCTACCTCTTCGAGGAGGAGGGGACCAACTGCGAGAACCTCCCCCGCACCCACGAGTTCCTGAAGAAGGTGCGCAAGGTCGTCGACGCCGAGTACCCCGACCGGGTGCTGCTGTGCGAGGCGAACCAGTGGCCGGCCGACGTCGTCGAGTACTTCGGCGAGGACGGCGACGAGTGCCAGATGGCCTTCCACTTCCCGGTCATGCCGCGCCTGTTCATGGCCGTCCGCCGGGAGCAGCGCTTCCCGATCTCCGAGATCATGGCGCAGACGCCGGACATCCCGGAGAACTGCCAGTGGGGCGTCTTCCTGCGCAACCACGACGAGCTGACGCTGGAGATGGTCACCGACGAGGAGCGGGACTACATGTGGGGGGAGTACGCCAAGGACCCCCGGATGAAGGCCAACATCGGCATCCGCCGCCGGCTGGCCCCGCTGCTGGACAACGACCTGGACACCCTCGAGCTGTTCACCGCGCTGCTCATGTCGCTACCCGGCTCGCCGGTCATGTACTACGGCGACGAGATCGGCATGGGCGACAACATCTGGCTCGGTGACCGCGACGGCGTGCGCACCCCGATGCAGTGGACGCCGGACCGCAACGGCGGCTTCTCCACCGCCGACCCCCAGCGCATGCACCTGCCGCTGGTCGCCGACCCGGTCTACGGGTTCCAGGTCACCAACGTCGAGGCCCAGCTGCGGAACTCGAACTCGCTGCTGCACTGGACCCGGACGATGATCTCCATCCGCAAGCAGCACCCGACGTTCGGCGTCGGCAGCTTCACCGAGATCGGGTCGCGCAACCCCACGGTGCTGTCGTTCGTGCGCGAGTTCGGCGACGACGTCGTGCTCTGCGTCAACAACCTCTCGCGCTTCCCCCAGCCGGTCGAGCTGGACCTGCGGCGCTTCGAGGGCTACACCCCGGTCGAGCTGACCGGGCGCGTGCAGTTCCCCCAGATCGGGGTGCTGCCCTACATGCTGACCCTCGGCGGTCACGGCTTCTACTGGTTCGAGCTGCAGAAGCCCGTCGCGACGACGACCGAGGACGAGGAGGACTGGGAGACCACGACGAGCAGCAGCGTCGCACGGTCCCTGCTGGACTCCGGCCTGGTCTCCGAGGGCAACCCGGCGGGCAGCGGGGGCCTCGGCAGCGAGGCCACGACCATCGACCACGAGGGAGAGGCCTGATGACTGCGGTGACCGACCTGCTGGCCGGCTGGATGCCGGGACAGCGCTGGTTCGGGGGCAAGGGCCGCGACTGGGCCGAGGTCAGCGACGAGGGGTTCTTCCTCGACCAGTCCGACCCGGTGCTCTCCGTCCACCGCGTCCAGATCACCTACACCGACGGGGCGACCGAGACCTACCTCGTGCCCCTCTCCTGGCGCGAGTCGCCGGCCGAGGAGCTGGCCGGTGCCTTCATCGGCGCGGTGACCGGTTCCAACGGCACGGAGAACTACGCCTACGACGCGATGCGCGACCGCGAGGCCACCGTCCCGTGGCTGACCCACCTGGTGGCCGCCTCCACCGTGGGCCCGATGCGCTTCCACCCGGCCGGGGTCGCGCACATCCCCGAGGGGCTGCCCGGCGACATCATCTCCACCGAGCAGAGCAACACCTCGCTGGTCTACGGCGAGTCGGCGATCCTCAAGCTGTTCCGCCGGCTCGAGCCCGGGCTCAACCCGGACGTCGAGATCCACGACGCGCTGCGCCGCGCGGAGAACCCGCACATCGCCGGGCTGCTCGGGCACATCGAGATCGACGGCGCCCCCGGCGAGGAGCCGGCCACCGTCGCGATGCTGCAGACCTTCGTGCCCAACGCCAGCGACGGCTGGCGACTGGCCACCTCCAGCGTGCGCGACCTGTACGCCGAGGCCGACCTGCACGCCGACGAGGTGGGCGGTGACTTCGCCGGGGAGAGCGAGCGGCTCGGTGAGGCGACCGCCTCGGTGCACGCCGACCTCGCCCGGGTGCTGCCGACCGAACCCGCCGACCGGGACTGGTACCGCACGCTGGCGGAGCAGATGACCCAGCGGCTGGACGCGGCGCTCGCCGTCGTCCCGGACCTGGCCGAGCACGCCGATGCGCTGCGGACGCTCTACACCGCGGTGGCCGGCACCGAGGAGCCGGTCACCCGCCAGCGGGTGCACGGCGACCTGCACCTGGGCCAGGTGCTGCGCACCACCAGCGGCTGGATCGTGCTGGACTTCGAGGGCGAGCCGGCCCGACCGCTGGCCGCCCGGCGCGAGCTGGACACCCCGCTGCGCGACGTGGCGGGGATGCTGCGCAGCTTCGACTACGCCGCGCGGCACATGCTCGTCGAGCAGCCCGACGACCCGCAGCGCGCCTACCGCGCCCAGGAGTGGGCCGAGCGGAACCGGGCCGCCTTCTGCGCGGGCTACTCGGCCGCGGGCGGGGTGCCGCTGGCGGCCGACTCGGCCCTGCTGCGGGCGTTCGAGGCGGACAAGGCGGTCTACGAATGCGTCTACGAGGCGCGCAACCGGCCGCACTGGTTGATGATCCCGCTCAGCTCGTTGTCCCGGCTGACCTCCGGCGACTGATCCGCCGACGCGGCCGGCGACGACCACAGACCACCGAGAAGCACCTGGAGACACCGATGAGCACCGAGGACACGCAGGGGAACCCCCCCGACGCGGAGCCGGCCGGCAAGGACGAGCTGATGCGCCGGGTCGAGGAGAAGACGGCCGCCGTCCAGGAGGCCGCCACGACCGACGAGAACGCCACCGAGGCGGCGCCGCCGGCGAAGAAGGCCACCCGCAAGGCCGCCGCCACGAAGGCCCCGGCGAAGAAGGCCCCGGCCAAGAAGTCCCCGGCCAAGAAGGCGGCCGCCGCGACCGCTGACGCCGGTGCGCAGAGCGAGCTGCCCACCGAGGCGGCGCCGGCCACGAAGGCCACCAAGCGGACGACGAAGAAGGCAGCTGCGGCCGCCGCTGACGGCGACGCCGCCCCGGCCAAGCGCACGCGGAAGGCCGCCGCCAAGAAGGTGACCGCCGCGCCCGTCGTCGCCCCGGCGCCGATCGCCGAGCCCGGCGACCCGACCGCGCCGTCGGCCCCGCAGCCGGAGCCGCCGAGCCCCGACCCGGCCGAGCCGAGCACCCCGCAGGCGCCGGAGGACGGCGAGCACGCCGGTACCGGGGGCAGCTCCCCGGCCGAGACCGCCTCCGAGCCGGGCGCGGAGAGCGCGCCCGACACGGTCGGCGCGCCGGACAGCCAGGCGTCGGCCCCCGAGCCGACGACGGCGGAGACCGCCACCGCCGACCTGGTCGTCGGCGAGGTCACCGACCTGCCCCCCGCTCCCGGTGAGGCCCCAGAGCCTGCCGCCACCGAGCTGGTCGCGGCGCTGCCGGAGGGCGAGACCCCGGTGAGCACCTCGGTGCCCGCCGACGCCACCCCGGCCGGTCGCGAGGTGTCCGGCGAGGAGCTGCGCGCCGTCGTCGAGGGCTGGTCCTACGACCCGCACGGGGTGCTCGGTGCCCACCGACTGCCCGAGGGCTGGGCGGTCCGCACCCTGCGGCCGGACGCCGTGGCCGTGGTGGTCGTCGACCAGGACGGCACCCGGTACGAGGCCCACCAGCTGCACGGTGGCGGCGTCTACGAGGCGCGACTGCCCCAGCAGCCCGGTGACTACCGGATCGAGGTCGTCTACCCCAACGGGGACGGCGGCACCGACACCTACACCGTCGACGACCCCTACCGCTGGCTGCCCACGCTGGGCGAGGTCGACCAGCACCTGATCCGCGAGGGCCGGCACGAGAAGCTGTGGACCGTCCTCGGTGCGCACGTGCGCCACTACGACACCCCCGGCGGCCCCGTCGACGGGGTGTCCTTCGCCGTCTGGGCGCCCAACGCCCGCGGCGTGAAGGTCACCGGCGACTTCGACTACTGGGAGGCGCGCGCCTACCCGATGCGGTCGCTGGGCTCCTCCGGCGTCTGGGAGGTCTTCGTCCCCGGCGTGCAGGTGGGCACCCGCTACCGGTACCACGTGCTGGGCGCCGACGGTCAGTGGCGGGTGAAGAGCGACCCGATGGCGTTCGCCACCGAGGTGCCGCCGGCCAACGCCTCCGTCGTCACCGAGTCCACGCACGAGTGGCACGACGACGCGTGGCTCGCCTCCCGCGCCGAGAGCCGCTGGCACGAGCGGCCGATGAGCGTCTACGAGGTGCACGCCGGCTCGTGGCGGCAGGGCCTGTCCTACCGGGAGATGGCCGACGAGCTCGTCGCCTACGTCAAGGACGCCGGGTTCACCCACCTGGAGTTCATGCCGCTGGCCGAGCACCCCTTCGGCGGCTCGTGGGGCTACCAGGTCACCTCCTACTACGCCCCCACCTCGCGCTTCGGCAGCCCCGACGACCTGCGCTACCTGATCGACGCCGCCCACCAGGCCGGCATCGGCGTCATCGTCGACTGGGTGCCGGCACACTTCCCGAAGGACGACTGGGCGCTGGCCCGGTTCGACGGCACCCCGCTGTACGAGCACGCCGACCCGCGCCGCGGCGAGCAGCCGGACTGGGGAACCTACGTCTTCGACTTCGGCCGGAACGAGGTGCGCAACTTCCTGGTCGCCAACGCGCTGTTCTGGGCCAAGGAGTTCCACATCGACGGCATCCGGGTCGACGCCGTCGCCTCGATGCTCTACCTGGACTACTCGCGCAACGACGGTGAGTGGACGCCGAACGAGTACGGCGGCCGGGAGAACCTGGACGCGGTCTCCTTCCTGCAGGAGATGAACGCGACCGTGTACCGCGAGGTGCCCGGCGTCGTGACCATCGCCGAGGAGTCGACCGCCTGGCCGGGCGTCACCCGGCCCACCTACCTCGGCGGCCTGGGCTTCGGCTTCAAGTGGAACATGGGCTGGATGCACGACTCGTTGGGCTACATGGCCAACGCGCCGATCTACCGCAGCTACCACCACGGCCAGCTGACCTTCTCCCTGGTCTACGCGTTCTCGGAGAACTACGTCCTGCCGATCAGCCACGACGAGGTCGTGTACGGCAAGGGCTCGCTGCTGCGGAAGATGCCCGGTGACCGGTGGCAGCAGCTGGCCAACCTGCGCGCCTACCTGGGCTACATGTGGGCCCACCCGGGCAAGCAGCTGCTGTTCATGGGCTCGGAGTTCGGGCAGCTGTCGGAGTGGGCGGAGAGCCGCTCGCTGGACTGGTGGCACCTCGACGACCCGGCGCACCGCGGCGTGCTCGACCTGGTCCGCGACCTCAACACGGTCTACAAGGAGACCGAGGCGCTGTACTCCCAGGACGTCGATCCGGCGGGCTTCCAGTGGATCGACGCCAACGACGCCGGCGGCAACACGCTGACCTTCCTCCGGTACGGCAAGGACGGCCAGGTGCTGGCCTGCATCGTCAACCTCTCCGGCAACCCGCACCACGACTACCGGGTGGGCCTGCCGCGGGGTGGCCGCTGGCGCGAGCTGATCAACACCGACTCGGAGGGCTACGGCGGGTCCGGCGTGGGCAACTTCGGCGGGGTCGACGCCGTCGCCGAGGCGTGGCACGGGCAGCCGTGGTCGGCGACGCTCACCGCGCCGCCGCTGGCCACCGTGTGGCTGGTGCACGAGGGCCCCGAGCCCGAGCTGCCCGACTCCGGCGTGCCGGCGGACCAGGCTCAGATCGCCGCCGCCGAGGCCTCCGGTGCCGCCGAGGGCCCGGGCACCGGTCTGGAGCCAGCACAGCCCGACTCCCAGGAGTGACCCTGAGGTGGTGGCGGTCCCGTCGGGCCGCCACCACCTCCGCGTCCTCCAGGGGTGGACCGCCACCGACCCGGTGGCCTGGACGACAGGGAGCCGATGTCCACCTCCTCGCGTCGGCTCGCCGGCGTGGTGCTGGCCGCAGGGCTCGGGACGGCGACGCTGACCGGGTGCGCGGTCACCTTCGTCGAGGGCACGGCGACGCCGCTGTCCGGTCTGCGCGGTCCGGACGAGCCGGCGGAGTTCCCGGTCGTCGGCGCCGTCGACTCGGACGTCGACCAGATCGCCCGCAACGCGCTGGCCGACCTGAACCTGTACTGGGGTGAACAGTTCGGCCCGGTGTACCAGCAGGAGTTCCCGCCGCTGACCGGTGGCTACTACTCCGTCGACCCCGACGACATCGACCCCGTCGCCTACCCCGGCGGGGAGATCGGCTGCGGGGAGCCGCCCGAGGCGGTGACGGACAACGCCTTCTACTGCGGGCCCAGCCAGGAGTACCCGAACGGGGACGCCATCCAGTACGACCGGGCCTTCCTCGACGAGCTGGCCTTCGGCACCGGTGGGTCGGAGGGCTACGGGCGCTTCATCCCGGCGCTGGTGATGGCCCACGAGTTCGGCCACGCCGTGCAGGGCCGGGTCGGCTACCCGTTCCAGGCCTCCATCGCGATCGAGACCCAGGCGGACTGCTTCGCCGGCGCCTGGACCCGGTGGGTCGCCGACGGAGAGGCGCCGCACAACTCGATCCGGCCGGCCGAGCTGGACGACGTGCTGCGCGGCTACCTGCTGCTGCGCGACCCGGTGGGCACCGGCCTGAACGCCGGGGAGGCGCACGGCTCGTACTTCGACCGGGTCTCGGCCTTCCAGCAGGGCTTCGACGACGGCCCGACGGCCTGCCGGGACGACTTCGGCGGTGACCGCCCGTACACCCAGGGCGCGTTCCGGGACGACGACGACGCGCTGACCGGTGGCAACGCCCCCTACGCGCTGACCGTGGACCAGTTCCTCCCCGAGGGGCTGGGCGAGTTCTGGCAGCAGGTGCTCGCCGACCGCGGCCGGACGTTCCGCCCGCCACGACTGGAGCCGTTCGACGGCCGGGCACCGGACTGCGCCGACGAGGGGGCCGACGTCGACCTGGTCTACTGCGCCGGCGAGGACACGGTCGCCTTCGACGAGGCCGACCTCACCGAGCCGCTCTACCAGGCCGAACGGGGCGGTGACTACGCCGTCCTCACCGCCGTGGCGATCCCCTACGGCCTGGCCGGCCGGGCGCAGCTCGGGCTGTCCACCGACGGCCAGGAGGCCTTGCGCTCAGCGGTCTGCCTGTCCGGGGCGTTCACCGCCTCGGTGCTCAACGGCGAGAGCACGGTGCTCAGCATCTCCCCCGGCGACGTCGACGAGAGCGTCTCGTTCCTGCTCGAGTACGCCACCGACCCCGACGTGCTCCCCGACGCCGAGCTGACCGGGTTCCAGCTCGTCGACGTCTTCCGCACCGGCGTCTTCGACGGCCCCGCCGCCTGCGACCTCGACAGCTGAGCCCGGCCCCCTCGGGCCGTGCGGCCGCGTCAGTACAGGGCGAGGGTGAGCGCGCGGCGGGCGGCGCCGACCCGGGGGTCCTCGTCGCCGACGACGCCGAACAGCTCGACCAGGTGCTTGCGGGCCAGGTCGCGGTCCTCACCGGCGGTGCGGCGGATGACGTCCAGCAGCCGGTCGAAGGCCGCGTCCACGTTGCCGGTGCCCAGCAGCAGGTCGGCGGCGCGGGTCTGCGCGGCGACGTCGTCGGGCGAGGCGTCGGCGACGTTCAGCGCGTCGGGCCCGGCCTCCTCGGCCCGGCGGAACAGCTGCACCTGCCGCAGCGCGAGGCCGGCGACCGGGTGGTCGGGCTCGGCGTCGAGGATCGCCTGGTAGGCGGCCTCGGCGGCGGTCAGGTCACCGCGGTCCAGCGCGGCCTCGGCCTCGTCCAGCCGGGGGTCCTCCTGCTCGGCCGGCTCGGCCTCGGCGCCGCCGGGGACCGCTCCCCCGCTGGTGGCGGCGACCAGCTCGGTGACGAACTGGCGGGCCTGCTCCTCCGGGATGGCCCCGGTGAACTCGGCGACCAGCTGGCCCTGCCAGACCGCCTTGACCGCCGGGATGCCCTGCACCCGCAGGCCCTGGGCCAGCGCCGGGTTGGCGTCGACGTCGACCTTGGCCAGCACCCAGGAGCCGGCGCCCTCGGTGGCCAGCTTCTCCAGCACCGGAGAGAGCTGCTTGCAGGGCCCGCACCACTCGGCCCACAGGTCCAGCACGACCGGCACCTGGAAGGAGCGGTCGAGGACCTCGGACTGGAAGGTGTCCTCGGTGACGTCGACGACGGCGCTGCCCGGGGCGCCGGCCGGCGTGCTCGCCGACGGCGGCGGCGCGGCCTGGGCCCGGGCTGCGGCCTCGCTGCGCGCCTTGACCGCGGCGAGGTCGACGGCGCCGGCCAGTGAGGCGGCCATCTGCGCCTGCTGGGCGGCGGCGCGGGGGTCACGCGGAGCGGCGGGGCGGTTCGGCTGCATGGCCACGATCATCCCACCGGACGACCGGGCGCGTGGCGGCCGGTCGTCCGACCTCAGAACCGGGCCGGTTCGGTGTAGGTGCCCCACTCCGCGCGGAGGGCGTCGCAGATCTCGCCGAGCGTCGCCTCGGCGCGGGCGGCGGCGAGCATCGCCGGCACCATGTTCTGGTCCGTGCGGGCCACCTCGACCATCCGGGCCACCGCCGCGCGGGCCGCCTCGTCGTCCCGGTCCTGCCGCCGGGTGGCGAGCTCGGCCCGCTGGTCGAGCTCGACCTGGTGGCTGATCCGGAGGATCTCCAGCTGGTCCCCGTCGGTCACCGAGTCGGTGAGGGTGTTGACCCCGACCACCTTCTTCTCGCCCTTCTCCAGCGCCCGCTGGTAGGTGAACGCGGCCTCGGCGATCTCCCCGGTGAACCAGCCGTCCTCGATGCCCCGCAGGATCCCGCTGGTCATCGAGCCGTCGGAGCCCATCTCGCGGATCCGGGCGAAGACCTCCTCGGCCTGGGCCTCGAGGGAGTCGGTGAGCGCCTCGACGTACCAGGAGCCGCCCAGCGGGTCGGCCACGTTCGCCACCCCGGTCTCCTCGGCGAGCACCTGCTGGGTGCGCAGCGCGATCTGCGCGGCCTTGGCGCTGGGCAGGGCGAGCACCTCGTCGAGGGCGTTGGTGTGCAGCGAGTTGGTGCCGCCGAGCACCGCCGCGAGCGCCTCGACCGCCGTCCGCACGATGTTGTTCTCCGGCTGCTGCGCGGTGAGCGAGACCCCGGCGGTCTGGGTGTGGAAGCGCAGCTGCTGCGCCTTCGCCGTCCGCGCGCCGTAGACGTCGCGCAGCCAGCGGGCCCAGATCCGCCGGGCGGCCCGGAACTTGGCGATCTCCTCGAAGAAGTCGATGTGCGCGTCGAAGAAGAAGCTCAGCCCGGGGGCGAACACGTCGACGTCCAGCCCGCGGGAGAGGCCCAGCTCCACGTAGCCGAAGCCGTCGGCCAGCGTGTAGGCCAGCTCCTGCGCGGCGGTCGAGCCGGCCTCCCGGATGTGGTAGCCGGACACCGAGACCGGCTTGTAGGCCGGGATCGCGTGCGCGCAGTACTCCATCAGGTCACCGATGAGCCGCAGGTGCGGCTCGGGGGCGAACAGCCACTCCTTCTGCGCCGTGTACTCCTTGAAGATGTCGGTCTGCAGCGTGCCGTCCAGCTTCGCGAGGTCCGCTCCCTGACGTTCGGCGGCGACCAGGTACATGCAGAACACCGGGACGGCGGGGCCGCTGATCGTCATCGACGTGGTGGTGTCCTGCAGCGGGATGCCGGCGAAGAGCACGTCCAGGTCGGCGGCGGAGTCGACGGCGACGCCGCAGTGCCCGACCTCGCCGAGCGCGCGGGGGTCGTCGGAGTCCCGGCCCATCAGGGTGGGCATGTCGAAGGCGACCGACAGCCCGCCCCCGCCGGCGGCCAGCAGCGACCGGAACCGCTCGTTGGTCTGCCGGGCGTTGCCGAACCCGGCGAACTGCCGGATGGTCCACAGCCGGCCGCGGTAGCCGGTGGGGTGCAGCCCGCGGGTGAACGGGAACTCCCCCGGCCAGCCGATCCGCGCGAAGTCCGGGACGGCGCGTTCGTCGGCGGGCCCGTAGGCGGGCTCCACGGGCACGCCGGACAGGGTGGTGAAGTCCGCCTCCCGCACCCGCCCGGCGGCCTGCGCCGACTCGTACCGCTGCTGCCAGCGCTGGCGGGCCTCGCTGCCCGCGGGCTCGGTCATGGACAGATGCTAGGACGTCCTAGCATCTACGGCCAGCGGCCGACCTCGATCAGTCCGGGACGACGTCCCCCGCGCCGAGCCGGACCTTGCGGAGGATGTCGAACAGCGCGTCCAGCTCGGCCTCGGGCACGTCGGCCAGCCCGAAGTCCTGGCCGGTGAGCGCCTCGGTGGCCAGCGGGACGACGTCCCGGCCGGCGTCGGTGATCGCCGCCAGCACGCCCCGGCCGTCGGTCGGGTTGGGGCGCCGCTCGACGTAGCCGGCCGCGACCAGGCGCTCGATCGCGTTGGTGACGCTGGTCGGGTGCACCATCAGCCGGCTGCCGATGACCTTCAGCGGCAGCTGCCCGGTGCGGGAGAAGGTGAGCAGCACCAGCACCTCGTACCGGGCGAAGGTCAGCCCGTGCGGCTTGAGCGCCTCGTCGAAGCGGGCCAGCAGGATCTGCTGCACCCGGAACACGCTGGTCGCCGCCCGCATCGACGCCGCCGGGCCGAAGCGCTCAGCCCAAGTCTGCGCCGCGCGCTCGATCGGGTCGAAGGGCAGGCCCAGCGGTCGCACCATGGCCGCAGAGCGTAGTTGCGGGCTGCGACCGCCCGGCCGCGGCCGCCGCCCGCCGACCGCGGCCATCGAGTGCCGACCTGTCGACGCCGGTCGCTGCGCCGACATGTCGATGAGTCGACACTCGCCGATACCCGCACCAGGGCTGTGGACAGCGCGGCCGGTCCCCGCGCCCGATCGGCCAGGCTCCCCCGGTGGTCGCCCCCGCACACCGCCCGCCGGCACTCCGCGGACGGGTCTTCCGCGGCACCACCGCCGTCCGGGCCGGGCTGGTCACCCGGCGACAGCTGGACAGCAGCCCCTGGCACCGGCTCTTCCGCGACGTCTACGCCTGCGCCGACCTGGCCGTCACCCATGAGCTGCGCGCTGTCGCCGCCGCGTCCGTGCTGCTGCCGGGTGCGGTCGTCACCGGAGCCAGCGCCGCCGTCCTGTGGCGGCTGGACGCGGCCGGCCCGGACGACGACGTGGAGCTGACCGTGCCGCCGGGCACGCCTGCCCGCGCGGTCAGCGGGCTGCGGGTCCGCCGGGCGCGGATCCGCCCCGAGGACCTCACCCGCCGGCGCGGCGTCCCGGTCACCACCCCTGAGCGGACGGCGGTGTCACTGGGTGCCGAGCGTCCGCTCGACGAGGCGGTCGTGCTCATCGACCAGTTCGCCGCCGCCGGCCTGGTCGACCTCGGCGACGTCCGGGCGATGGCCGCAGCGACCACCGGCCGGGGATGCCGGAGGGCCCGGGACGCCGCCGCGCTCGCCGACGGTCTGGCCGGCTCACCCCAGGAGACCCGGCTCAGGCTGCTGGTGCACCGCAGCGGGCTGCCACTCCCGGTAGCCCAGCACCCCGTGCACGACGGGCGGGTGTTCGTCGCGCGCGTGGACTTCGCCTGGCCTGCGCAGCGCCTGGCACTGGAGTACGACGGGCTCTGGCACGCCGAACCCGGTCAGTTCGCCGCTGACCGCCGCCGCCTCAACCGCCTGCTCGCCGCGGGATGGCGGGTCCTGTTCGTCACCGCGGCCGACCTGCACCGGCCCGATCGGCTGATCGCCCGGATCGCCGCTGAGCTCGCTCGCTGAGTGTCGACTCGTCGACGTGTCGGCCTGGCCAGAGGGGTCGGCATGTCGACACTCGACGCGCGATCGGCGAGGGGGCGGATCAGGCGGGCGGGGCGGGGCGCAGCGCCGGCGCGTGCCGGATGCCGAAGACGTCGCGCAGCGCCACCCGGGCGGCGTTGTCGCCGCAGTGGCCGTGCACCGCCGGCCCGGGCGGGGTCGCCGCACCGGCCAGGTAGACCCCGGTCATCGGCGTCTTGTAGGTGTTCCAGCGGGGCACCGGGCGGAAGAGCATCTGCCGCAGCGACGCCTCGCCGTTGGAGATGTCCCCGCCGACGTCGTTGGGGTTCCACTGCTCCATCTCCCCGGCGTGCATGGTGTGCCGGGCCAGGATGGTGTCGCGGAAGCCGGGCGCGAACCGCTCGATCTGGTCCTCGATGGCCTCGGTCATGTCGACCGTCGAGCCGTGCGGCACGTGCACGTAGGCCCAGAACACGTGGCCGCCCGCCGGTGCCCGCGAGGGGTCCACGACGGTCGGCTGCACGGCGAGCACGTAGGGCTTCTCGGCGACCCGCCCGTGCGCCGGCGCGGCCTCCCCGGCGATCGTCTCCTCCATGGTGCCGGCGACGTGCACCGTCCCGGCCCGGCGGACGTCGGGGTTGGTCCACGGCACCGGCTCCGACAGCGCCCAGTCGATCTTGAACACGCCGGGGCCGTGGGTGTAGCGGCGGACCCAGCGCCGGTAGCCCTCGGGCAGCGCGTTGCCCGCCATCGCGACGAACGCCCCGGGGGTGGTGTCCAGCAGCACGGCGGGCACCCCGGCGAACTCGCGCAGGTCGGTGACCTCGTGCCCGGTGACGACCTCGCCGCCCTGCTGCTCCAGCGCGGTGACCATGGCGTCGGCGAGCACCTGGGACCCGCCCTCGACCACCGGCCAGCCGCGGTGGTGCGCGAGCATCGCCAGGATCATGCCGAGCCCGGCGGTCAGCGGGCGGGAGAGCTCGAGCATCCCGTGGGCCGCGGCGCCGGCGATCAGCGCGCGGGCCTCCTCACCCTCGAACCGGCGGCGCGCCAGCTGCCCGACGCTGGGCAGCGCCTGCAGCCCGAAGCGGGTGATCCCGGTGATCCCGCGGGTGGGCAGCCGGCGGAACGCGGAGGTCAGGAAGAAGTCGACGATCTCGGGGGCCTGCCGCAGCAGCGGGCCGAACAGCTGCTGCCAGGCCGCGTCGTCGACACCGAGCCCGGCCGCGGTCTGCTCCAGCGACCCGACCGACACCGCGGCCCGGCCGCCGTCCAGCGGGTGGGCGAAGGCGACCTCGGGCTGCAGCAGCCGCACGCCCCGGCTGTCCAGGTCGAACTCCTCGAAGAACGGCGCCGCGGCCGCCATCGGGTGCACCGTGGAGCAGATGTCGTGCCGGTAGCCCGGCAGCGTCACCTCCTCGGTGCGCAGCCCGCCCCCGGCCTGCTCACCGCGCTCGACGACCTGGACCCTCAGGCCGGCCGCGGCCAGGCGCAGGGCAGCGGCCAGACCGTTCGGGCCGGCTCCGACGACGACGGCATCCGGGGTCCCGTTCACGCCGCCATCCTGCCCGCCGGGCCCTAGAGCTGCGCGACCAAGTGGTCGGCGGCCCGGTACGGGTCGGTCTCCCCCGCGACCACCCGCTCCGCCAGCGCCGGCAGCGCGGCCGAGCCGCCGACGTCGCCCATCCGCTCCCGCACCCCGGCGACGGCGATCGCCTCGATCTCGCGGGCGGCCCGGGCGACCCGGCGCCGGTGGCCCTCCCCCGAGGAGTCCAGCCATGCGGCGTGCTCCCCGATCCGGGCCACGACCTCCTCGATCCCGGCGTCGGCGTCCCGGTACGCGACGGTCTTCACGATCGGCGGTCGCCACGCCCCCGCGTCGGTGTGCCGGCCACCGAGGGAGAGCATCCCGCGCAGGTCGCGCACCGTCTGGTCCGCGCCGTCCCGGTCGGCCTTGTTCACCACGAAGACGTCGGCGACCTCGAGGATCCCGGCCTTGGCGGCCTGGATGCCGTCGCCCATGCCCGGGGCGAGCAGCACCAGCGTGGTGTCGGCGAGCGAGGCGACCTCCAGCTCGGACTGCCCGACCCCGACGGTCTCGACCAGCACGACGTCGCAGCCGGCCGCGTCGAGCACCCGCAGCGCCTGGGGCGTGGCCCAGGCCAGCCCGCCCAGGTGTCCCCGGGAGGCCATCGACCGGATGAACACGCCGGCGTCACCGGCGTGGTCCTGCATCCGCACCCGGTCACCGAGCAGAGCGCCCCCGGAGAACGGCGAGGAGGGGTCGACGGCGAGCACCCCGACCCGCTGCCCGGCGGCCCGGAAGGCGCGCACCAGCGCCGTCGTCGTCGTCGACTTGCCGACCCCGGGCGGCCCGGTCAGCCCCAGCACCCGGGCCCGGCCGGTGTGCGGAGCCAGCGCCGCCGCGACCTCGCGCAGCAGCGGGCTGGCGTCCTCCACCAGCGAGATCAGCCGGGCCACCGACCGGGCGTCGCCCTCCCGGGCCCCGGCGACCAGCGCCGGCACGTCGGCCGTCCGCCGGCCGCGCCGGCCACCGGCTCGAGCGGGGGCGTTCACGCCGCGGCGGGGACCCTGAGGATCAGCGCGTCGCCCTGACCGCCGCCGCCGCAGAGCGCGGCCGCTCCGACCCCGCCGCCGCGGCGGCGCAGCTCCAGCACCAGGTGCAGCACGATCCGGGCACCGCTCATCCCGACCGGGTGCCCCAGCGCGATCGCCCCGCCGTTGGGGTTGACCCGCTCCGGGTCGATGCCCAGCTCGCGGGTGGAGACGATGCCGACGGCGGCGAAGGCCTCGTTGAGCTCGACCAGGTCCAGGCCGGCGGGGTCGATCCCCTCCCGGGCGCACGCCTTGGCGATCGCCCGCGAGGGCTGGGTCTGCAGCGTGGCGTCCGGCCCGGCGACGACGCCGTGCGCGCCGATCTCGGCCAGCACGGTGCAACCGAGCTCCGCCGCCTTGGCCGCGGACATCACCACGACCGCGCAGGCGCCGTCGGAGATCTGCGACGCCGACGCCGCGGTGATCGTGCCGTCGGCCGCGAAGGCGGGCTTGAGCCGGGCCAGGCTCTCCGCGGTGGTGTCCGGGCGGATGCCCTCGTCCTCGCGGAACTCGATCGGGTCGCCCTTGCGCTGCGGGATGAGGACCGGGGTGATCTCGTCGTCGAACAGGCCGTTCTTCTGCGCGGCGGCGGCCTTCTGGTGGCTGGCGGCGGCGAAGGCGTCCTGCTCCTCGCGGGTCAGCCCGTAGCGGCTGTTGGCCTGCTCGGTCAGCGCGCCCATCGCGACCTGGTCGAAGGTGTCGGTGAGGCCGTCGTGCGCCATGGCGTCGACGAGAGTGGCGTCGCCGTACTTGGTGCCGGTGCGCGAGCTGGGCAGCAGGTGCGGCGCCCGGGTCATCGACTCCATGCCGCCGGCCACCACGACGTCGAACTCCCCGGCCCGGATGAGCTGGTCGGCCAGGGCGATCGCGTCGATGCCCGAGAGACACACCTTGTTCAGCGTGAACGAGGGCACCGACATCGGGATGCCGCCGGCGACCGCGGCCGGGCGGGCGGGGTTCTGCCCGGCGCCGGCCTGGATGACCTGGCCCATGATCACGTAGTCGACCTGGTCACCGGTGATCCCGGCGCGCTCGAGGGCAGCCTTGATGGCCACGCCGCCGAGGTCGGCGGCGCTGAAGTCCTTGAGGGAGCCCAGCAGCCGGCCCATCGGCGTGCGGGCCCCGCCGACGATGACGGAGCGGGTGGGTGCGGGCTGGCTCATCGGGGCCTCCAGTGGCTCCGGCCGCCGCCGTTGGCGGCCTGCTCCGGGGTCGCGGCGCAGTGCTCCGCGCCGCTGCGGGACCCGTCGAGGATAGGGCCCGGAGAGCGACCGACGGCCCGGGGTGAGCCACGTCACGTACCGGGCGGTGCGGGTGGGTCCCCAGCGGGCGGGTGCGGCGGCAGGATGCGACGCATGCCCGACGACGCGCTGACCGGCCTCCCCGCCGGCCTGTTCACCACCATCGACCACGTCGGCATCGCGGTGCCCGACCTCGACGAGGCGATCGCCTTCTACGCCGGCACGTTCGGCGTGCACTCGGTCCACGAGGAGACGAACGAGGAGCAGGGCGTCCGGGAGGCGATGCTCGCCGTCGGTGACGGCACCACGCGCATCCAGCTGCTGGCACCGCTCACACCCGAGTCGACGATCGCGAGGTTCATCGGCCGCTCCGGCCCGGGGCTGCAGCAGCTGGCCTTCCGGGTGACCGACGTCGAGGCGGCGGCGCAGACGCTGCGCGACCGCGGCCTGCGGCTGCTCTACGACGAACCGCGCCGCGGCACCGCCGGCAGCCGGGTGAACTTCGTGCACCCCAAGGACGCCGGCGGCGTGCTGGTCGAGCTCGTGGAGCCCGCCGCCGCGCACTGACCCGTTGCACCGCCGCACAACTGCACACAGCGCCACCACCGCACCTGCACCGACCGAGACCTGCACCGACCGAGACCTGCACCTACCGAGCCAACGACGACTCGGGAGAGCACGCATGGACGAGATCAGGGACGCCGTCCTCGGCGACCACCTCGACGCGATCGGAGGGCTCCCCGTGCCGGGGTCCTACCGCGCCGTCGTGGTGCGCGAGGACGAGCAGGGGATGTTCGAGGGACTGCCCACCCGGGACAAGGACCCCCGGAAGTCGCTGCACGTGCAGGAGGTGCCCACCCCCGAGCTCGGCCCGGGCGAGGCGCTGGTGGCGGTGATGGCCTCGGCGGTCAACTACAACACCGTCTGGACGTCGATCTTCGAGCCCGTCTCGACCTTCGGCTTCCTGCGGCGCTACGGCCGGGTCTCCGACCTCACCAAACGGCACGACCTGCCCTACCACGTGGTCGGGTCCGACCTGGCCGGCGTCGTGGTCCGGGTGGGGCCGGGCGTCAACCGCTGGAAGCCCGGCGACGAGGTCGTCGCGCACTGCCTGTCGGTGGAGCTGGAGGACCCGGCCGGGCACGACGACACGATGCTCGACCCGCAGCAGCGGATCTGGGGGTTCGAGACGAACTTCGGCGGCCTGGCCGAGCTGTCGCTGGTCAAGAGCAACCAGCTCATGCCCAAGCCCGCCCACCTGACCTGGGAGGAGGCGGCCAGCCCGGGGCTGGTCAACTCGACCGCCTACCGGCAGCTGGTCAGCCGCAACGGTGCGGACGTGAAGCAGGGCGACGTCGTGCTCATCTGGGGCGCCTCCGGCGGGCTCGGCTCGTACGCCACCCAGCTGGCGCTCAACGGCGGCGCCATCCCCGTCTGCGTGGTGGGCAGCCCGGAGAAGGCCGAGATCGTCCGCTCGATGGGCGCCGAGCTGGTCATCGACCGCTCGGTCGAGCAGTACGCGTTCTGGAAGGACGAGGAGACGCAGGACCCGGACGAGTGGAAGCGGCTCGGCGCCCGGATCCGGGAGCTGACCGGGGGCGACGACCCGGACATCGTCTTCGAGCACCCCGGGCGGGAGACCTTCGGCGCCAGCGTCTACGTCGCCCGCAAGGGCGGCACGGTCGTCACCTGTGCCTCCACGACCGGGTTCCTGCACTCCTACGACAACCGGTACCTCTGGATGAACCTCAAGCGGATCGTCGGCTCGCACTTCGCCAACTACCGCGAGGCCTGGGAGGCCAACCGGCTGGTCCAGCGGGGCCTGGTCCACCCGACCCTGTCGCGGACCTACGCCATGGACGATGTCGGCCAGGCCGCGTACGACGTCCACCGCAACGCCCACCAGGGCAAGGTGGGGGTGCTGGTCCTCGCCCCGGAGGAGGGGCTCGGGGTCCGGGACACCGCGCTGCGGGCGCGCCACCAGACGGCGATCGACCGGTTCCGCGACCGCTGACCAGGGCTCCGGGACCCGGCCGCCGGCCGGGCCCCGGGCTCCCTGGCAGTTGCCTGCGGAGCGGTCGGGGACACGCTGACCCGGCGCCGGTTCTCTGCGAGGATGACGCCCATGAGCGACCCTCGTGACGACCTCTTCCGCGACGGCGGCCCCGGCTTCGACGTGGTACGCAAGGGTTACGACCGGGAACAGGTGCACGAGACCCTCTCCGGGATGGACGCCGACCTGCGGGTCGCCATCGCCGACCGGGACGCCGCCGTCGCGCGCTCCTCGGACCTGGCCCGCCAGCTGCAGGCGCTGCACGGCGAGGTCGAGTCGCTGCGCCGCCGCGCCGCGAGCGCCAGTGCACCCACGTTCGAGAACATGGGCGAGCGCATCTCGAACATGCTGCGGCTGGCCGAGGAGGAGGCCGCGGAGATCCGCCGGGCCGCCCAGGAGGAGGCCGCGCAGCTGCAGTCCGCGGTCGCCGCCGAGGTCGAGGCGGTGCGCGAGCGGATCACCGGTGAGGAGCGGTCGCTCGGCGAGCGGGCGGCCGCCAGCCGGGCCGAGGCCGAGCGCCTCGTGGCGGAGGCCCGGGCGCACGCCGAGCAGGTCGCGGTGAAGGCCCAGGCCCGCGCCGACGAGCTGGTCACCAAGGCCCAGGAGCGGGTGGCCCGGCTCGACGCCGACTCGCAGACCCGCCGCACCAAGGCGGAGGAGGACTTCGAGATCGCGATGCGCATCCGGCGCACCGAGGCCGCCCGGCTGGAGGACGAGCGCGAGCGCGCCTCCGTCGCCGCCGCCCAGCAGCGGGTCACCACCGCCGACGAGCGGGCGCGCCGGACGGTCACCGAGGCGGAGGCCTCCGCAGCCGCCGTCCGCGCCGTCCGGGACGAGCTGGCCCAGCGGCTGGCCGAGGTCCGCACGCTCCTCACGCAGCTGCCCGACCTGGGCGACCGCCCCGCACCGGCCGCCCGACCTGCCGGGCAGCAGTCCACCCCGCCGCAGGGCACTCCCCCGCGGGCGGCCGGCCAGCCAGGCCCGGCCTCCGACGCCCCGGCGCCGTCGCAGCCCGCCCCGTCCCCGCCGAGCCGCCGGCCGCGCGCACCCAGTCGCTGCGGGTGCCGCCGCGCACGGAGGAGCCGGCCGCGAAGCCCGCCCCCGAGTCTCCGACGGACGGGGCGGCGCAGGACGAGGCACCGGAGACCGAGGCGACCAAGACCGAGGCGCCGAAGACCGAGGCGCCGAAGACCGAGGCGTCGACCGACCAGGCGCCCACGCCGGCGGCCGCGCAGCCGGAGTCCGGGGCACCGGCACGACCGCAGCAGGCCCCGGCTCAGCAGGCCCCGGCTCAGCAGGCGCCGCCGGTCCAGCCGGCTGCCGGACCGCGCACCGCGCCGGCCAGCCCGGCCCAGGAGCAGGCCCCCGCGCCGGCCACCACCGCGGAGCGGCCCGCCGCCGAGCGGGAGCCCGGGCGCCCGGTGGCCGCGCCCCGCCACACCCCGCCGGTGCCGCCGCGGAGCACCCCGCCCCGCGGCCAGCAGCCGCCCACCACCCCGGTGCCCGCCGGCACCGGCAGCGCCCCGACCAACGGGTCGACCGAGTCCGGCCACAGCTGACCCGGTCCGGCGCTGCCCCCGCGCGCCGGCTGCCCTGACGAGGACCCGCCCCGGCCCGGCCGCGGCGGGTCCTCGCGCGTCCGGAGCCACCCGCTCGCGCCGTCCGCCCCGGTGGCCCGCCCCCCGTCCCCGTGTCAGGGTCGACCCCGGCTGAGTACCGGGGCGACCACAGCGGGTGGCGAACCGGGCGCTGCCCGCACCACGAGACGCCGGGAGGACCGCCACCGTGCCGGACCCGACGCCGCCGGTCGGCCGTCGTCGCCCGGGCGCCCGGCGGGCCCGGCACGCAGCGACGGCCCCGGGTCACCGGCGCACCGGCGTCCTCTGGCCGCTGACGGCGCTGGCGGTGCTGGCCGCCGTCGCCGCCCGGCGCCTGTCCGGACCGCGACTGCCGGGCGACGACACGCTCGCGGCACCGGCGGCCGTCCTGCTCCGCGGCGACGGCGACCTGGCGCTGCTCTCCCCGGAGGGACTGGGGGCGCTGCACACCGCGGTCTACGCCACCGTCACCCGTGCCTTCGCCCGGCACGACACCCTCGTGGGTGCGGAGCGGGAGCTGCTCGCCGTGGCCCTGCTCGGCACGGGCGTGCTGCTGTGGCGGACCGGCCGACGGCTGGGCCTGGGCGACGCCGGGTGCGCGCTGGCCGTGCTCGCGCTCGCGGCGGTGCCGGCGCTGGCCCCGCTCTCGGCCGCCGCGTCGCCGTCCTGGCTGGCCCTGCCGTGGCTGCTGCTCGCGGCCTGGCTGCTGCTGTCCGGTCGCCCCTCCCGCGCCAGCGCGGTCACGGCCGCGGTGGCCACCTCGCTCGGGGTCCTGCTCGCCCCGGACGCGCTGGTGCTCCTGGTCCCCGGCGTCGCCGCGGGAGTGGCGGCGCGTGCAGCGTGGCGCAGGCCGGCGCGCATGCCCCCGGGGGTGACCCGGGCGCTCACCGTCGCCGGGATCGCGGTGGGCGCCGGCGTCACCCGGCTGCTGGTCGGCGCCTGGTACCCGCAGCCGGGCGACCCGACCAGGTGGGGGGCGGGCACCGCGGAGCTCGTGCTGGTCGGCAGCGGGCTGCTCGTCGTCGGGGTGCTGGCGGTGGTCTGGCTGCCGCGCCTGCGCGGGCCGGGCGCGGCACTGCTGGCCGGGACGCTGCTCGGCGTCGTCCCGCCCGGGGACAGGCTGCCGACCCTGCTGGTCTGCCTGCCGCTGGCCGCTCTGCTCGCCGCGGTGCTGGCCGATGCGCTGGTCGACCGGGTCGCCGCCGCCCGGCCGGCGTTCGGCCGGGTCGCCCGGCCGGCCGCCGCCGGGGCCCTGGTGCTGGTGCTCGCCGCCGCACTCGCCGGAGTCGTCACCGGACCCCGGGGCGACCTCGGGGCCGAGGCGTACGGCCAGCTCGTGGCGTGGTCCGACCAGCAGCTGCCCGACGACGCGGTGCTCGCCGCGGACCCCCGGCCGGCCGCCGAACTGGTGCACGCCGGCCTGGACCTCGACCGGCTGGTCACCGCCCGCGGCCCGGTCACCGCCGCGACCGGGGAGCTCCCGCTGCAGCTGCAGGTCAGCGCCGACGGCGACCCGGCGGCCGACGCCCGCCCCGTGGCCCGCTTCCCGGCCGGCTCACCCACGGACGGCGGGGCACCGGACGACGGGGCACCGGACGACAGGGCACCGGACGGCGTCACGCTGACCGTGGCCGACCCCGATCCCGCCGAGCCGACCAGCGAGCAGCTGGCGGCCCGGCGCGAGCTCGGCGAGGCGCTGCTGGCCAACCCGGCGACCACCGCGCCCCCGGCCGCCGCCGAGCTGCTGCGCGCCGGCTCGGTCGACCCCCGCCTGCTCACCACGCTCGCCGGCCTCGCCGCCCGGTTCGGCGTCTCGCTGGCCGACCTGCCCGCGGTGCCCGGCGAGCTGCCCGGTGTCCCGGTCCGCCAGGCCGTGCTCGGCTCGGTCGCCGGTGTGCCGTTGCCCGGGGACTCCCCGGCGGCCGACCGGCTGCGGAACTGGCTGGAGGCCCAGCGGTCCCCCTACCGGCCGGCCCGGGTGACCAGCGTCGAGGACGGGCTGCTGCTGACCTGGCCGCTGGCCCCGGACCCCGACGCGCAGGTGACCCCCGGCGGAGGAGGATGACGCACCGCGGTCTTCCGCGAACCCGGCGTGCATGTGCCGTGCAGCGTGGGTAGGGGTGGCCGAGCACTGCCCAATCGACTGGAGGACGCCGATGTCCCGGCTCAACCGAGGCCCGTTGCTGCTCCTGCTGGGGGCGGGCCTCTGCGCCCTGGGGCTCGTCGCCCCCGCTGCCGCGGCCGCCGCGCCGAGCGGTGAGACGGCGCTGGTGCGGATGATGCACCTGTCCCCGGACACCCCGTCGGTCGACGCGTACATCGACTCGGTGTCCGCCCCGGGCACCGGGGTGGTGCTCCCGGCGGTGACCTACGGCGACGTCTCGGCCTACCAGGCGGTGCCGCCGGGCACGTACACCGTCAGCGCCCGTGCCGCCGGGGCCAACCCAGCGAGCCCGCCGGTGCTGGCCACCACGGTCACCGTGGCCCCGGGCAGCGCGACCACGATCGCCGGGGTCGGCTACTTCGCCGACCTGGGCTTCGCCGTCCTGCCCGACGACCTCTCCCTCCCGCCGGCCGGCCAGGCCCGCGTCCGCGTGGTCAACGCGGCGGCCGGGGTCTCCCCCGTCGACCTGGCCCTGGCCGACGGCCCGCAGCTGGCCGCGGACCTGGCCTTCCCCAGCAACACCGAGTACCAGGACGTGCCCGGCGGCCCGGCCACGCTGACCGTGACGCCGGCGTCCGGCGAGCCCACGGAGCTGCCGCTCGACCTGGCCGCGGGCTCGGTGCAGACCGTGCTGCTGCTGGACCGCGGCGAGGGCGGGGTCACCGTGACCACCGCGCTGGACGCCGCCAGCCCCGGCGTCGTCCCGGTCGGCGGGGTGGAGGCCGGCGCGGGCGGGACCGCCACCGGCGGCGGTGCGCCGGTCGGTCGCGTGGCGCTGGCGGTGCTCGCGGTGTCCGCCCTGCTGGTCGCCGTCCGTGGCCGGGTCGGCCCCCGTGGCCGGGTGGCCCGGCACACGGCGTCCTGACCGGCGACGCGATGACCGGAGGCCGGCACCGGCGCCCGCCGTCCCGGATGCCGGCGCGGGCGCGGCTGGCGCTGGCCGCCGTGGGTGTCACCGCGGGGGCCGTCGCCCTGCTCTCCCCCACCCCGGCGACGCCGGCCCGGGCCGCGGCGCCACCGGCGCCGGTGGTGGTCGCCGACACCGCCACGGCGACCGCCCCGGCGCCCGTGCGGGTCCGGGTGCCCGCCATCGGCGTGGACAGCCCGGTGCCGGCCATCGGGGTCGACGGCGACGGCGCGCTCGTGCCGCCCGCCGACTTCACCCGGGCGGGCTGGTTCGCCGCGGGGCCCGCCCCCGGCGAGACCGGCCCCGCGGTGCTGGCCGGCCACGTCGACGACCGCAGCGGGCCGGCGGTCTTCTTCCGGTTGGAGGAGCTCAGCGCCGGCGACGAGGTCGTCGTCGACCGCGCCGACGGCAGCCAGGTCACGTTCACCGTCACCCGGGTGGCCGCCTACCCGAAGACCGACTTCGCCACCGCGGAGGTGTACGGCCCGACGGCCGACGCGCAGCTGCGGCTGATCACCTGCGGCGGCGAGTTCGACCGCGACCGCCGCAGCTACACCGACAACGTGGTGGTCTACGCCCGCCTGTCGAGCTGATCCTGCGGCTCAGCGGCGGCGGAGGCGGCTGTCCCAGCAGATCCGGTGCCAGTGCCGGCGCAGGTCGGCGGCGGACTCGGTGTCCCACGGGTCCAGATCGGAGTCGCGCGCGTAGGCGGGCCAGGTGACCACGTGCGGTGTCCCCGGGCGGATCTCCTGGTCGCAGCCCGGGCAGCGGTAGCTCTTGTCCCCCGCCGCGCCGGTGAGCGGGCGCACCGCCCAGTCACCGTCCGGGGCCTCCTCCACCGGGGTCGACCGCGGGACGGGCCGCCGCGCGGACGGCCGGGCACCGCGACCGGCCGGGGACGACCCGGCCCGATCGCGGCGAGAGCCACCGCGGCGGGGCACGTCCCTACCGCGCCGCGTGGTCGCGGAAGCCGCGACCGGTCTTGCGGCCGAGGTAGCCGGCAGTCACCAGGTGCTCCAGCAGCGGGGCCGGCGCGAACCCCGGCTCGCGGAACTCGGTGTAGAGCTCCCGCTCGATCGCCAGCGAGACGTCCAGCCCGACGACGTCCAGCAGCTCGAACGGGCCCATCGGGTAGCCGCAGCCGACCTTCATCGCCGCGTCGATGTCGTCGGCGGTGGCGTAGTGCGCCTCGAGCATCTTGACCGCGTCGTTGAGGTAGGGGAACAGCAGCGCGTTGACGATGAACCCGGCGCGGTCGGTGCAGGAGACCGTCGTCCTGCCCAGTCGCTGGCCGAGCGCGTGTCCGGTGGCGGCGACGTCCGGCGCGGTCGCGATGGTGGAGACCACCTCGACCAGCTTCATCACCGGCGCCGGGTTGAAGAAGTGCAGGCCGACGACGTCGGCCGGGCGACCACTGGCGCGGGCGCACTCGATCACCGGCAGGCTGGAGGTGCTGGTGGCCAGCACGGCACCGGGCTTCGCGACCCGGCCCAGCTCGGCGAAGAGCTCGCGCTTCACCTGGAGGTCCTCGGCCACCGCCTCGACCACCAGGTCGGCGTCGGCCAGGTCGGCCAGCGAGGTGCTGGCGGTGACCCGCCCCAGGGCGGCGTCCCGGTCGGCGGCGTCCAGCCGGCCCCGGTCGACCTGCCGGTCCAGCGAGCGGGTCAGCGCGTCCCGCAGGGCCTGCACCTTCTCCCCGGTGCGGGCGACGACGGTGACGTCGCAGCCGCCCGTGGCGAGCACCTCGACGATGCCGGTGGCCATCGTCCCGGAGCCGACGACGCCCACGGCCTGCACCGGGCGGGCCCCCTGCGCCGCACCTCCGGCGACCGGGGTCTGCGCGTCCGGCACGACCTCGGCGGAGTCGCGACCGGCGTAGCTGTAGAAGCCGCGACCGGTCTTCCGGCCCAGCAGCCCGGCGGTCATCATCTGCTTGATCAGCGGGCTCGGCGCGTGCAGCCGGTTGCGCGACTGCTGGTACATCGTCACGAGGATCTCGTAGGCGGTGTCGATGCCGATGAGGTCCATCAGCGCCAGCGGCCCCATCGGCAGGCCGCAGCCCAGCCGCATGGCGGCGTCGAGGTCCTCGCGGCTGGCGTAGCGGTTCTCGAACATCGAGACGGCGTGGTTGAGGTAGCCGAACAGCAGCGCGTTGGCGATGAAGCCGGCCCGGTCGCCGATCGTGACGTCGGTCTTGCCCAGCCGCGCGCACAGCGCCTCGACGTCGGAGACCACCGACGGCTCGGTGACCACCGTGCGGACCACCTCGACCAGCTTCATCACCGGCGCCGGGTTGAAGAAGTGCATCCCGATGACCTTGCCCGGGCGGCCGGTGGCCACCGCGAGCTCGGTGACCGACAGGCTGGAGGTGTTGGTGGCCAGGATCGTCTCCGGCGGGCAGACCCGGTCCAGCGTGGCCAGCACCTGGCCCTTCAGCTCCAGCCGCTCGGGGACCGCCTCCACCACGAGCTCGGCGACGGCGAGGCCGTCCATCGCGGTGGTGAAGCGGATCCGGGAGAGGACGGCGTCCCGGTCGGCGGGGTCGAGCTTGCCCCGGGCGACGGCCTTGTCGGTGGAGGTGACGACGTGCTCCCGGCCGCGCTGCACCGCCTCGTCGGTCACCTCGACCGCGGTCACCGACAGGCCCGCGCGGGCGAACACCTCGGCGATGCCGGCGCCCATCGTGCCCAGCCCCACCACGCCGACCTCGGTCAGTTCTCTGGCCACGCTGCCGTCCTCCTGTCGTCCGGTGATCGCCCTGCCGTCCCGTGACCGACGGAGTCTCCCAAACGGCGAGGCCGGGACCCCGCGCGGGCGCACCGGGCCGTGCCGCTCCCGGTGCGGGCCCGACGTCTCGTCTCGTCGCGGGACGTCGGGCCTCCGGGTCACCGGGCCGGGGCGGGGTCTGCGGCCGTACCCACGACGGTGTCGTGGACCGGGTCGCCGGCGTCGTCGTCGAGCAGCGCCCGCAGCGCCGGGTGGCGTCCGAGCCGCGCGCGGGCCCGGTGCAGCCGCACCCGCGCCGTGTTCGCGGTGATCCCGACGACCCGCGCCGCCTCGGCCGGGCTCAGCCGTTCCCAGGTGGTGAGGGTGATCAGTTCCCGGTCCACGTCGCTGAGCGAGTCCAGGGCGCGGCGTACGGCGTCCTCCCGTCGGCTGCCGGCGGTGTCCGGTCCCGGGGTCGTGACCCGCCCCGCCTCGTCCTCGACGTCCGAGCGCGTCCACGCCGCCCGGTGGTGCTCGGCGAGCAGCCGGCGGGCGACACCGAACAGCCACAGCCGCCGCTCGTCCCCCGCCGGCAGGTCCGCCCGCCGGCGCCAGGCGACCAGGTAGACCTCGGCGAGCAGGTCCGGGGCGTCGTCGACCGGGGCCCGGCGGGACAGGTAGGCCAGCAGCGGGGCGCGGGTCTCCCGGAACAGGGTCTCGAATCCCGCCCGCTCGTCGCTCACCGGAGACCGTGCCACTCGTACGCCGGGTCGGCGTCGATGACCGGGAGGTACTCCCAGCCGCAGGTGGCGCTGTCGGCCACCGCGTCGAGGACCGCCTGCCGGTCGCCGGCCCGGGCCGCCTCGGCGAGCGGGCGCATCCACCAGCGGTAGGACCCCTCCCCGGTCGACTCCGCCGGGAGCGGCTCCTGGTGGTCGGTGGCGAAGGTGAGGAACGGCTCCCAGGACAGCGCGGCGCTGAGTGTCTCCGTCGCCGCGGCGCGCGCCGCGACGTCCCCGGTGGCGTCGGCGGCCACCCAGGCGTCGGCCCAGGTGCACACGGCGAGGCCGGCGACCCCGGACCGCAGGTGGCTCTCGGTGATGGCCGAGCCGAGGTCGTGCTGGCCGTACTGCGCCAGGGCCCGGTCGCGCTGAGCCGCGTAGCCCGGCGCGAAGACGATGTCGGCGGTGGCCTCCTCCACCACCTGGGCCAGGTCGGTGCCCTCCAGGTCGAGGACCTCCCCGGACCCGCCGGCGCCGACCTCCCAACCGGTCAGCTCCTCGCCGGTCCGGGTCGCGATGTAGGCCGCGGCCGCCGCCGTCCCGCTGCCGGCCACGACGACGGCGAGCGTCACCGTCGCCAGCCGGGCCGTGCGCCGCCGGCGCCGCGCGGCCACCTCGCGGTCCCCGATCAGGCCCAGCCGGCGCCGCTGCAGGTCGTCACCGCTGCCTGCGGGGTCGTCGTCCATGGCCGCCTGCACCCGTGACCACACGTCGGTGAAGACCTGCTCGTCCTCGGCCCGGGTCCGCTGGACCCTGCCTGCGTCGCGCAGCAGCGCGTCCAGCTCGTCGCCGTCCGGCTCTCTCATGGGGGTCGCCCTTCGCGGGGGGCCGCGGTCAGCGGCCCGTCACCTCCACATGCGGGAGCGTTACAGCAGCACGCCCAAGCGGTCACTCGGCTCTGCGAGACTCGCCTCATGGCAGGCCGGATCTCCTCCCTGGGCACCGCGCCTGCCGTCGTCAGCACACCGGTGGCCGAGAAGGTCGGCAGGTTCCGCCGGAAGATGGTCCCCCGCGCGTTCACGTACCTGGAATGGACCATCGACGGGGTGCCACTCCGTGAGGTCGTGGCGTGGCCGGACGGTTCGGTGGCTCGTGAGGTGACCCCGGTGGGGAACGGCGCTGCCCTGCCCGAGTACGAAGTCGACTACCTCCGAGCAGTCCTCGGGGAGCCGGTCAGCCGCGAGTGGGCGGTGATGCCGGACGGACGAGTGCCGCTGCTCGTCTGTGAGGTCGACTTCGACCTGGACTGTCGTGCGCTCACGGCTGAGCTGGTCCGGAGTGACGACCGCGTCGAGTGGCGCGACATCGCATGGCAGGTCACCTACGAGCCGCTCGACCTGACCGAGCAGGAGCTGCCGGTCATGACCCTCGCATTCGACCGGCAGCAGTACGACGACGTCGTGCGGCCACTGCTCGCGGCGGCACCCGAGGGCTAGAAGAGCCGGGCGGAGGGGTCGTCGGTGCCCTTGAGGACGGCGTAGTCGACGGTCACGCAGTCGATGCCCCGGTCAGCGGCGAGCACCCGGGCCTGCGGCTTGATCTCCTGGGCGGCGAAGACGCCCTTCACCGGGGCGAGCAGGGGGTCGCGGTTGAGCAGCTCCAGGTAGCGGGTGAGCTGCTCGACCCCGTCGATCTCGCCGCGCCGCTTGATCTCCACCGCCACCGTCATACCGTCGGCGTCCCGGCAGAGCAGGTCGACCGGGCCGATCGCGGTCGGGTACTCCCGGCGCACCAGCGACCAGCCCGCGCCGAAGGTCTCCACGTGCAACGCCAGCAGCCGCTGCAGGTCGGCCTCGACGCCGTCCTTCTGCAGCCCCGGGTCGACGCCGAGCTCGTGCCGGGAGTCGTGCTCGACCGACTCGATCGTGATGATCAGCTGCTCGCCGGCCTTGTTGGTGACCGTCCAGGTGCCCGCTCTGCCGCCCTCCGGGGTGTCGGTCAGCTCCTCCTTGAGCGAGCACGGCGGGCTCATCCAGTTCAGCGGCTTGTAGGCCCGGTCGTCGGCGTGGATGGACACCGACCCGTCGGCCTTCACCAGCAGCAGCCGCAGCGCGGGCGGCAGGTGGGCGGTGAGCCGCCCGATGTAGTCGACGGAGCAGCGGGCAATGACCAGACGCACGGACGGCGACGCTACCGGGCCGTGGAACCACACGCCCGCCCCCTTCGTCAGGACGGTGTGCGCATGATCACCACGCTCCGCGCGTCCGCCGTCGTCGGCCTGCTGGCCGTGCTCGCCGCCTGCGCCGAGGGGAGCGGCGGCACCACCGCTGCGCCGGCCACCCCCGGCCTGGAGCTCCCCGACGCCGCCGATGCGCTGGTGCTGTCGGTGGAGCAGACCGGCGGCTTCACCACGCCGGAGATGCTGGCGGCCCGGCTGCCGGTGGTGAGCGTCTACGCCGACGGGCGGGTGCTGACCGAGGGGCCGGTCATCGCGATCTACCCCGGCCCGGCCTGGCCCAACGTGCAGGTGCAGCAGATCGACCCGGCCGACGTCCGGGCCCTGGCGCAGCGGGCGCTGGACGCCGGGCTCGCGGAGGACGGCGACCTCGGCTCGCCGCCGCTCGCCGACGCGACCAGCACCCGGTTCACCCTGCAGACCGCCGACCAGGCGTTCGTCCGGGAGGCGTACGCCCTGGCCGAGGGGCAGGACTGGCCCGACAGCGGACTGACCGAGGACCAGCAGGAGGCCCGCGCCCGGCTGGCCGAGCTGCGCGACGCCCTCACCGACCTGACCGCCACCCTCGGCGCGGACGCGGTGAGCGAGACCGAGCCGTACGAGCCGGCCGCCGTCACCGCCCTGGTCCGGCCGTGGACCGAGCCGGCCGACGACCTGGCCCCACCGGCGGAGGTCGCCTGGCCCGGTCCGGCCCTGCCGGGCGAGCCGCTCGCGCCGGGCGTGACCTGCCTGACCGTCGAGGGCGAGCAGGCCGCCGCCGTCGTCGCCGCCGCCCGGGACGCCACGACGGCGACCCCGTGGGTGGGGTCCGACGGCGCCCGGTGGTCGGTCACCTTCCGGCCGCTGCTGCCGCACGAGGAGGGGTGCGCCGACCTGACGGCGTGAGCCCGGCGGCACTCCGGTGCGGTGCCGGGCGTGTCGAGGGCCCCGGGCCGGTGCGGGCTGCCAGGGTCTGCCCGTGCGGCGACCGACGACCCTGCTGGACGGGTCCCGCCGCGAACGGGTCCTGCTCGGCGGGCTCCTCGTCCTGCTGGTCGTCGTCGCCCCGCTCGCGGCGTTCCTCGGCGACCCGGCGCTGGCCGCGCTGGTGACCGCCGGCCCGGCCGTGGTCGGGCTGCTGGTCGCCTACGCGGGAGCCGTGGCACCCCGCGGCCCGGCCGGGGGACGACCGGACGCCCGCACCGCGCTGGACGCGACGGCCCCGGCGGTCTCGGTGCGGGTGGCCGACGTGGTGGCCTCCCGGGGCGACGGCGACGTCCGCTTCGAGCTGCGGCTGGAGGTGGAGAACCACGGCGCCGCACCGGTGGTGGTCGTACCGGGCCGGTCGTCCCGCGGACGCTTCCGCGACCAGGGGTCGCTGGCCCTGCCCCCGCGCCGCGGCGGCGCCCATCCGGGCCCGCACGTCGGCTCCCTCGACCTGCAGCTGGTGGTGCCGGCACCCGAGGTGGCCGCCGGACTGGCCGGCTGCACCGGCCGGCGGTTCGGCTGGACCGGCGTCACGGTCGTCCTGCTGGCGCACAACCTGGGCCGCACGGTCACCGACGAGCTGCGGCTGGCCTTCGACCTGGAGCCCTTCACCCGCACCGCCGACGGCGGCTGGGCGTGGACCGAGGACCTGCTCACCGACGACGGGGGCTGGGGCTGGCTCGCGGGCCGGTCCTACCGGGACCTCCCGCTGCCGGTCTGACGGGGCGAGCGGGAGACCGGGGAAGCTGGAGGGCATGGCCGACCCGGAACCGTCCACCGCGACCAGCCCACGCCCGGTGCTGCGCGGCATCTCCACCCAGGGCTGGCGCGACCTGGCCTTCCTGCACTGGGCGGTCGACCCCGCCGTGGTCGCCCCGCTGCTGCCGGCCGGGACCGTGCCCGACGTGCACGAGGGCGCCACCTACGTCGGCCTGGTGCCCTTCCGGATGGTCCGCATCGGCCTGTTCGGCAGCCCGGGGCTGCCGTATCTCGGCACGTTCGCCGAGACGAACGTGCGGCTGTACTCGGTCGACGACGCCGGCCGCCGGGGCGTGGTCTTCCGGTCGCTGGACGCCGAGCGGCTGCTGCCCGTGCTCGCCGCCCGCTGGGTGGCCCGGCTGCCCTACCTGTGGTCGCGGATGCGCGTGGAGCGCACCGGCGACCGGGTCCGCTACACCTCCACCCGCCGCTGGCCGGGCCCCGGCCGGCGGAGAGCCGGGTCGAGCTGCGGATCGGGGAGCCGCTGACCGGGGACGACCCGCTGGCCCGGTTCCTGACCGCGCGCTGGGGGCTGCACCGCCCGGGCCGGCGCGGGCCCGTCTACTGGCCCAACGAGCACCCGGAGTGGCCGCTGTTCTCCGCCGAGCTGGTCTCGCTGGAGGAGTCGCTGCTGGCCGCGGCCGGGCTGCCGGACGTCACCGGCGCGCCCGACAGCGTCCTGTTCTCCCCCGGCGTCGACGTCCGGTTCGGGCCGCTGCTGCGCTGATCCCGGCCCGGCGGGGTGAGCGCCGGGCCGGGGAACCTCAGACCGACGCGGGCTGCGGGGCGCGCAGGTCGCCGTCGACGCCGTCCTGGCCGGTCGCGGCGCGCAGCGGGTCGGCGGTGCGGGTGGCGTTGAACCGGGCGAGGTCCAGGATGCCCTCCCGCTTGGCGACGATGGTCGGCACCAGCGCCTGGCCGGTGACGTTCGTCGCGGTGCGGCCCATGTCCAGGATCGGGTCGACCGCCAGCAGCAGCCCCACCCCGGCCAGCGGCAGGCCCAGGGTGGACAGCGTCAGCGTGAGCATCACGACGGCACCGGTGACGCCCGCGGTCGCCGCCGAGCCGACCACCGAGACCAGCGCGATGAGCAGGTAGTCGGTCAGCGACAGCGGCACGTCGAAGAACTGGGCCACGAAGATCGCGGCCAGCGCCGGGTAGATCGCCGCACAGCCGTCCATCTTCGTGGTCGCGCCCAGCGGCACGGCGAAGGAGGCGTAGCTGCGCGGGACCCCGAGGTCGGCCTCGGTCACCCGCTGGGTCACCGGCAGCGTGCCGATCGAGCTGCGGGAGACGAAGGCGAGCTGGATGGCCGGCCAGGCGCCGGCGTAGAAGCGCAGCGGCGAGAGGCCGTGCAGCTTCAGCAGCACCGGGTAGACGACGAGCAGGACGATCGCCAGGCCGGCGTAGACCGCGCCGACGAAGACACCGAGCGAGCCGAGCGACGTCCAGCCGTAGCTGGCCACCGCGTTGCCGATCAGGCCGACGGTGCCGATCGGGGCCAGCAGGATGACCCACCAGAGGACCTTCTGCACGACCGCCAGCACCGAGCGGGTCACCGACAGGAACGGCTCGGCGGCCTCGCCCACCTTGAGCGCGGCGACGCCGATGGCGACCGAGACGACGATCAGCTGCAGGATGTTGAAGCTCACCCCACCGGAGCCGTTGCCCTCCAGGCCGAGGAAGTTCGCCGGCACCAGGCCGGTGAGGAAGTCCCACCACGAACCGGACCCGCCGTCGTAGTCGGCCAGCGCGGCGTCGACGGAGCTGTTGTCCCCGGGCCGGGTGAGCAGCCCCAGCCCGATGCCGATGGAGACGGCGATCAGCGAGGTGATCGCGAACCACAGCAGGGTCTGCCCGGCCAGCCGGGCGGCGTTCGACACCTGCTTGAGGTTGGCGATGCTCACCACGATCGCGGTGACGATCAGCGGGACGACGATCGCGCGCAGCAGCCCGACGAAGCTGCTGCCGATGGTGCCGAGGGTGCTGGTCAGCCAGTTGGCGTCGGTGCCGGGGACCAGCGTCCCGTCGACGAAGGAGCCCTCGACGGGGCCCATCGCGCGGGCGACGAGCCCGAGGGCGATGCCGACGACGAGGCCGAGGAGGACCTGGACCGCGAACGGGACGCGGCGCAGACGTGCGAGCACGGTGGTGGTGCCTTTCCGGAGATGAGGTGGGGGAGGGGGTGCCGCACCGCGCCTAGCGGTCGGCGGTCATCCGCCCGAAGTCGATGACGCGTCGCCGCGTCAGCCCCCAGCCATCACCCACGGGGGGACGAAGGCGCCGCGGGTGGGTCCCGATTCCCGCCGGTGACCGTGATCACCGTCCGGCGGGAGCCGTCCGGGAGTCGCAGGCGGGTGCTACTCCCGGGGGACCCCGATCGAGACCTCGGGTGGATGTGCCCGGCCGCCGGCGCGAGCAGGCTGGCCGCATGCCGTCCCCGGGGAGCCGACCGTGACCGACGCCCTGCTGACCTGGGTGCACGACCTGATGGCCTCGCCCTGGGTGCTGGTGGCCCTGTTCACGCTGGCCGCCGTCGACGGCTTCTTCCCGGTGGTGCCGGGCGAGAGCGTGGTCATCACCGCCGGGGTGTTCGCCGCCACCGGCCAGCCCGACCTGCCGTGGGTGATCGCGGCCGCCGCGCTCGGCGCGTTCGCCGGCGACCACGTCTCCTACCTGCTCGGGCACACGGCGGGCCCGCGGCTGCGCTCCCGGGCGCGGCCCGGCAGCCGCCGCGCCGCCCTCGACCGGGCCGATCGGCTGCTCGCCCGGCGCGGGGGCGTGCTGCTGGTGACCGCCCGCTACGTGCCCGGACTGCGGACGGCGGTCACCCTGACCGCCGGCGCGGTCGGCTGGCCGCTGCGCCGGTTCACGCCGTTCGCCGCGCTGGCCGCGGCCACCTGGGCCGGGTGGTCCGCGGGGATCGGGTACGTCGGTGGGCTGGCCTTCGAGCGCGACCCGCTGCGCGGTCTGCTGCTGGGACTGGGGCTGGCGCTGGGTCTCGCCGCACTGGGCGAGCTGGTCCGCTTCCTGCTGCACCTCCGGCGCCCCCGGGACGACGAGCCCACCGACCCGGCACGAGTGCCGGTGCCGGCGGGCTGAACCCGCGACCCGGAGGACAATCGGTACCAGGTCGTTCCGCCATCGCCGCTCCTGCGGGACACTGGGCGAGTGATCGGGAGCACACCGTCGCCGTCCGCACCCGCCCTGTCCCCCGCCTGGCTGCACCGGGTGCTCGACGCGGCGCGCACCCGGCTGGGCATGGAGGTGGCCTGGATGTCGACGTTCACCGAGAGCGCCCAGCTGATCCAGGCCGCCAGCGGCGCGCTGGAGGAGATGCACGTCCAGGAGGGGATGCAGCCCTCGCTGGAGGGGTCGTTCTGCGTGCGGGTGCTCGGCGGGCAGCTCCCCCCGGTGGTCACCGCCGCCCGCCGGAACACGGTCACGCGCGACCTGGCGGTCACCGCCGACCTGGGCATCGGGTCCTACGTGGGGGCGCCGGTGCGGAGCCCGGACGGCCGCCCGGTCGGGATGCTGTGCTGCCTGAGCCGCGACGACGGCGCCCACCTGGACGGCGCCGCCGCCCGCACCCTGGAGCTGCTGGCCGACCTCATCGCCGACCGGCTGGCCGACCCGCTGCCCGCACCCCCGCTCGACCCCGCCGGGCAGGTGCGCGAGGTGCTCCTCGAGGGCGGGGTCGTCACCCACGTGCAGCCGATCGTCGACCTGGCGAGCGGGGCGACGGTGGCCTACGAGGCGCTCGCCCGGTTCCCCGAGGTCGGCGGCGGACCTGCGGGGCTGTTCAGCGCCGCGGCCGCCGCCGGGCTCGGGCGGGAGCTGGAGGAACTGGCCGCCCGCGCCGCCCTCGCCGTCGCCCCGCGGCTGCCCGCAGGACGCCCGCTCGGGATCAACCTCTCCCCGGACGCGCTGCTGTCCCGGTCGGTGACCGGCCTGCTGCTCGACCACCGGCACCTCGACCTCGCGGTCGAGGTCACCGAGCACAGCCCGGTCGCGGACTACGACGCCCTGGAACGGGCGCTCGGGTGCCTGCGGGAGGCCGGGATCGGGCTGACCGTCGACGACGCCGGGGCCGGGTACGCCAGCCTGCGGCACGTGCTGCGGCTGCGCCCGGACGCCGTCAAGCTCGACATCGCGCTGGTGTCCGGCCTGCACACCGACCCGGCCAAGCAGGCGATGGTGACCGCGCTGGTCAGCTTCGCCGCCGCGACGGGGACCCGGCTGGTCGCCGAGGGGGTCGAGGAGGCCGCCGAGCTGGAGACCCTGCGGTCCCTGGGCGTGGGCCAGGGGCAGGGGCACCTGTTCGGCCGGCCGGCGCCGCTGCTCTGAGTGCCCTGGCGGCGGGCTGCCCGCTCCCGCCGACCCCGGGCAGGAGAGGATCCGGGCACGCGTCGTCGAGGCAGGGAGCGCAGGAGATGGACCCCGTTCGGTTCGGACTGGTCGGCTACGGGTTCGGCGGGCGGTACTTCCACGCGCCGCTGCTGGCCGCCGCCGCGGAGGTCGACCTGGTCGGCGTCGTCACCTCCTCGGCGCAGCGGCGGGAACTGGTGGCCCGCGAGCACCCCGGGACGGCGACGTTCGGGTCGCTCGCCGAGCTGCGTGCCGCCGGGGCGGAGGCGGTGGCGATCTCCACGCCCGCCGACACCCACAGCGCGCTGACCGACGAGGCGCTGGACCTCGGCCTCGCCGTCGTGTGCGACAAGCCGTTCGCGCTCGACGCGACCGCCGCCCTCGCCAGCGTCGAGCGGGCCGAGCGGCTGGGCCTGCGCCTGGCGCCGTACCAGAACCGGCGCTGGGACTCCGACTTCCGCACCGTCCAGGCGCTGGCCGAGGCCGGCACGCTCGGCACGATCACCCGGTTCGAGTCCCGCTTCGAGCGCTTCACCCCCGAGCCCGGGCCCGCGCCCGCCGGCGGGGGCACGCTGCTGGACTTCGGCAGCCACCTGGTCGACCAGGCCCTGGTGCTGCTCGGCCCGGTCACCTCGGTCTACGCCGAGTGGCGGGTGCGCGCGAACGGGCTGGACGACGACGTCTTCGTCGCCCTGACCCATGTCGGCGGCGCCCGCTCGCACCTGGCCGGCAGCTGGAGCGAGGGGGCGCCGGGCGACCGCTTCCGGGTCACCGGCACCGCCGGCAGCTACGTCGTCGGCGGGCCGATGGACGGCCAGGAGGACGCGCTGGTCGCCGGGCAGACCCCGGCCACCCTGGGGCCGGCCTGGGGTGCCGAGCCCGAGGAGCGCTGGGGGCGGGTCCGGCGCGGCGACCAGGCCGAGCGGGTGCCCACGCTGCCCGGCGCGTGGGACACCTTCTACCCGGCGTTCGCCGCCGCGGTGCGGGGCCTCGGCCTGGTGCCGGTGGAGCCCCGGGACGCCGTCGCCAGCCTCACCGTGCTCGACGCCGCCCGGCGCAGCGCCACCGAGGGCGTCGTCGTCCGGCTCCCCTAGACAGGCGCCGGGACGTCGTCCGGGAGGTCGTGGGCCGCCCGGACGACGTCGACGATCTCGCCCATGATCCCGGTGATGCCGACGTCCTTCGGGGTGAACACCCGGGCCACCCCCAGCTCCCGCAGCCGGCGGGCGTCGGCGTCGGGGACGATGCCGCCGACGACCACCGGGACGTCGTCCAGGCCGGCCGCGCGCAGACCGTCGAGCACGGCCGGCACCACCTGCAGGTGCGAGCCGGAGAGCACCGAGAGCCCGACGACGTGCACGTCCTCCTCGACGGCGGCCGCCACGAGTTGGGCGGGGGTCAGCCGGATGCCCTGGTAGACGACCTCGAAGCCGGCGTCCCGGGCGCGGACGGCGATCTGCTCGGCGCCGTTGGAGTGCCCGTCCAGCCCCGGCTTGCCCACCAGCAGGCGGAGCCGGCCGCCGAGCTCCTCCCCCGTCCGGCGCACCCGCGCGCGCACCTCGGCCAGGTCGGCGTCGCCACCCCCGTCGGGGTGGCCGCCACCGGCCGCGGCCACCCCGGTCGGCGCCCGGTACTCCCCGAACACCTCGCGCAGCACCCCGGCCCACTCCCCCGTGGTCACCCCAGCCCGGGCGCAGTCCAGGGTCGCGGGCACCAGGTTGGCATCGGTGCCGGCCGCCTCCCGCAGCGCGGCCAGCGCGCGGCGCACCGGCTCCGGGTCGCGGGCGGCCCGCCACGCGCGCACGGCCTGCTGGGCGGCGGCCTCCACCGCGGGATCGACGGTCTGGACCGCGGTGTCCAGGTCGGCCAGCAGCGGGTTGGGCTCGGTGGCCTGGAACCGGTTCACCCCGACGACGACGTCGTCACCGCGCTCCAGCCGGCGCCGGCGTTCGGCCAGCGAGGCGACCAGCCGGCCCTTCATGTAGCCGGACTCCACCGCGGCGACCGCGCCGCCCAGCTCCGCCACCCGCGCCATCTCCGCGCGGGCACCCTCGACCAGCTCGGCGACCTTGGCCTCGACCACCACCGACCCGGTGAACAGGTCCTCGTACTCCAGCAGGTCGGTCTCGTGGGCGAGCACCTGCTGCAGGCGCAGCGACCACTGCTGGTCCCACGGCCGGGGCAGCCCGAGCGCCTCGTTCCAGGCCGGCAGCTGCACCGCGCGGGCCCGGGCGTCCCGGGAGAGGGTGACGCCGAGCATCTCCAGCACGATCCGCTGGACGTTGTTCTCCGGCTGCGCCTCGGTCAGGCCGAGGGAGTTGACCTGCACGCCGTAGCGGAACCGGCGCTGCGCCGGGTCCTGCACGCCGTAGCGCTCGAGGGTCAGCTCGTCCCACAGCCGGCCGAAGGCGCGCATCTTGCACATCTCCTCGACGAACCGGATCCCGGCGTTGACGAAGAAGGAGATCCGGGCGACGACGTCGCCGAACCGCTCCGGCGGCACCTGCCCGGAGTCCCGGACCGCGTCCAGCACCGCGATCGCGGTGCTCATCGCGTAGGCGATCTCCTGCACCGGCGTCGCCCCGGCCTCCTGCAGGTGGTAGCTGCAGATGTTGATCGGGTTCCACCGCGGCATCGCCGTCACCGTGTAGGCCACCATGTCGGTGATCAGCCGCAGGCTCTGCGCCGGCGGGAACACGTACGTGCCGCGGGACAGGTACTCCTTGATGATGTCGTTCTGCGTCGTCCCGGCCAGCTGGGCGACGTCGTGCCCGTGCTCCTCGGCGACCACCTGGTAGAGCGCCAGCAGCCACATGGCCGGGGCGTTGATGGTCATCGACGTGTTCATCCCGTCGAGCGGGATGCCGTCGAAGAGCGCCCGCAGGTCACCGAGGTGGCTCACCGGGACGCCGACCTTCCCCACCTCCCCCACGGCCAGCTCGTCGTCGGGGTCGTAGCCGGTCTGGGTGGGCAGGTCGAAGGCGACCGACAGGCCGGTCTGGCCCTTGGCCAGGTTGCGGCGGTAGAGCGCGTTGGACTCGGCGGGGCTGGAGTGGCCGGCGTAGGTGCGCATGACCCACGGACGGTCGCTCTCCTTCGGCGCTGAAGGGAACGGCATGCCGCCGCAGTGTAGGGAGGCTACCGGCCGGTAACAACGGCTCGCGTGCCCGGCGGGAGTGGCACACTCGGTCGCGGGCCGGTGACCGACCGACCCGGTCCAGCCAGGAGGTGGCCGTGCCGATCGACGCCGGGAGCCTGCACTTCATCGTGGGGCCGGCCATCGCGCTGGCGGTGCTCGTCCTGATCGGGTTCTTCCTGCGCTGGGCGTTCGCCTCGGACTCCTCGGCGAAGCCGCGCCGGCCCGAGGAGCTGCTCACCCCGGTCGCGTCGATGACCCGCCGGGAGTCGGCGCTGGCCTTCCGTGCGGTGCTCTCCGACGCCGGCATCCGCTCGACGATCCGGCACCCGGCCGCGCACCGCTCGGACGTGCTGGTCTTCCCCGAGGACCTCGACCGCGCCCGCGCGCTCGCGCTGTCCTTCCACGGCCAGTGACGACGGCGCCCTGACGGCGGGCGTCAGCCCGGGCGCTCGGTCCGTTCGATCTGCACGCCGACCCCGCGCAGCTGGTCGAGGAACGCCGGGTAGCCGCGGTCGACGTGGTGCACGTCCTGCACCTCGGTGACCCCGTCGGTGAGCAGGCCGGCGAGCACCAGGCCGGCACCGGCGCGGATGTCGGTGGCCAGCACCGGCGCGCTGGACAGCCGCTCGCGGCCGCGGACCACCGCGTGGTGGCCGTCGATGCGCACGTCGGCCCCCAGCCGGACCAGCTCGTTGACGAACATGAACCGGCCCTCGAACACGTTCTCGGTGATCAGCGCGGTGCCCGTCGAGACCGCGGCCAGGGCCACCGCCATCGGCTGCAGGTCGGTCGGGAAACCCGGGAAGGGCAGCGTGACGACGTCGACCCCGCGCGGGCGGTCGTCCATCGCGACCCGCACCCCGTCGGGTCGGGCCTCGACGGTGGCCCCGGCGGCGACCAGCTTCTCCAGCGGCACGGAGAGGTGGTCGGCGACCGCGCGCTCGACGAGGACGTCGCCACGGGTCATGACCGCCCCGATCGCCCACGTGCCGGCGACGATCCGGTCGGGCACGGTCGTGTACTCGACGGGGTGCAGCTCGCTCACCCCCTCGACGGTGATCGTGGAGGTGCCGGCGCCCTCGATCCGGGCGCCCATCGCCGTGAGCATCCGGCAGAGGTCGACGATCTCCGGCTCGCGCGCGGCGTTGTCGACCACCGTGGTGCCCTGAGCCAGGACCGCGGCCATCACCAGGTTCTCGGTGGCCCCGACGGACGGGAAGTCCAGCCAGATGGAGGTGCCCACCAGCGTCGGGGCGGTGGCGATCAGGAAGCCGTGCTCGTTGACCACCGTGGCACCCAGCCGCTCGAGGCCGGCGACGTGCATGTCCAGACCGCGGGACCCGATCGCGTCACCACCGGGGAGGGCCACCTTGGCGGTGCCCAGTCGCGCCACCAGCGGGCCGAGGACGCTGATCGAGGCCCGCATCCGGCGGACCAGGTCGTAGTCGGTCTCGCTGGAGGGCTCCTCGGGAACGTCGATGAGCACCCGGCCGCCCCCGCTGCGGCTCTCGCCCTCGCGCGCCGGGTACCGCTCGTAGCTGACCCCGCAGCCCAGCCGGCGCAGCACCTCGCTCATGATCTCGACGTCGAGGATGTCGGGCACCTCGTCGAGGGTGGTGCGGCCCGGGGCGAGCAGCGCCGCGGCCATGAGCTTGAGAGCGCTGTTCTTCGCACCGGTGACCCGCACCCGGCCGCGCAGCGACGTACCGCCGGTCACCTCGAAGCACTCCACGAGCCCAGCCTAGAGGCGCCCGCCGCGCCCCCTCGCCGGCGTGGTCCCACCCCGGTCCGCCCGGGCCGCGCAGCCTAGGCTCCTGGGCATGACCGTCCGGCTGACCCGCATCTACACCCGCACCGGTGACGCCGGCCAGACGCACCTGGGCGACATGTCCCGGGTGACCAAGACCGACCCCCGGCTCATCGCCTACGCCGACGTCGACGAGACCAACAGCGTGCTGGGCGTCGCCCTGGCGCTGGGCTCCCCCACCCCCGAGGTCGCCGGCCTGCTGAGCTCGGTGCAGAACGACCTGTTCGACGTCGGCGCCGACCTGTCCACCCCGGTGGTCGCCGAGCCCGCGCACCCCCCGCTGCGGGTCACCGCCGCCTACACCGAGCGGCTGGAGGCGGCGTGCGACGAGCACAACGCGCAGCTGCCCGCGCTGACCTCGTTCGTGCTCCCCGGCGGGACGCCGCTGGCCGCACTGCTGCACCAGGCCCGCACCGTGGCCCGGCGGGCGGAGCGCAGCGTCTGGGCGCTGCTCGAGGCCGACGGCGAGCGCACCAACGCCGAGACCGCGCGCTACCTCAACCGGCTCTCGGACCTGCTGTTCATCCTCGCCCGGCGGGCCAACCCCGACGGCGACGTGCTGTGGGAGCCCGGCGCGCACAGCGGCGTGCACGCCCAGCGCGAGGCCCGCGACCGCAGCTGACGGGAACGGCCCCTCCCGAGGGGCCGTTCAGCGGTCGACGGGCGGGGCGGACTCGATCCAGGACAGGAAGCCGGTCACCGTCGAGGGGTCCATCGCGAGCTCCTGCGGGCCGACGCCGGTGCGGCAGGTCAGCACCACGCTCTCGGCAGGGAGCGCGAGGTCGCCCTCGTCGGGACGACGCCGCGCCTCGACCTGGAACTCACCACGGCACAGGCGCTGGTTGGGCCGCACGGAGAGGGAGAGCGCGCGGTACCAGAGCAGGGTGTCGCCGGAGTACCAGGCGACGCCGAGCCCCCAACGGCCCGCGTCGGGGGCCCGCAGCCACATCGTGACCGCGCCCAGCCCGGAGAGCAGGAAACGACGACGCAGCAGGAAGGCCGCGACCAGCGCCACCAGCAGCACGCCGACGACGACCAGGACGAGGGTGGTCACCGGGGCGCGGCTGGCGGGAGCGGGAGAACGGTCCGGCCGATCAGGCGTCCTGGCCGGCGGCACGCAGCCGGGACTGGGCTCGGCGGCCTGCGGCGACCGCCTCCGGGTCGTCCCCGGCCTGCTGGGCGCGGCGGAGCGCCTCACGGGCCCGCTCGACGTCGATCTCGTCAGCGAGCTCCGCGGTCTCGGCGAGGATCGAGACGCCCTGGCCGGTCACGGAGAGGAAGCCCCCGTGGGCGGCGACGACGAGCTCCTCGCCGGACTCCTGCTGGATGCGGACGATGCCGCCGGGGGCCAGCTCGCCGAGCAGCGGTGCGTGACCGGCCAGCACCCCGAGCTCACCTTCGGTGGTCCGCGCGATCACCCGGGTGGCCTCACCCGACCAGATCATCCGCTCCACGGCCACGAGCTCGACCTGCAAGGTCGCCACGACACTCCTCGGGGGTCACCGGGCCGGCGGTGCGCCGGCGGTGCGGGCCACCGGTCCGGCTGGACGCGGCGACGGGTCGCACTCACTGTAACGGCAGACGCGGCCGCCACCTCGCCCAGGGCGCCTCGGCGCCGCGGCAGGAGGATCCTCGCTCAGGCGCTGCGCCGGTAGACGACGGTCCAGCGGCCGAGGCGCACCTGGGGGTGCCACACGACCGATGGCGGAGCCCAGTCGTCCTCGGCGGCGGCGAAGGAGCGCCCCTCGACCGGCGCGTAGGGCGGCCAGCTCCACTCCAGGGCGTCCGCGGGCAACGGCGCGTGCCGGTCACCGGGGAGCGCGTCCACGGCCGTCGGTCGCAGCGGTCCTGCGAGGTCCCTCTTGCGCACGAGCCGATCTCCCCGGTGCCGCACCCGCTGGTCGGGTGCTCCCGGACCATGGTCGTCACGTCCCTGCCGTTCCTTGAGCGCCGGTGCACGCCGACCACCCGATCGGGGACCCGGGCCGCGCGCGTCGTCACCCTGCGCACCTCCGACACCGCAGGTGCAGCACGACGACGGCCGGGCCCCCGAAGGGACCCGGCCGACGTGACGTGCTGGAACGGTCGTCGATCAGCTCTTCTTGAGCTTGTCGAAGTTCCGCTCGAGGTCCTCGAGGCCACCGCACATGAAGAAGGCCTGCTCGGGGACGTGGTCGTACTCGCCGGCCGCGACCGCCTTGAACGCCTGCAGCGTCTCCGACAGCGGGACGTAGGAGCCAGGCTGACCGGTGAAGGCCTCGGCGACAAACATGTTCTGCGAGAGGAAGCGCTCGATGCGACGGGCCCGGTTGACGGTGACCTTGTCCTCCTCACCGAGCTCGTCGATGCCGAGGATCGCGATGATGTCCTGCAGCTCCTGGTAGCGCTGCAGGATCCGCTGCACCTCGCGGGCGATGTCGTAGTGCTCCTGCCCGATGTACTGCGGGTCGAGGATCCGGCTGGTGGAGTCCAGCGGGTCGACGGCCGGGTAGATGCCCTTCTCGGAGATGGGCCGGGAGAGCACCGTGGTGGCGTCGAGGTGGGCGAACGTGGTGTGCGGCGCCGGGTCGGTGATGTCGTCGGCGGGCACGTAGATCGCCTGCATCGAGGTGATCGACCGGCCGCGGGTGGAGGTGATCCGTTCCTGCAGCGTGCCCATCTCGTCGGCCAGGGTCGGCTGGTAGCCCACCGCGGAGGGCATGCGCCCGAGCAGGGTGGAGACCTCGGAGCCGGCCTGGGTGAACCGGAAGATGTTGTCGATGAAGAGCAGCACGTCCTGGTCGGCCTCGTCGCGGAAGTACTCCGCCATGGTCAGCGCCGACAGCGCGACCCGCAGCCGGGTGCCCGGCGGCTCGTCCATCTGGCCGAAGACCAGCGCGGTCGAGTTGATGACGCCGGACTCGGTCATCTCGGTGATGAGGTCGTTGCCCTCGCGGGTCCGCTCCCCCACGCCGGCGAAGACCGAGACGCCACCGAACTCCTGGGCGACGCGGCGGATCATCTCCTGGATGAGCACCGTCTTGCCCACGCCGGCACCGCCGAACAGGCCGATCTTCCCGCCGCGCACGTAGGGCGTCAGCAGGTCGATGACCTTGATGCCGGTCTCGAGCAGGTCGGTGCGTCCCTCGAGCTGGTCGAACTTCGGCGCGTGCCGGTGGATCGTCCAGTGCGGGGCGTCCTCGCCGTAGCCGGGGGTGTCCAAGCACTCGCCGAGCGCGTTGAACACGTGGCCGGTGACGGCCTCGCCGACGGGCACGGAGATCGCCGAGCCGGTGTCGCTGACCGGGGCCCCGCGGACCAGGCCGTCGGTCGGGGCCATGGAGATGGTGCGGACCACGTTGTCGCCCAGGTGCTGGGCGACCTCGAGGGTCAGCGTCTTGCGGAGGTCGGCCAGGGTGACGTCGACCTTCAGCGCGTTGAACAGGTCGGGCATCGCGTCGCGGGGGAACTCGACGTCGACGACCGGCCCGGTGACCCGGACGACGCGGCCGGAGCCGGTCGTCTCCCGGGTGGTCGGACGGTCCTCGGTGACGGTCATCTGTGCTGCTCTCCTGCCCTCGGGCTCGGTGGTCCTACGTCTTCAGTGTCCCCGGCGGCGGCGATCGGCGCCGCCGCCGGCGGACGGTGGAACGGGTGCGGGCTCAGTCGTCCTGGCCCGCAGAGACCAGCGCGTCGGCGCCGCCGACGATCTCGCTGATCTCCTGGGTGATCTCCGCCTGCCGGGCCTGGTTGGCCTGGCGGGACAGGTTCTTGGCCAGCTCCTCGGCGTTGTCCGAGGCGGACTTCATCGCCCGCCGCCGCGACGCCGACTCCGAGGCCGCGGCCTCCAGCATCGCCGCGTAGATGCGGGTGGTGACGTACTTGGGCAGCAGCGCGTCCAGCAGCTGCTCCGGCGAGGGCTCGAACTCGTAGGAGGCCACCGGCTCGTTGCCGTTACCGGGCTGCTGCTCCTCGAGCTCGTCGACCTCTTCGACGACCAGGGGCGCCATCCGCTTGGCGACGGGCACCTGGCTCAGCAGCGAGCGGAACTCGGTGTAGACGATGTGCAGCTCGTCCACGCCCAGCACGCCATCGGCGCCGGCGCCGCCGGAGGCCCCGGCGTCCGCTCTGTCATCGTCGGCCCCGGCGGTGAACGCCTCGATCAGCGTGCTGCCGACCTCCTGGGCGTTCTCGTACCCGGGCTGCTCGGAGAAGCCGGTCCAGCTGTCCTCGATGGCGCGCTCACGGAACCGGTAGTACGTCTCGCCCTTGCGGCCGACGACGTACAGCAGCGGCTCCTTGCCCTCGTCCCGCAGCAGACCGAGGAGCTCCTCGGTGCGCCGCAGCACGTTGACGTTGTACGAGCCGGCGAAGCCCCGGTCGGAGGTGATCACCAGGACCGCCACCCGGCGCGGGTTCTCCCGCTCGGTCAGCAGCGGGTGGTCCAGGCTGGCGGAACCCGCCAGCGCGGAGAGCACCCGGGTGATCTCCCGGGAGTAGGGCTTGGAGGCCTCCACCCGGGCCTGGGCACGCACGATGCGGGCACCGGCGATCAGCTCCTGCGCCGAGAAGATCTTCTTCGTCGAACGCGTGGAGCGGATCCGGCGCCGCAGCGCGCGCAGACTGCCGGCCACGTCAGGAGCTCCGCTTGACCCGGACGGTCTCCTGGCCGCGCTCGCTGGCGTCCATGGACTCGACCTCGGGCTCGTTGATCTGCAGCGACTCGCCGTCACCGGTGGTGAACTGCCCGTAGAAGGCCTCCACCGCCCGCTCCAGGCTGCTCACCGTGTCGTCGCTGAGCTTCTTGCTGTTGCGGATGTCGTCGAAGACGGTGTTGTCGCCCCGGGCGATGAAGTCCAGGAACTCCGACTCGAACCGCCGGACGTCGCTGACCGGCACCTTGTCCAGCTTGCCGGTCGTGCCCAGCCACAGCGAGACGACCTCGCGCTCGACCGGGTAGGGCGAGTACTGCCCCTGCTTGAGCAGCTCGACCAGCCGCTGACCGCGGTCCAGGGTGGCCCGGCTGGAGGCGTCGAGGTCCGAGGAGAAGGAGGAGAAGGCCTCCAGCTCGCGGAACTGCGCCAGGTCGAGGCGGAGCCGGCCGGCGACGGACTTCATCGCCTTGATCTGGGCGGAGCCACCGACGCGGGACACCGAGATGCCCACGTTGATCGCCGGGCGCACACCGGAGTTGAACAGACCCGTCTCGAGGAAGATCTGGCCGTCGGTGATGGAGATGACGTTGGTCGGGATGTACGCCGACACGTCGTTGCCCTTGGTCTCGATGAGCGGCAGGCCGGTCATCGAACCCGCGCCCAGCTCGTCGTTGAGCTTCGCGCAACGCTCGAGCAGGCGGGAGTGCAAGTAGAAGACGTCGCCGGGGTAGGCCTCGCGGCCCGGCGGGCGGCGCAGCAGCAGCGACACCGCGCGGTAGGCCTCGGCCTGCTTGGACAGGTCGTCGAAGACGATCAGGACGTGCTTGCCCTCGTACATCCAGTGCTGGCCGATGGCCGAGCCGGTGTAGGGGGCGATGTACTTGAAGCCGGCGGCCTCCGAGGCCGGGGCGGCGACGATGGTCGTGTACTCCATCGCGCCGGCGTCCTCGAGCGCCGCGCGGGTGGCGGCGATCGTGGAGCCCTTCTGGCCGACGGCGACGTAGATGCAGCGGACCTGCTGCTTCGGGTCGCCGGTCGCCCAGGCCTGCTTCTGGTTGATGATCGTGTCCAGCGCGATCGCGGACTTGCCGGTCTGCCGGTCGCCGATGATCAGCTGGCGCTGACCGCGGCCGATCGGCGTCATGGCGTCGATCGCCTTGATGCCGGTCTGCATCGGCTCGTGCACCGACTGCCGCTGGACCACCGTGGGCGCCTGCAGCTCGAGGGCGCGGCGGGTGCTGGTCTCGATCTCGCCGGCGCCGTCGATGGGGTTGCCCAGCGGGTCGACGACCCGGCCGAGGTAGCCGTCGCCGACCGGGACGGAGAGGACCTCGCCGGTCCGGCGGACCGTCTGGCCCTCCTCGATGCCGGCGAAGTCACCGAGGATGACGACGCCGACCTCGCGGGTGTCGAGGTTCAGCGCCAGGCCACGCACACCGCCCTCGAACTCGAGCAGCTCGTTGGTCATGACCGAGGGCAGGCCCTCGACCCGGGCGATGCCATCGCCGGACTCGGTGACGACGCCGACCTCTTCCCGGGAGACGTCCGGGGTGTACTCGGTGACGTAGTTCTGGATGGCACTGCGGATCTCGTCCGCAGAGATCGTCAGCTCGGCCATGGCTCTCGCGTCCTCTTCTGCTGGTGTCTTCGGGTGGTGGGGCGGGCCGGGTCTGGGCGGCGGGCCGGGTGCGCGCGGCGTGGCCGCGGCGGGCTCAGCCGGCCAGCCGCCGGCCGGCGGCCTCGAGGCGGTGGGCGATGCTGCCGTCGATGACCTCGTCGTCGACGCGGATGACCAGCCCGCCGAGGACCGCCGGGTCGATCTGGATCTGCAGCCCCATGGTCCGCCCGTAGATGCGCTCGAGTGCGGTGACGAGCCGCCGCTGCTGCGGCTCGGTGAGCGGGACCGCGCTGATCACCGAGGCGACCGACCGGCCGCGCCGGTGGGCCGCGACCGTGGACAACCGCTCGATCTCGTTCTCCGCGTTGAACACGTGCGAGCTGGTGAGCGAGTTCCGCAGCAGCCGGTCGGTGACCGGGCTGACCTTCCCGGCCAGCAGCCGGTCCAGCAGCTCCAGCTTCCCCGGGCGGGGCGCCGAGCGGTCACCGAGGATCCGGGCCAGCTGCGGGTCCGCGGCCACGATGCGGCCGAACCGGAACAGCTCGTCCTCGACGCCGTCGAGTTCGCCACGGGCATCGGCCGCGTCGAGCGCGGCCTCCGTCGCCAGCGTCTCGGTGGCCTCGACCAGGTCCAGCGGGCGGGACCACCGCTGCCGGGCCACCGTCTCGACGACGTCGAGGGCGGTGGCACCGACCTGGGCGGACAGCAGCCGACGGGCCAGCCCGGCCCGGTCGTCCGGACGGACGGACGGGTCGGACAGCGCCCGGCGCAGGGTGACCTGCCCGTCGAGCAGGTGCGCGACGGCGAACAGCTCGTCGGCCAGCGAGAGCAGCGAGTCACCGCGGGTGCGACTGCGCGCCCCTGCGGTGTGCTGCTCCAGCTGCGCCCGTGAGGCGTCCAGGGCGGCCCGGCTCGCGGCGTGCATCAGCGAGTGCCCCCGGACGCGGACGAGGCGGTCATGCCGTCCAGGTTGTCCAGGAACCGGTCGACCGTGCCGCTGCGGCGGGCGTCATCGGCGAGGGACTCACCGACGACCCGGCCGGCCAGGTCGACCGCGAGCGTGCCGATCTGGCCGCGCAGCTCGGTGACCACCTGCTGGCGGGAGGCAGCGAGCTGCTCCTCGCCGCGGGCGACGATCCGCGCGGACTCCTCCTGGGCCTGGGCCCGGAGCTCCTCGATGATGCGCTGCCCCTCGGCGCGCGCGGCATCGCGGATCTGCGCCGCCTCGGTGCGGGCCTCGGCCAGCTGGGCGCGGTACTGCTCCAGCGCCGCCTTGGCCTCGGCCTGCATCGCCTCGGCACGCTCGATGCCACCCTCGATCGCCTCGCGGCGGGCCTGGAAGACCTGCTCGAAGCGGGGGGCTACGACCTTCATCATCACGAACAGGAGGACCAGGAAGGCGATCGTCCCGATGATGATCTCGCCCACCGGTGGGATGAGCGGGTTCGCGCTCTCCGCAGCCAGGATGCTCATGCTGTCAACGTCCTCGTCTGGGTGTCAGTGACCGATCTCGTCAGCGAGGTGGCTCAGGTGCCGTAGACGAGCGGGGCGACGAAGCCGATGAGGGCCAGCGCCTCGGCCAGGGCGAAGCCCAGGAAGGCGTAGGTACGGGTGAGACCGGCCGACTCGGGCTGGCGAGCGGTGGCCTGGATGTAGGCGGCCCAGACGAGGCCCACACCGATACCGGGGCCGATCGTGGCGATGCCGTAGCCGACCGAACCGATGCTGCCCTCGAGCTCTGCGAGTACCTCGATCATTGCGGGGTGTTCCTCCTGTGTCGGTCGCCCGGTGGACACCGGGCGGCTGGCGGGGTGGTGCGGGTGGTGCAGTTCAGGTCGACCGGGGGCGGTCGGGGGTGGGCGATCCGATCAGTGCGCGGCCTCGACCGAACCGTTGAGGTAGGTGCCCATCAGCATGGTGAAGACGTAGGCCTGCAGGAAGATCACCAGCAGCTCGAAGAACGTCATCACGATGGCCATCAGCGCGGAGATCGGCCCGAAGACGGCGGAGAAGTTGCCCACCGTGAACAGGTAGGTGGCGCCCAGCGCGAAGGTGACCAGCAGCATGTGGCCGGCGAACATGTTGGCGAAGAGCCGGACCGCGAGCGTGAACGGCCGCACGATGAAGTTCTGCAGCAGCTCGAGCGGGGTGATCAGGATGTACATCGGCTTGGGCACGCCGGGGAGGAAGGCGATGTCCCGGAAGTAGGGCACCAGGCCCTGGTTCTTGATGCCGACCCAGATGTAGACGACCCAGCAGATCAGGGCCAGCACCAGCGGGAAGGCGAACTTCGACATCGGCGAGATCTGCGCGAGCGGGATGATCGCCATCAGGTTGTTCGCCAGGATGAAGAAGAACAGCGAGGCGAGGAACGGCGCGAAGGGCAGCCCCTTCGGGCCGACCACGTCGCGGGCGATCCCGTCGCGGATGAAGGAGTAGCCGCTCTCGCCGACCCACTGCAGCTTCCCCGGCACGATCTGCGGGTTGCGGACCGTGGCGACCAGGAAGGCGATCATCGCCGCGGTGGCGATCCACAGCAGCAGCGTGATGCGGGTGATCTCGAAGTCGACGCCGAGGATCGAGAACTGGAAGAGCGCCTCGGGGAAGAACTCACCGAGGCCGGGGGGCACGAAGCCGCCACCGGGGTCGCTCTCCACAGCGAGCACGTCGCCGAGCGCGTGGGCGCTGGAGGTCACCGTCGTCCCTTCTGCGTCCTGGGCTGGCTCCGTCGTCCGCCCGGGGTGGTACCGGTGTGCTGCCCGGGGACCGGGTCGAGCGCACCGTACTTCTTGACCACAACGTAGATGGCCACACTCACGCCGAGCACCACGCCTACCGGCAGGAAGAAGATCGTCTCCAGCCACCGGTCCAGCAGCCACCCGACCCCGCCCCACACGGCCATCCCGGACATCATGGTCCCGGTGACCGCCCAGCCCATGTCGGCCCCGCTGGGCTGACGAGCTGGTACTACGGGTCGTGGTCGGGCTTCCCCGCGAGCGGGCAGGTCCTCAGCCATCGCGCCGGACACTATCAGCCGCGTGTCGCGGCCTCTCCGGGTCCGCTGCCCGACCCATCTGCGGCCCCACCCGGTGGACTGGGTGGCGGCACGTAGTAGAGCTGCCGGGTCCACACCCACCGGAGCTGCACCCCGCTCCACAGCAGCGCACCGGCGACCACCGTCCAGGCCATCACCTGCCGGTCCGGCCAGCCGTCCTCCGGCAGCCCGGTCAGCAGCGGGAAGAGCAGCACGGCCTTGAGCCCGAAGGTGCCCAGCGCGGCGGGCAGCGTCCAGGTGTCGTCGACCCGGCCGGCCCAGCCGACCACCGCACCGGAGACGCAGAAGAAGAACGTGACGATCGCGCTGCCGAGCAGCACGCTCAGCGCATCCGCCCAGCTCAGCGCCAGGCCGACGACCAGCGCGGCGACCGCGGCGAGGGCCGTGGTGACCAGCACGCCGACCCGCAGGAACGACAGGTCCCACGGCACGGCCGACCGCTCCGGCGTCCCGGCGGTCATCGTCGGACCCCCGCCGGCCGAGGTGCCTCGGGCTGCGCCGGGACGACGTCGGCCGCTCGCCTCCCCCGCGCCGCACGGGTCGCGGGGTGCGCGGTGCGGCTGCGTTCCCGCATGGCCGCGAGCTCGGCCTGACGGGCGGCGATCGCGGCCCGCCGGGCCCGCGGGCTGAGCACGACCACGACCCCCACCACCAGCAGCGCACCGATCACCACGAGCACCTCGACGGTGCCCCCGGTGATGGACAGCGCGACGGCGCCGAAGCTCAGCAGGGCAGCCCAGAAGTACATGATCAGCACCGCCCGGCGGTGCGAGTGGCCGATCGACAGCAACCGGTGGTGCAGGTGCATCTTGTCCGGCGCGAACGGCGACTGCCCGCGCATGCTGCGCCGCACGACCGCCATCACCAGGTCCATGAACGGGATGAAGAGCACCGCGACCGGCACCAGCAGCGGCAGGGTGAGCGGCAGCAGGCTGGCTGCCGAGCCGAGGGTCTGCGAGTCGGTCTGCCCGGTGGCCGAGACCGCGGCGGCCGAGAGCATCAGTCCGACCAGCATCGACCCGGAGTCGCCCATGAAGATCCGCGCCGGGCTGAAGTTGTGCGGCAGGAAACCCAGGCAGGCGCCGGCGAGCACGGCGGTGATCAGCGCCGGGGCGCTGGAGACGTCGTCGTAGCCGATGTAGCCCAGGTGGTAGCTGTAGGCGAAGAAGGCCAGCGCGGCGATCGCCGAGACCCCCGCGGCCAGGCCGTCGAGGCCGTCGATGAAGTTGAGGGCGTTCACCGTGAGCACGGTCAGCAGCACGGTCGCCGGCACCCCGACGTCCGGGCCCAGCGACAGCGTGCCGATGTCGGCGACCGGCAGGAACACGTAGGCCAGCTGGACGCCGAGGAGGACCATCACCCCGGCCGCGGCGATCTGCCCGGTGAGCTTGGTCAGTGCGTCGAGGCCGAACCGGTCGTCGAGCACGCCGAGGAGGCAGATCAGGCCTCCGGCGACCAGCACCGCCACCGTCTGCGAGCTGAAGTCGAAGCTGCGCTGCAGCGAGGGCAGCTGTGCGGCCACCAGCACGCCGGCGGCCACCCCCAGGTACATCGCCACTCCCCCGCCGCGGGGGGTCGGGATGACGTGCACGTCGCGGTCGCGGACCGCCGCCATCACCTTGAAGCGGACCGCCGCGACCCGCACCACGGGGGTGGCCAGGAAGGTGACCAGCCCCGCGGCGAGCAGGACGACGGCGTACTCGCGCATGCGGTCAGCCGGCCGTCGGGTGCGTTCCGCACGGACGGGTCATCGGGGTGCACTCCAGAGCGGTGGTGGGACGTCGACGCCGCGATCCCCGGGGCGGGGGCGGCAGACACGCCACGGTATCCCGTGTCGAGGCCCCGCCCCTGCCAGACGGCTGTGAACTGTGGCCGCGTCCGGTCGCTAGTCGGTGAGCTCGGGCACGACCTCGCGCAGCCGCGCGACGTCGATGGCCCCGTGCCGGAGCACCCGAGGGGCCGGGGCGGTGCAGTCGACGATCGTGCTCGCGCTGCTCCCGGTCCGCGGGCCCGCGTCGAGCACCACGGCCGCGTGCTCACCGAGCTGGGCCACCGCCTCCTCCGCGGTGGTCGCCGCCGGCCGGCCCGACCGGTTGGCACTGGACACCGCCAGCGGCCCGGTGCGCCGCAGCAGGTCACGGGCGACGTCGTCGTCGGGCAGACGGACCGCCACGGTGCCCTCCGCGTCGCCGAGGTCCCAGGCCAGCGAGGGCGCGTGCTCGACCACCAGGGTGAGCCCGCCGGGCCAGAACGCCTCGGCGAGGGCGTGCGCGGTCTTCGGCACGGTCGTCACCAGCCCGGCCAGGGTCGAGGCCTCACCGATGAGCACGGGCGTGGGCATGCTGCGGCCGCGGTTCTTCGCGGCCAGCAACCGGGTGACGGCCGCCGGGGTGAAGGCGTCGGCGGCGACGCCGTAGACGGTGTCGGTGGGCACGAGGACGAGCTCGCCACGCGAGACGGCGACCGCGGCGGCGGTCAGCCCCTGCTCGCGGAGCTCGGGGTCACTGCAGTCGTAGACGTCGGGCACGAGTGCGCAGTCTGCTCCCCCTACGCTGCGCACTCGTGCACAGGTGGGCGCTGGCGACGTCGACGGCGCTGCTGCTGACCGCCTGCGGGGCGAGCGGCGGGCCCGCCGACCCGACCGGGGGCCGCCGTCCGGCGCGCGGTTCGACTACCAGCTGGGTGGCGCCCACCCGCCGGCGGACGGCGTGCAGGTGGTGGTCCGCGACCGCACCGCCGAGCCAGCGCCGGGCGGGTACCCGGTCTGCTACGTCAACGCCTTCCAGACCCAGCCCGGCGTCGCGGAGGTGCCGGACGACCTGCTGCTGCGGGACGGTGGCGCGCTGGTCGCGGATCCGGACTGGCCCGACGAGCACCTGCTCGACGTCTCCACGGCCGACCGGCAGGAGCGCGTCGCCGACCTGGTGGGCGGCTGGATCGACGGCTGCGCCGACGACGGGTTCGCCGCCGTGGAGCTGGACAACCTGGACAGCTGGACCCGGTCGCGGGGCCTGCTCGAGCGGGCCGACGCCGAGGCGACGGCCCGGCTGCTGGTCGACCGGGCGCACGCCGCCGGGCTGGCCGTGGCGCAGAAGAACGCCCCCGAGCTCGACGGCGCCGCACTGGGGTTCGACTTCGCCGTGGCCGAGGACTGCGGCGCCTACGACGAGTGCGCCGTGTTCACCGACGCCCACCCGGTGGTGCTGGACGTCGAGTACACCGACGAGGGCTTCGCCGCCGCGTGCGACCTCGCGGACGACCTCGCGGGCCTGAGCGTGCAGCGCCGCGACCTGGCGGTCTCGCTGCCGGACGACCCCGACTACGTCGCGGAGTGGTGCCCGGCCCGCTGAGCCCGGGTCCGCTGAGCGGTGGTGTGCCGGGGGCGGCCGGCGAGGTCGGGGTGATCGGCCACGTCGGTCCAACCGCCGTGCGCGCGGACCAGCGCCGGCAGCGAGGCACCCTGCTGGTCGGCGTGCTCGATGCCCAGCCAGCCGCCGGGCCGCAGCAGCCGGGCCGCGGTGTCCAGCAGCCCGCGGACGACGTCCAGCCCGTCCGGGCCGCCCCACAGCGCCAGCGGCGGGTCGTGGTCGGCGACCTCCCGGGGCAGCCCGGCGCCGTCGGGGACGTACGGCGGGTTGGAGACGACGACGTCGACGGTGCCGTCGAGCTCGGCGAGCAGCTGCGGGTCGGTCATGTCCCCGGCGCGCACGTCGACCGGGGTGTCGCCGGCGGCGGCCCGGGCACGGGCGTTGTGCCTGGTCCACTCGATCGCGCCGGCGTCCCGCTCCACGGCGACCACCCGGGCGCCCGGGTGCTCGGAGGCGACCGACAGCGCGATCGCCCCCGAGCCGGTGCCCAGGTCGACGACGAGCGGCGCGTCCTGGCCGGCGATGCGGTCGAGCACCCAGCCGGCGATGAGCTCGGTCTCCGGGCGGGGCACGAAGACGCCGGGCCCGACGGCGAGCTCGAGGTGCCGGAAGGGGGCCGTGCCGGTGAGGTGCTGCAGCGGCACCCGGTCGGCGCGCAGCTCCACCCACCCGGCGAACCGGTCCACGGCGGCCGCGGGCACGTCCCCGGCGGTGAGCAGGCCGGCGCGGGTCGTGCCCAGGACCGCGGCGAGCAGCAGCTCGGCGTCCACCCGCGGCGACTCCACGCCGGCCTCGGCGAGCCGGCGCGCGGCGTCGGCCAGCAGGCTCCGGGCGGCGGTCAGGAGCCGGCCGCCAGCAGCTCGGCGGTGTGCGCGGCGGTCAGCGCGTCGATCACCGGGTCCAGCTCGCCGTCGAGCACCGCGTCGAGGTTGTGCGCCTTGAAGCCGACCCGGTGGTCGGAGATGCGGTTCTCCGGGAAGTTGTAGGTGCGCACCCGCTCGCTGCGGTCGACGGTGCGGACCTGGCTGCGGCGGGCGTCGCTGGCCGCGGCGGCGGCCTCGTCCCGGGCGGCGGCGAGCAGCCGGGAGCGGAGCACCCGCAGCGCGGACTCGCGGTTCTGCAGCTGGCTCTTCTCGTTCTGCGAGCTGACGACGATGCCGCTGGGCAGGTGGGTGATGCGCACCGCCGAGTCGGTGGTGTTCACGCTCTGCCCGCCGGGCCCGGACGACCGGAAGACGTCGATCCGCAGGTCGCCCGGGTCGACGCTGACGTCGACCTCCTCGGCTTCGGGGAGCACCAGGACCCCCACCGCGGAGGTGTGGATGCGCCCCTGGGACTCGGTGACCGGCACCCGCTGGACCCGGTGCACGCCGCCCTCGAACTTGAGCCGCGACCACACCGCCTCCGGCCCGCGGGCCTTGATGGCGACCGCGACGTCCTTGTAGCCGCCCAGCTCGGCGTCGACCGCGTCGAGCACCTCGGTCGCCCAGCCCCGGCGCTCGGCGTAGCGCAGGTACATCCGCAGCAGGTCCCCGGCGAACAGCGCCGACTCCGCGCCGCCCTCCCCCGCCTTGATCTCGAGGATGACGTCCTTGTCGTCGTCGGGGTCCTTGGGCAGCAGCTGCTCGGTGAGCTGCTGGGTCAGCTCGCCGATCCGGACCTGCAGTCCCTCGGCCTCGGCGGCGAAGGAGGCGTCCTCGGCGGCCAGCTCCTGCGCCGCGGACAGGTCGTCGCGGGCGGCGTCCAGCGCGCGGGCGGTCTCCACCACCGGGGCCAGCTGGGCGTAGCGACGGCCCAGCCGCCGGGCGCGCGCGGTGTCGGCGTGCACCGCCGGGTCGGCGAGCTCCAGCTCCAGCTCGGCGTGCTCGCTGAGCAGACCGGCGAGCCGGTCGCTGCCGGTGTCACTGCTGCTCACGCACACGCTCCTGCGAGGAGGGCAGAAATGGCCATTTCTGCCCGGTTGGGGCCGGACATGACGACGGCGCCCGCCCCGCCCCGGTGAGGGGCGGCGCGGGCGCCGTCGGAGGTGCTACTTCTCGGCGCCGGTGGTGCGCTTGCCGAACCGCTTCTCGAAGCGGGCGACGCGGCCACCGGTGTCCAGGATGCGCTGCTTGCCCGTGTAGAAGGGGTGGCAGGCGGAGCAGGTCTCGACGGTGAGGGTGCCGCCAGGCGCCGTGCTGCGGGTGGTGAACGTGTTGCCGCAACCACAGGTCACCTGGGTGACGTTGTAGTCGGGGTGGATGTCGGCCTTCATGCCGTGCACCCTCTCTCTGTCTCGGGATCTGGTGGTTCGGACGCCGCCGGTGACAGCGGCGGAGGCTCGACGGGCCAGTGTACGGCTCCGCCGACGCAGCGGAGCGGCCCCCTGCGCGAGGGGGCCGCGCCCGTCACTCCTTCTCGTTGACGCCGAGCGTCGTCTTCTGCACCTGCATGAGGAACTCGATGTTGTTGCGGGTCTTCCGCATCCGGTCGAGCAGCAGCTCCAGCGCCTGCTGGGGCTCCAGCGCCGACAGCACCCGGCGCAGCTTGATGACGATCGCCAGCTCGTCGGGCGAGAGGAGGATCTCCTCCTTGCGGGTGCCCGAGGCGTTGACGTCGACGGCCGGGAAGACCCGCTTGTCCGCCAGCCGGCGGTCGAGCTTGATCTCCGCGTTCCCGGTGCCCTTGAACTCCTCGAAGATGACCGTGTCCATCGTGGAGCCGGTCTCGACCAGCGCCGAGGCGATGATCGTCAGCGAGCCACCGTTCTCGATGTTGCGGGCGGCGCCGAGGAAGCGCTTGGGCGGGTACAGCGCCGTGGAGTCGACACCGCCGGAGAGGATGCGCCCGCTGGCGGGGGCCGCCAGGTTGTAGGCGCGGCCCAGCCGGGTGATCGAGTCCAGCAGGACGACGACGTCGTGACCCATCTCGACCAGGCGCTTGGCCCGCTCGATGGAGAGCTCCGCGACGGTGGTGTGGTCCGCCGGCGGCCGGTCGAAGGTGGAGGCGATGACCTCGCCCTTCACCGACCGCTGCATGTCGGTGACCTCCTCGGGCCGCTCGTCGACGAGGACGACCATGAGGTGGCACTCGGGGTTGTTCGTGGTGATCGCGTTGGCGATCGACTGCAGCACCATCGTCTTGCCGGCCTTCGGCGGGCTGACGATCAGCGCCCGCTGCCCCTTGCCGATCGGCATGACCAGGTCCATGACGCGGGTGGTCATCAGGTGCGGCTCGGTCTCCAGCCGCAGGCGGTCCTGCGGGTAGAGCGGGGTGAGCTTGGTGAAGTCCGGCCGGTTGCGGGCCTGCTCGGGGTCCATGCCGTTGACCGAGTCGAGCCGCACCAGCGCGTTGTACTTGTCCTTGCGCTCGCCCTCGCGCGGCTGGCGCACGGCACCGGTGATCGCGTCACCGCGGCGCAGCCCGTACCGGCGCACCTGGGAGAGCGACACGTAGACGTCGTTCGGGCCGGTCAGGTACCCGGAGGTGCGGACGAACGCGTAGTTGTCCAGCACGTCGAGGATGCCGGCGACCGGCAGCAGGACGTCGTCCTCGCTGACGGTGGGCTCGTTCTGGTCGAAGCGCTCACGCCCACCGGCCTGGCCGCCACGGCGGTTGCGGTCGCGGTAGCGCCGGCCACGCCGGCGGCCGCCGCCCTCGAAGTCGTCGTCGTCCTCGTCGTTGCGGACGTCGTTGCGCGGGTCGTTGCGGTCGGTGCGCTCGTTGCCCCGGCCGCCGTCCCGCTGCTGCTCGGCGCGGTCGTTGCGGTTGCGGCCGTTGCGACCGCCCCCGTCCCGGTTCCCACCGTCGCGGTCGTCGTTGCGGGCGTCGCGGTCGCGGTCGTTGCGGTTGCGGCCGCCACGGTCCTCGCCCTCCCGGCCACCCTCGGAGCGGGCGGCGCGGTCCTCGCGCGGAGCCCGCTCCTCACGGGTGCCCCGCTCCTCGCGGTTGCCTCGCTCCTCGCGGTTGCCTCGCTCCTCGCGGGTGCCTCGCTCCTCACGAGGGGCCCGGTCCTCGCGCGCGGGCTCGCCGTCCCGGTCGCCGCGGTTGCGGTTGCGGCTGGGGCGCTCACGCTGCGGGCGCTCGCCGTCGGTCGCCGGGGTCTCGGCGGCCGGGGCGTCGCTGGTGCGCGCATCGGTGGCAGGGGCGTCGGCGGCAGGTGCCTCGCTGGCCCGTGCGTCGGCGGCCGGCGCATCGCCGGTGGCTGCCTCGGGGGCGGCGTCCGCGGTCGGTGCGCCGGCGGGGCGGCTCGCCGCACGCCGGCGACGGCCGGTGGGGGCGCTCCCGGCGGGGTCGGCGTCCGCGGTGGTGACCGGGCCGCCGTTGGCGCCGCCGCTCACCGGCGCCTCGAGGGGCGCCGAGGTGGCGGCCCCGCTGTCGGCGGCCGGGGCGTTCGGGGCCGGGGCGTTCGGGGTCGGGGCGTCAGCGACCGGGGCGTCGGCGGTGGGGCTCGCGGCCGGGGAGGCCGGGGCGCTCACCTGGCGCTCGGAGATCGCGGCCACCAGGTCGCTCTTGCGCATCTTCGCGGTGCCGGGGATGCCCAGCTCGCCGGCCAGGCGCTGCAGCTCGGGGAGCAGCATGCCGGACAGCCCGCTGCCGCGACGGCGGGAACGGGGAGCCGTTCCGGCACCGGCGGCTGCCTCGTCGGACGGGGCGGCGTCGCGCGCGCCGTCGATGAGGTCGGTGGTCTCACTCACGTACAGGTCCTTCCCTGCGGTGACCTGCGCCTACCAGCGCAGGAGGTGACCCGGTCCCGGAGGCGGCAGGAGCCCGGGGGCTCGTGGCGACCGTGCGGAGGCGTCGGGTCTGTGGATGCGGGCCGAGGATCGGGGAGACGATCACCGTGAGAGGGTCGTCCGTCTGCAACGTCCCGCGTGAGGCTCGCCCGAGGGCGGCTACGTCGTCAGCCTAGATGCCGGCTGACATGGGCCACAACACCGGCTACCACCAGTGTGTTCCTGGGCATCACAACCGTACCGCACGCCCCATCTCGTGGACGACCGCGCCGTCGTCGTCCACCGACAGGGGCATGCACCGCCACCCGTTCGGGGCGTGGGCGGCCAGCTCGTCGGCCGCGCCGGCGTCCGGCGCGAGCACCAGCACGCAGGGGCCGGCACCGGAGACCACCGCGGCGTGCCCGTCGGCGCGCAAGCGCGCGAGCAGGGCGGCGCTGTCGGGCATGGCGGGGGCCCGCTGCGCCTGGTGCAGCCGGTCCTCGGTGGCCTCCAGCAGGAGCTCGGGCGCGGTGGTGAGCGCGTGCACCAGCAACGCGGCCCGTCCGGCGTTGGCGGCGGCGTCGGCGTGCGGCACCGCCGCCGGCAGCAGCCCGCGGGCCACGTGGGTCGAGAGGGTCGCGCCGGGCACGAAGAGCACCGGCGTGACCTCCGGGCGGACCGCCAGCCGCACGGCGCGGGCGCCGGCCGGGGTGGTCCAGGACAGCGTCGCCCCGCCCAGCAGGCAGGGCGCCACGTTGTCCGGGTGGCCCTCCAGCGCCGAGCACAGTCGCAGGACGGCGGCCTCGTCGACGTCGGTGACGTCGGGGCACAGCGACCAGGCGGCCAGCACCCCGGCGGTGACCGCGGCGGCCGAGGAGCCCATCCCCCGCCCCTGCGGGATGCCGTTGGTGGCGGCCAGGCGCAGGCCCGCCGGTGACCAGCCGAGCTCTGCGCAGGCGGCCCGGAAGGCCTGGACCACCAGGTGCGACTCGTCGGTGGGGAGGTCGCCCTCGCCCTCGCCGGCCACGGTCACGGCCAGGCCGCCGTCGGTGACCTCGACCTCCAGCTCGTCCCAGCAGGTGAGGGCCAGCCCGGCGGCGTCGAACGCCGGCCCGAGGTTCGCGCTGGTCGCCGGGACCCGGATCCGCACGCCGTCCACCGGCTACAGGCCCAGCTGCGCGGCGGCCGCCGCGGCGTCGACCGGGACGGTGACCGGGGCCGGCGCCCCGGAGATGGCCCACTCGGGGTCCTTGAGGCCGTTGCCGGTGACCGTGCAGACCACCCGCTGGCCGGGCTCCAGCCCACCCGCCTCGGCGACCTGCAGCAGCCCGGCGACCGAGGCGGCCGAGGCCGGCTCGACGAAGACCGCCTCGGAGCGGGCCAGCAGCCGGTAGGCGGCGAGGATCGCCCGGTCGGTGACCGCGTCGATCCGGCCGCCGGACTCGTCGCGGGCGGCCAGCGCCTTGGTCCAGGACGCCGGGTTGCCGATCCGGATGGCGGTCGCGATGGTGCTCGGCTGCTCGACGACCCGACCGGTGACGATCGGCGCGGCGCCAGCCGCCTGGAAGCCCCACATCCGCGGCGTGCGGGTGGCCGGGCCGTCGGCGGCGTACTCGCGGTAGCCCTGCCAGTAGGCGGTGATGTTGCCGGCGTTCCCGACCGGCAGGCAGTGCACGTCAGGCGCGTCGCCGAGGACGTCGACGATCTCGAAGGAGGCGGTCTTCTGCCCCTCGATGCGGTACTGGTTCACGCTGTTGACCAGGCTGACCGGGTAGTCGATCGCCAGCTTGCTGGCCAGCGCCAGGCAGTCGTCGAAGTTGCCCTCGACCTGCAGCAGCTTGGCCCCGTGCACCAGCGCCTGGGCCAGCTTGCCGGTGGCGATCTTCCCCTGCGGGACGAGCACCGCGCAGACCAGCCCGGCGCGCGCGGCGTAGGCGGCGGCGCTGGCGCTGGTGTTGCCGGTGGAGGCGCAGATGACCGCCTGCGCGCCCTCCTCCAGCGCCTTGGTGATCGCCATGGTCATGCCGCGGTCCTTGAACGACCCGGTCGGGTTGGCGCCCTCGACCTTGAGGAACACCTCGCACCCGGTGCGCCGGGAGAGCTCGGGCGCGGGCACCAAGGGGGTGGCGCCCTCCTGCAGCGTCACCACCGGGGTGCTGTCGCTGACCGGCAGCCGGTGCCGGTAGGCCTCGATCAGCCCCGGCCAGTACGGGGAGACCGCTCCCCGGAGTCCCGCAGTGGTCATGACAGCCCCTCCACGCGCAGCACGCTCGTCACGCCGCGGACGGCGTCCATCTCCCGCAACCGGGCCACCGTCGTCGCCAGCGCGGCGTCCGGGGCCCGGTGGGTCACGATCACCAGCGTCGCGGCGTCGCCGTGGCCGTCCTGCCGGACGGTGGCGATGCTGACGCCGTGCGCGGCGAACTCCTGGGCGACCGTCGCGAGCACGCCCGGCACGTCGGCGACGTCGAGGCTGACGTGGTACCGGGTGGGCGTCTCGGCCATCGGCCGCACGCTCAGCCCGGCGTAGCCGGTGGTGCCCGGGCCGGCGGCGCCGGTCAGCCGGTTGCGCGCCACCGCCACCAGGTCGCCGAGCACCGCGCTCGCGGTGGGCTCCCCCCCGGCGCCCTGGCCGTAGAACATCAGCTCACCGGCGGCGTCGGCCTCGACGAAGACGGCGTTGAACGCGCCGCCGACCGCGGCCAGCGGGTGGGTGGTCGGGATCATCGCCGGGTGCACGCGGACCGCGATCGTGTCGCCGTCCTCCCCGGCCACCCGCTCGCAGATGGCCAGCAGCTTCACCGTGCAGCCGATCTCCGCCGCCCGGGCCACGTCGCTGGCCGAGACCGCGGCGATCCCCTCCCGGTACACGTCGGAGGAGCGCACCGGGGAGTGGAAGGCCAGCGAGGCGAGGATCGCGGCCTTCGCGGCGGCGTCGAACCCGTCGACGTCGGCGGTCGGGTCGGCCTCGGCGTAGCCGGCCTCGGTCGCCTCGGCCAGCGCCTCGCCGAAGCCGGCGCCGGTCTCGGCCATCCGGGAGAGGATGTAGTTGGTCGTGCCGTTGACGATGCCGACGACGCGGCGCAGCTGGTCACCGGCGAGCGACTCGCGCAGCGGGCGCAGCAGCGGGATCGCCCCGGCCACCGCGGCCTCGTAGTAGAGGTCCACCCCGGCGTCCGCGGCCGCGGCGTGCAGCGCCACACCGTCCTCGGCCAGCAGCGCCTTGTTCGCGCTGACCACCGACTTGCCGGCGCCGATCGCCGCCAGCAGCAGGGTGCGGGCCGGCTCGATGCCGCCGATCACCTCGACCACCAGGTCGACGTCGTCCCGGGTGACCAGCGCCTCGGCGTCGGTGGTGAGCAGCTCGGCGGGGACTCCCGCGTGCCGGTCGGGCCGGCGGACGGCGACCCCGGCCACCTCGACCCGGCGGCCGACGCGGGCGGCGAGGTCGTCGGCCTGCTCGGACAGCAGCCGGAGCACGGCGCTGCCGACGGTGCCGCAGCCCAGCAGGGCGACCTTCAGGGAGTCACTCACGAGCGGGCTCCAGCGGGGTGCTCGGGGGCCGGCTGGTCGATCGCCGGCGAGGGGGCGGGGACGTCGGCGAGGACCGCGTCGAGGGCGAACACGTCGGACAGGGTCTGCCGCCGCACGATCTCGGTGGCCGCACCGCCCCGGACGGCGACGACCGGGGGCTTGAGCAGGTAGTTGTAGTTGCTCGCCATCGACCAGCAGTAGGCGCCGGTCGCGGCGACGGCGAGCAGGTCGCCGGGCTGCACGTCCGAGGGCAGCCACAGGTCGCGGACCAGCACGTCCCCGCTCTCGCAGTGCTTGCCCACCACCCGGCACAGCGCCGGCGGGGCGTCGGAGGTGCGGTTGGCCAGCACGCAGGTGTAGGCGGCGTCGTAGAGGGCGGTGCGGATGTTGTCGCTCATCCCGCCGTCGACGGAGACGTAGTTGCGCACCAGCGGCGCACCCGGGGCGCCGCTGGAACCGAGCCGGACCGGCTTGATGGTGCCGATCTCGTACAGGGTCACGGTGCCCGGCCCGGCGATCGCCCGCCCGGGCTCCACGGCCAGCCGGGGCACCGGCAGCCCCAGCTGGGCGCACTCGGCGGCGACCACCGTGCGCAGCCGCGCCGCGACGTCGCCGGGGGTCACCGGGTCGTCCTCGGGCAGGTAGGCGATGCCGAACCCGCCGCCGAGGTTGAGCTCGCCGAGCACCTCGCCGGTGGCCTGGTGCACCTGCCCCAGCAGGCCCACCACCCGGTGCGCGGCGGCCTCGAAGCCCGCGGTGTCGAAGATCTGCGACCCGATGTGGCTGTGCAGACCGGCCAGGTGCAGCGCCGGCTCGCGGATGACCCGGACCGCGGCGGTCAGCGCGTCGCCGGTGGCCAGCGAGAAGCCGAACTTCTGGTCCTCGTGGGCGGTGGCGATGAACTCGTGGGTGTGCGCCTCGATGCCCACCGTCGCGCGGATGAGCACCGGCACCGGCGTGCCGCCGCCGGCGACCCGGGCCTCGGCCATCGGCACCAGCCGCTCGATCTCGTCGAAGGAGTCGAGCACCACGTGCCCGATCCCGGCGTCGACGGCGAGCTGCAGCTCGACCAGGGACTTGTTGTTGCCGTGCAGCGCGATCCGCTCGGCGGGGAAGCCGGCGGCCAGCGCGACGGCGAGCTCGTTGCCGCTGCAGGCGTCCAGGAACAGCCCGTCGTCGGCGATCCAGCGGGCCACCTGCCCGCAGAGGAACGCCTTGGAGGCGTAGTGCACGTCGGCGGGCAGCTGCGGGTCGGCGAAGGCGGTGGCGAAGTCCGCCGCCCGGCCGCGGAAGTCGCCCTCGTCCAGCACGAACAGCGGCGTGCCGTGGGTGCGGGCCAGCTCGGTGACCGGGCGGCCGCCCAGGTGCATCTCCCCGCCGACCCGGGTGGCCGAACGCGGCCAGACGTGCGGGTCGAGCGTGCCCAGGTCGGTGGGCGGGGCACCGGCGGCCGGCGGCGGGGTCAGCGTGCCGTGCAGCGGCCCGGCCGGGTGCGCCCTCACATCCGCTCCGGCGCGGAGACCCCGAGCACGCCCAGGCCGTTGCGCAGCACCGTGGCGGTCGCGGCGCACAGCCACAGCCGGGCCGTGGTCACCGGGGTCGCCTCCTCGTCGCCGCGGGGCAGCACCCGGCAGACGTCGTAGAAGCGGTGGTAGGTGCCGGCCAGCTCCTCCAGGTACCGGGCCACCCGGTGCGGCGCCCGCAGCTCGGCGGCCGAGGCGACCACCTGCGGGAACTCCGCGAGCGCGCGCAGCAGGTCGCTCTCCCGCTGGGTCTCCAGCAGCGCGGTGTCGACCCCGCCCGCATCGCCCAGCGCCAGCCCCAGGTCGGCCGCCCCGCGCAGCACCGAGGAGATGCGGGCGTGGGCGTACTGGACGTAGAAGACCGGGTTGTCGTTGGTCTTCCGCGTCCACGCGTCCAGGTCCAGGTCGATCTGCTGGTCGACCGAGGCCCGGGCGAGGGCGTACCGGGCGGCGTCCGCGCCGATCGCGTCGACCAGGTCCTCGAGGTTGACCACCGTGCCGGCCCGCTTGCTCATCCGCACCGGCTCGCCGTTGCGGACCAGGTTGACCAGCTGGCCGATGAGGATCTCCAGGTTCGTGGCCGGGTCGTCGCCCATCGCCGCGACCAGCGCCTTGTACCGCCCCACGTAGCCGGTGTGGTCGGCGCCGAGCATGATCACGACCCGGTCGAAGCCGCGCTCCCGCTTGTCCAGGTAGTAGGCGCAGTCGGCGGCGAAGTAGGTCGGCTCGCCGTCGCTCTTGACCAGCACCCGGTCCTTGTCGTCGGCGAACGTCGTCGTCCGCAGCCAGACCGCACCGTCGGACTCGTAGACGTGCCCCTGCTCCCGCAGCCGGGCCACCGCCTTCTCCAGCGCGCCGCTGTCGTGCAGCGTCTTCTCCGAGAAGTAGGTGTCGAAGACGACGCCGAAGCCGGCCAGGCTGCGCTTGATCTCGGCGAACATCAGCTCGACGCCGCGCACCCGGAAGCGCTCCTGCTGCTCGGGGGCGGGGAGCTCCAGGACGCCGGGCTCCGCCGCGACGACCTGGGCGGCGATCTCGCCGATGTAGTCGCCGGCGTAGCCGTCCTCGGGCACCGGCCGGCCCAGCGCCGCGGCCTGCAGGCTGCGGGCGAACCGGTCGATCTGCGAGCCCGCGTCGTTGAAGTAGTACTCCCGGGAGACCTCCGCGCCGCTGGCGGTGAGCAGCCGGCCGAGCGCATCACCGACCGCAGCCCACCGGGTGCCGCCGATGTGCACCGGGCCGGTCGGGTTGGCCGAGACGAACTCCAGATTCAGCCGCTGCCCGGCCAGCACCGTGGTGCGCCCGTAGGCCTCCCCCGCGGTCACCACCCGGACGGCGATCTGCCCGAGCGCGTCCTTGGCCAGGGTGACGTTGAGGAAGCCGGGGCCGGCGACGTCGACCGCCGCCACGCCCTCGTGCTCGCGCAGCTGCGCGGCCAGCACCTCGGCCACCTCGCGCGGCGGCCGCGCGGCCGGCTTGGCCAGCCGGAGCGCCACGTTGGTCGCGTAGTCACCGTGCTCGGGGTTCTTCGGGCGCTCGATGACGACGTCCTCCGGGACGGCGACGGCGAGGTCGCCGCGCTCCACGGCCGCCGCGACAGCGGACCGGACGACGTCACTGAGCTGCTCGGGTGTCACCCGGCGAGCGTACTGAGCGGCTCGGCGCCCCGGGCCGGACAGGTCGGCGACGTCCAGGGTCCGCACAGGTCGGCGACCTAGACTCGCGACCGTCCGGGCCAGCCCCGGGCCGCGACCTGCGGGGGCACCAGGCGCCCGCGGAGCAGCACCTGCGAGGAGAGACAGTTGGCCAAGGACCCCAAGCCCGGAACCGGTCGCCCGTCCGGTGGCGCCTCCCGTGGGGGGTCGGGGGCATCTCGGCCAGGGGTACAGCAGTCCGGCGGGCGCGGGCGCACCCGGCCGCCGGCCAACGTGGTGACGCCGCAGCGGCCCTGGGGGCTGATCGCCGCGGCGGTCGCGGTCGCCGTCTTCGCGGCCGCGATCCTCACCTACGCCGTCGTCACGGTGAACCGGTCCAACGCGAACCGGATCACCTCCGCCGACCAGCTCGAGGGGCTGGAGACCTACGACTACGCCGGCGCCGAGCACGTCGTCACCGGGGTCGACTACGTGGAGACCCCGCCGGTGGGCGGGCCGCACGACAACGAGTGGGCCGACTGCACCGGCACGGTCTACGACGCGCAGATCCGCCCCGAGAACGCGGTGCACAGCCTGGAGCACGGTTCGACCTGGATCACCTACGACCCCGACCTCACCAGCGACGACGACGTCGCCACGCTGGAGGAGCTGGTCGACGGGCGCCAGGGCCTGATGCTCTCCCCGTGGCCGGGCCAGGGTGCGCCGATCAGCCTGCAGTCCTGGAACCACCAGCTGACCGTCGACTCGGCCACCGACGAGCGGGTCGAGCAGTACGTCGACTTCTTCACCCTCAACGCCGACTTCCACCCCGAGCCGGGCGCCAGCTGCGACAACCCCGCCTTCCTCAGCGACCCGCTGGTCGTCGGCGACGAGAGCCGCTACGCCGGCGCGGGTGAGCCGGACATGAGCGGCGTCCCGAGCGACGCCCCGGTGAGCGAGACCCCGGCGGCCGACGCCACCGGCACGCCCTGATGACGGCACCGGAGACCGGGCACCCCGCCCCGGGACGGCCCCGCTGGCTGACCGCCCTGCTGGTCGGCGTGATCGCCGTCGGCATGCTGGTGGCCGGTGGCGGCCTGGCCGTCGCGCTCGGCATCGGCTCGGAGGAGACCCCGGCCGCGGACTCGGTCGACGCCGGGTTCGCCCGGGACATGTCCCGCCACCACCTGCAGGCCGTGCAGATGGCCAACCTCGCGCTCACCCGCAGCGAGGACCCGGAGGTGCAGCAGCTGGCCTTCGACATCTCGGCCACCCAGACCAACCAGGTCGGCCGGATGCAGGGCTGGCTGTCGCTGTGGGGGCTGCCGCTCACCAGCGGTGAGGTCATGGGCTGGATGGACGACGGCGAGATGGCCGACATGGCCGGGATGGACCACGCGGGCCACGGCGACGGCGCTGCCGAGGATGCGGCGCTGATGCCGGGGATGGCCACCGACGCCGAGCTGGCGGAGCTGCGCGCCGCGACCGGCGACGAGCTCGACGTGCTGTTCCTGCAGCTGATGACCCGGCACCACCAGGGCGGGCTGGAGATGGCCGAGTACGGCGAGGAGCACGCGCAGCGGGCCGCCGTGCAGCGACTGGCGGAGTCGATGGCGCAGAGCCAGACGGCGGAGACCGCGACGATGGTCGACATGCTCCGCGACCGCGGGGCGGAGCCGCTCCCCTTCCCCTGACCCCACCCCCTGACCCCGTCGGCCCGGCCGGTCACCCGGGCTGGTAGTTTCTCTCCCGGCGCCGGGAGACCGGTCGCCGCGGAACGAGCCCCCGTAGCTCAGGGGATAGAGCACTGCCCTCCGGAGGCAGGGGCGCAGGTTCGAATCCTGCCGGGGGCACCCACAGCCCCGAGGCTCACCGCAGCACCGAGACCGCCCGCCCGGCCACTGGCCGGGCGGGCGTCGTCGTTCCCGAGGCCACCCCGCGTCAGGCGTCCCGGACGATGCCGTCGCTGACCAGCAGCCGCCGGGTGGTGTGCACGGCCTCGAGCATCCGCCGGTCGTGGGTGACCAGCAGCAGCGTGCCCGGGTAGTCGGCCAGCGCCTGCTCCAGCTGCTCGATCGCCGGCAGGTCCAGGTGGTTGGTCGGCTCGTCGAGCACCAGCACGTTCACCCCGCGGGCCTGCAGCAGCGCCAGCGCGGCCCGGGTCCGCTCCCCCGGGGAGAGCGTCGCGGCCGGGCGCAGCACGTGGTCGGCGCGCAGGCCGAACTTCGCCAGCAGGGTGCGCACCTCGGCGTCGGGCCAGTCGGGCACCTGCCGGCCGAAGGCGAGGGCGAGCGGCTCGTCGCCGAGGAAGAGCCCGCGCGCCTGGTCGACCTCGCCCAGCCGCACCCCGGGGCCCAGGGCGGCGGCGCCGTCGTCCAGCGGCAGCCGGCCCAGCAGGGCCGCGAGCAGGGTGCTCTTGCCCGACCCGTTGGCGCCGGTGATCGCCAGCCGGTCACCCCAGCCGACCTGCAGGTCGACCGGGCCCAGCTGGAAGCCGCCGCGGCGGACGACGGCGCCGCGCAGCGTGGCGACGACGTCACCGGCCCGGGGCGCGGCGGCGATCTCCATCCGCAGCTCCCACTCCTTGCGCGGCTCCTCGACCACCTCCAGCCGCTCGATCCGCCGCTCGGTCTGCTTGGCCTTCGCCGCCTGCTTCTCCGAGCTGGCCCGGTTGGCGGCCTTGATGTGCTTGTCGCCGTCCTTGCTCTTCTTGATCGAGTCGCGCACGCCCTTGGCCATCCAGTTGCGCTGCATCCGCCCCCGCGCCTCCAGCGACGCCTTCGTGTCGGCGAACTCCTCGTACTCCTCGCGGGCGTGCCGCCGGGCCACCTCCCGCTCGGCCAGGTATGCCTCGTAGCCGCCGTCGTGCACGCGGACCAGCTGCTGGGCGAGGTCCAGCTCGACCACCCGGGTGACCGTCCGCGCGAGGAACTCGCGGTCGTGGCTGACCAGCACCACGCCCGCGCGCAGGCCGCCCACGAACCGCTCCAGCTGGTCCAGACCGGCCAGGTCCAGGTCGTTGGTCGGCTCGTCGAGCAGCAGCACGTCGTAGCGGGACAGCAGCAGCGAGGCGAGCCCCACCCGGGCCGCCTGGCCACCGGACAGACCGGTCATCGCGGCGTCCAGCGCCACCCCGGGGGCGACGCCGGCCACCACCTCCTCGGCGCGCTCGGCGAGGTCGGCCCCGCCCAGGGCCAGCCAGCGCTCCAGCGCGTCGGCGTAGGCGTCGTCGGCGCCGGCCTCCCCCGCGGTCAGTGCGTCGGTGGCGGCGTCCAGGGCCCGCTGCGCCGCGTCGACCCCCGTCCGCCGGGCGAGCGCGTCGAGCACCGTCTCCCCGGGACGGCGCTCGTGCTCCTGGGGCAGGTAGCCCACGGTCGCCGACGGCGGGGACAGCGCGACGTCACCGGACTCGGCGGGCAGCCGACCGGCCAGGGTCTGCAGCAGGGTGGACTTGCCGGCGCCGTTGACCCCCACCAGCCCGACGACGTCGCCGGGGGCCACGACGAGGTCGAGGCCGGTGAACAGGACACGGGCACCGTGGCCGGCGGCGAGGCCGCGGGCCAGCAGGGTGGCGGACACCCGCACATCGTGCCCACCGCCCTGCGCGGCGGTCGACCGGGTTCCCCGGTCAGGCCGGTGGCTCGTCCGAGCCGCGCCGCAGCACGTCGTGGGCGATCTCGTCGAGCAGCTGCTCCAGCGCCGCGACGCCCGGCACGTCGCCGGCCTCGCGCCGGCGGACCAGCCAGGGCCGCAGCTGGTCGTAGCCACGGACCGACACCTGCCGCAGCGGCCGGACCCGGTAGGCGGGCGAGCCGAGCAACCGGCGGGCCAGCTCCCGGTCGACCAGCACGGTGGACGGCCGCGCGATCGAGGTCAAGCGGCTGGCCAGGTTGACCACCGGGGAGTACACGTCGCCGAGCCGGGTGAGCACCGGCCCGTAGGCGGCCCCGACCCGCAGCGGCGGGCGGTCGTCGGCCGACCACTCCACCGGCAGCCGCAGCGCGATCTCCACCGCGTCGACGGCGTCGGCGCAGGTGAACAGCACCCCGTCACCGACGGTCTTG